>JBILYO010000061.1:0-10589 GCA_044377685.1 Polynucleobacter sp. | reverse complement strand
TGATTGCTTTGAACTGCACCCTAAGTAGCTCAAAGATGTCTCAAAGTGAAATGAATAAAACCATTGCTCCGCACCTGCTTGAGGCAAAACGTAATATTGAGCGAGATGGTGGAGTTAGCTATATGAACAAGGAGAACTAAGTGATTAGTAATAGTGAGGTCAATGAGAAGCGATTGAGCAAAATACGCTCTTTTGTTCGTGATGTTGCTATTCCTGCTGAAGTTGAGGTGGTAGAAAAAAACTGTATTCCTGAATCTATTGTCGATGTCATGCGAAAGAGTGGATTCTTTGGTTGGAGCATTCCCAAGGAATATGGTGGTGCTGGCTTAAGTACCGAAGAGTTGGCATTGGCTAATATCGAAATTTCTCAGGCGGCAACTGCATTCCGTGCCCGAGCAGGGACTAATACCGGCATTGGTTCTGAAGGCATCGTTCAGGATGGGACTAAAGCGCAAAAAGAAAAATGGTTGCCCAGACTCGCCTCAGGTGAGATAACAGGCTGTCTCGCATTATCAGAGCCAGATGCTGGATCGGACGCAACCGCTTTGAAAACAACTGCGCTAAAGGTGGATCAATCTCCTGAGCAGTTTTTAATTAATGGAACAAAGCGCTACATTACAAATGCACCAATTGCAGATTTGTTTACAGTATTTGCTAGAACGAATCCATCGGACTTATCTCATAAAGGGATTAGTGCATTTTTAATCACTAAAGATGTCCCAGGAATCTGGGCAGGTCCTGAGCACAAGAAAATGGGTCAGTCTGGTTCACCCGTTTCAGAGGTATTTTTGAAAGATGTTTTAGCCTCGAGAGATGACGTAATAGGGGGAGAATTAGGCGTAGGATTTGGAACTGCAATGAAGGCATTAAATAAGCAGCGTATCAATTTGGCCGCTCTATGTATTGGGCCAGCCATTCGTTTATTAGATGAGGCGCTAGTCCATGTGAAAAAACGTCAACAATTTGGTAAACCAATAGCAGAGTTTCAGCTTGTACAGGCGATGCTTGCAGAATGCAAGGTTGAAATCGAGGCAGCAAAAAGTTTAGTTCTAGAGACTGCTAGAGCGCGAGATCGTGGTGAAGATATCACTACGCAAGCTTCAATATGTAAATACTACGCATCTGAAATGTGCGGTAGGGTTGCAGATCGAGTAGTGCAGATTTTTGGAGGCGCTGGTTATTGCGCTGATATTGGCGGGCCAATTGAGATGCTTTATAGGGATGTGCGTTTATTTCGGCTGTATGAAGGTACAAGCCAAATTCATCTACTCAATATTGCTAAAAGAATTTTGAAGTAATTTACTAAAGGAGTTCATATGAAAAAAATAACATTTTATTTATGTTTAGTAATGAGCGTTTTATCAGGGATGGCTTACGCACAAGAATGGCCGAATAAATCTATTCGGTTTATTTCACCATTTGCTCCTGGCGGATCAAATGACATTGCAACCCGGGTTATTGCTGAGAAGCTCTCGCCTAAACTTCAGCAGGTAATTATTGTTGAAAATAAACCAGGGGCAAATATTCGGATCGCTTCAGAGATGATTGCCAAAGCTGATCCTGATGGTTACAACTTTATTATGGTTGCTGCCCCGCATACTACGAACCCAGCGCTTTATGGACAGCTGCCGTACGATACTCTAAGGGACTTCACTCCGATCGTTCAAACAGTGAGAGCGCCATTATTCTTGATGGTTCCCGCAAGTTCACCAATTAAGACGGTATCTGAGCTTTTGGCCGCATCCGCAAAACAGCCTGCAGGACTGAATGTATCTAGCCCCGGAAATGGTACGGCCCCCCATTTAGCTTTAGAGTTATTTAATAATCTTGCTAAAAGTAACTTAAACCACATCCCTTATAAAGGGGATGCACCAGCGGTTACTGATATTTTGGGTGAAAGAGTGGATGCCGGAATTCATCCAATTATTTCTCCACTGCCTCATGTTAAGGCTGGAAAAATTCGAGTGCTGGCAGTATTTGGATCAACCCGTTCCACTTTATTGCCTGACGTACCCTCACTGGGTGAGTTGGGTTATCCCAATGCCGATGTGTATACCTGGTTTGGTTTAGTTGGCCCAGCAAAGCTACCTATAAGAATAGTAGATCGTTTAAATAAGGACGTTAATGAAATTTTGTCTCAGCCAGACATTAAACAAAGATTTGCAGATATGGGCATGGAGACCGTCGGAGGAAGCCCAGAACAGTTTTCTAAATTTATTAGGGATGACATATCAAAATGGAGGGATTTAGTGGCTAAAAGAAATATCAAGCCAGATTAAATTCCTAGTAGCCCTACTGGAAATCAAAATACCAACCTTCGGGTTGGTATTTTTAAATGTTAGTTTAGGTAACACATGCAGATCTTAAAAAGTGGTTCTAGGGAACTATGCTCGGTAAAAAATTAATCATTCACCTGAAAAAATTCTACCAACAATAACCCTTGCTTTATAAGAATTCTGAAATGAATTGCAACTAGACTTAAGTGTCAACTGCTTCTAGCTACCAACTTTATTCTGAAGATTTTGAACTACGTCTACTAGTCTAGGGCCAAAATCATTCTCTATTTGATTTTTATCTGCTTGGTGTGCTGGAACGGTGATATTCATTGCTAAATTTTGACCATTAATTTTATTTTTAAAGGGCACTGCTATCCCATACAAATTAGGCCGCCATTCACCATAACTTGTGCAAAAGCCTTTTTGTTGGATTTCTTCGAATGACTTGCTGAGTTTTTCATGAAATTTTTGCCACTCATCTATTTTGTCAATATGTAACTTATCCAAAATGAGCTCAAACTCTGATTTCGTATTTGTATACAGTAGAGCACGCCCAATTGCCGTGCTTAATAGAGGTCTAGCAGAACCAATATCGGGATGTGCATTACTACGATAGCGGTTATAGGTGGTTTCAATATAAACAACTTGTAGGCGATCTCTGATGCCTAGAGAAACTGGACCTTTTACTATTTTTGATAGCTCAATCATATCTTGAGCTGCAATTTCTCTAATATTCAGTTGTATCAATAAAGGGTATCCAAGCGTTAATACTCCAGGCCCTAAAGAGTATCTACCGGTTAATTTATCTCTACATAGAAATCCCATGGCAACAAGGGTAAAGGTTAGTCGAGATACGGTTGGCTTTGCTAGGCCCAATTTTTCAGATATCTCCTTATTGCTTAGGGTTAAGGACGCAGGGGTAAAGCACTGCAGTACATCAAGACCATTGCCAAGTGTTGATGCAAATTGTGGATGTTCTTCCAGTGTTGCCTTTGGCAAAAGTTCAAAACTATCAATTTGTTTATTGTGCATTTCACTTGACCTATAAAAATTGTTTGATATAGTTCAATTGTATATTTATATTGAATTGAATACAACTATTTTGAATTGAATGGGCATGAATAAAAAGCCACAAGGAAAGCACTTATTTAGGTTTGCATTGATAGCAGATTCGCATTTGAATCCAGTGGATGAGAGCAATACATCTCCATGGCAAACCAATCACTTGGCAAACCCTAGAAATGAAGTGGTAGTAGATGCTGTAAATATGCTTAAGCCTGCCTTTACAGTGCATTTGGGAGATGTTGTACATCCATTGCCTTACACAAGCTCATACAAAGGCGCAGCAGAATATGCGAATAATTTATATCAAAAATTAAATCACCCCTTTTACATAACACCTGGAAATCACGATATTGGGGACAAATATTTACCAGGTAATCCTGCAGCAACTATTACAGAGGAGAGCTGTAATATTTATGAGAGCTTCTTTGGCGAGCAGTGGCAGTCATTTGAGAGGGATGGGGTTTGTTTCATTATTTTAAATTCTTGCTTATTTGGCTCAGCCTCAGAGGCTGAGGATTTAGAGTGGAAATGGTTTGAGAAGACTTTAAGTCTCAATTCAGAAAAACGAATCATTCTATTTTCTCACTATCCACCATTTATTACAGAGAGAAATGAAGAAAATAATTACGACAATATTGAGCAAGAACCTAGGGCAAGACTATTAGACTGTATTGAAAAATATCAAGTCGAAGCAATTTTTTCCGGCCACGTACATACATTTTTTTTGAATGAAATTTCTAGTACGCTTTCTTATGCTCTTCCCTCATCAACAAACTTTCGTCAAGACTATGCGGAAATTTTTAGAGTAAATCCAGCTCAAGAGTTTGGTAGGAATGATGTGGGAAAGTTTGGATTCTTTGTTGTTGATATATATGAAGATGGCCATATAAGTAGATTTGTCCGCACTAATGGATCGACTGACTTGATTGACGCATTAGAGATATCTAATCAGATAGAGTTTAGTCCGAAGAATACAAAGCCAATGAATATTTCAGTGGACATGTGTCATGAGTGGTGCGAAGTATTAAGGCTTCCATACAACCCACCCTTAGATGCCTTCACTAGGAAAAAGGTTAGAAATGATTATTCAATATTAAATTTGTGGGACTGTGGAATTGAGCACATCAGAATTCCAGTATCGGACATTAGTGATGATGAGGTTTGGGAAAGGGTTAAATTTCTTAGTCATTTAGGTATTCGATTCACAGTGTTTACTGTATCTACTTTCAGCAAACTAGTAAGAGAAAGACTTTCGGAGATATCAAGCTCAATTCACTCATTTGAGATGATTTCAGTAAGGCCTGATGAAAAGTCAGTCAATCTAAAAATAGCTTCACTAGAAATTCCTGTTTATTTCTCACCAATTTATATTCCACAGTCTCATGCTGGGACTGCCGGTCCATTTGATCACACAATGGCTAGCGGATATTTTGTAAGTGATCTATCTGAACATTTTCAAGCTCCAAAGTATATTCATTCAGGGCATGAGCTAGATGGTGTTGTGGTGAGAGTGCCCTATGGAGAAAGTGCTTTAGATGCCATCGCACATTTAGGGGATCTACAACGCTCAAGCAATTTACAAATCGTTATAAACATTTGTCTGTTGCCCGATAAATCATCCTTAAATAACGATGATGATGATGCAATTTCTTTTAGGGTTGCTGAAGCATGCTTTGCTTCGTTAATGAATCCACAAATACATATTCGTTTAGATACATTTGTTGACATTGACCGCGGATATTTTTTAAGACATGGGTTAATTGATAGGCGACACAATCCACGTAAAGCCGGTCTATTAATAAAGCATATTAAAGATGTTTACGGAGTTTTAAAAAACTTAAACACTAGTGTAGTAGTCAAATCTGATGGAGTTAAAGAGTTTCACTTGAAGTGGAGTAAGGGCTCTACACAACTCCAATTAATAAACGGAATTCTAAGGGAGGTAGCATGAAAGCACTCAAATTAATTTTTTTAATAATCACTTTAAACCTCATAGGTATATGTCAAGCGCAAGAATGGCCAAACAAGTCCATACAAATGATTGTTCAGTTTCCGCCGGGAACAACAACAGATTCTGTTGCTAGGGATTTAGCTGAAGAGTTATCAAAGGAACTGACTCAAACAGTAGTGGTGATGAATAGGGCTGGTGCCGGGGGGGTTGTCGGTGTTTCAAGTTTAGCCATGGCTAAACCCGATGGATACACTATTGGAACTATCAACATGCCCACATTAACGAATATTCCTCTCCAACAGGCAGTGACTTACAACCCTTTAAAGTCGTTTACACATTTAGCAGTAGTTGGACCATATGACTATGGAATCTTTGTCAATGCAGATGCACCATGGAAAACTTTATCTGAATTAGTTGAGTTCGCTAGAAAAAATCCCAATAAATTAACCTACGGAACATTGGGGGCTGGCACTACAAATCACCTAACAATGGAGAGACTGGGTAACGATCTTGGGTTTAGTTGGGACTACATTCCATACAAGGGGGACAATGAGTCAGTACTTGCTTTATTAGGTAATCAAATTCAGGTAATTAATGCTTCTGCTGGCGCCACTATGCCGCATGTAAGGGCTGGAAAATTACGTATGCTAATAAGTACAGGGCCTAAAAGATGGGATGCATTGCCAAATGTCCAAACTCTTGTAGAAACAGGACTGGTTAAATTTTCACAAAATTCATTTTTTTCGATAGCTGGCCCTGCTGATATTCCTGAGCCAATTAAACAGAAGCTAGAGAATGCACTCAAAAAAATTCTAACGGATAAGGCTGTTGCAGAAAGATTATTAACGAAATATGGGCAGTCAGCAGTCTATCAATCAGGCGCAGATTACACAAAATTTATTGCGCAAGAAAATGTGAGATTGAAATCACTTATTGATACAAATAAGTAAATTTAAAAGACGGCTTAATTAAAAATATCTTGGAATTTATGAAAAATAACGATATAGATTTACGACGTGCAAAAATTTTGCCCAGAGGCGTAGGAATTATGTGCAACTTTTATGCAGCAAGAGCCGAAAATGCCACAATTTGGGATGTGGAAGGTAATCAGTACACTGATTTTAGTTGCGGTATTGCAGTACTTAATACGGGTCATAAGCATCCTGTAATCAATTCGGCAATTCAATCACAGCTAAATAACTTTACGCACACCGCATTTCAAGTAATACCTTATGAAAGTTATATTTCATTAGCGGAGCGTATTTCGTGTTTAGTTCCGATTTCTGGTGAAAAAAAAGTCGCATTTTTTTCAACAGGAGCAGAGGCGGTTGAAAATGCTGTAAAAATTGCCCGTTCATACACTGGAAGATCGGGATTAATATCATTTTCCGGCGCCTTCCATGGGCGGACAAATATGGGTTTAGCCTTAACTGGTAAAAACGTCCCTTATAAGATTGGATTTGGCCCATTCCCTTCTGGTATTTATCATTTACCTTTCCCGGCGGATATTCTTGGCGTTAGCGTTGATGAAAGCATTGGCTCACTAGAGCGACTATTTAAATCGGATATAGATCCGTTCAGTGTCGCTGCAATTATTTTTGAGCCTATTCAAGGCGAGGGTGGTTTTTATGTAATGCCAAATAAGATGCTTATCAAACTACGAAAAATTTGTGATGAATATGGAATTGTTTTAATAGCCGATGAAATTCAGTCTGGGTTTGCAAGAACAGGAAAAATGTTTGCATTAGAGCACTATAGTATTGAGCCTGATTTAATAACAATTGCTAAAAGTTTAGCTGGAGGAATGCCTTTATCGGGTGTGTGTGGACGGGCGAATATTATGGATGGGCCATCTCCTGGTGGTTTGGGTGGTACTTACGCAGGTAACCCGCTGGCAATCGCTTCTGCTCATGCCGTACTAGATGTTATTGAGGCGGAAGATTTATGTGCTCGCTCAAGAAATCTGGGTGGGAGGCTAATGGAGATACTTCAAAATGAAAAAAAATCTATCCCATACATTGCAGATATTCGAGGAATAGGATCCATGATCGCTATTGAGTTAAGGGATCCCAAAACCAATCAGCCTGCTCCAGAGCTCACATCAGCTATACAAAAAACAGCTTTAGAAAAAGGACTAATTCTTTTGACATGTGGCGTTTATTCCAATGTAATTAGGTTTTTGTATCCTTTAACAATACCGGAGGCTCAATTTGAAGACGCATTAAAGATTATTAGCGACTCAATGCGGGAATCATGTACCTGATTACTCCCAGCATGGTACAGAGGATTACTTGGAAATTAAGTATCTCTGTATAGGTAGCATCCGATAACAGCATTAGTTATACCTCGATTTTTATTAGGGAAGACTTTCAATCAAAATACCAACCTTCGGGTTGGTATTTTTTTGAGCACCTACTGGGGAGAAGCTAATTACAATAGCAGCATGAACCTTCTGCCTCATGAAATCGAGATCATTGGATATTGCGCCGCGTTTTTAACCACGATCGCATTTTTACCCCAAGCTATTCATTCTTGGCGTACTCGTAATCTTTCAGGTGTTTCTTTGGGGATGTACTCCTTCTTTACAGTTGGAATAGGTTTGTGGCTGATTTACGGCCTCATTATTGAGAATTGGCCCCTGATCTTATCCAATGCTATTACTTTTGCCTTGGCCCTTAGTATCTTGTTATTGAAATTGCGTCATTCTTCGCCAAAAAAGAAATAAGACCTCCCCCTTGCCTTTATTAGATAGCTAAGAGTGAATTACTTGCCGATCCACTGAGGTGGACGACCCTCGAGAAAGGCGGTAACGCCTTCTCGAAAGTCTTGGCTGTTATAGGTCTCGCGCATCAGGTCTGAGCAATCCGGGAGATTGCTACGCAGTAAGCGGGCGATACTCAACTTACTAGCCTTTTGCGTAATGGGTGCTAGCAAAGCCATCTTGTTGGCCAAAGCGTCAGCAGCTTCGGTAATCTTCGACGCCTCTATTGTTTGATACAGAAATCCAGATTCTAGTAATTGAGGTGCTTTGATGAGCTCTGCAGTAAGCAACATTTTTTTAACCATCGGGATACCTAAATGCGCGCTAATCCACTTTAGATTTCCAGGAGAAAGGCAGTTACCCAAAGTCCTTGCTACAGGAATACCAAAACGGGCATCGGGAGTAGAAATCCGAAAATCACAAGCGCTAGCCATTAGTAAACCACTACCAACAGCTAATCCTTCAATGACTGCAATCGTGGGCATAGGGAGTTCTTGTAAGGCGATAAATATTCGATCTATTGCTTGCTCATAAGCCTCGTCTTTTTTGAGGCTGACAAATTGCTCGATGTCACTACCAGAAACAAATGCTTTATCTCCTGCGCCCCTAAAGATCGCTACCCGAATATCTGGGTTCTTCGCTAAATCATCACAAATAGTTTTCAGTTCTTCGTACATTGGCCAAGTCATGGCATTACGTGCGGCAGGATTATTAAAAGTGATGCGCGCAATATTTCCATTAAGGAGTAAGTCTAAGCAGGGAGGGATCGATTTTGTACTCATGGGTGCATTCTAAACATAAGACCTACAGAAAGTCGTGTAATGACCAAAATCGCTATGGTTTGTTGATACTGGGCTAAAATTCTTGTATGTATATGTTTCTCCCTTTTTTGACAGCATTCATCGGGCTGCTATTGGTCTGGTTTGAGAAACGTCTTGCAGGTTTGATCATGCTGGCGATGACAGTAGTCATTTTAATTGTCTGGTTCCGCTTTCATGCAACTAACCATTTAAATATCAGCCTGTGAGTCAGCATTCTTTTCCTTCGCTTGCCGCACTAGGTAATCAACTAGCCCTATTGGCAGTAGTCGGGGTTCTTTCTTACGCCTTTGTAGATCAGCTCTATTTTGGCGAAATCCCATGCCCACTTTGCCTGATGCAGCGTATAGGTTTTGTCATCATTGGGTTTGCACTTGTTCTTAATATTCGATGTGGTGCTCATTCTGCCCACTATGGCTGGGGAGTTCTGGGTGGCCTAGTCGGAATGATGGTTTCTTTGCGTCAAGTGTTCTTGCATATCTTGCCTGGAGATAAGGGCTACGGCGCAACATTTCTGGAGCTCCATTTTTATACCTGGGCATTTGTTGGGTATGTAGGTCTATTAGCGGGACTAGCAATTTTATTAATGCTGCCTAACCGTGATATTCGTTCACGATCTTGGTTTGCGAATACTGTAGTCATCTTATTTATCGTTTTAGTCTTGGCTAATTTGATATCGACTTTGCTGGAATGTGGAGTGGGATCTTGTCCAGATGATCCAGTGTCCTATACCGGTTGGATTTGGCTACGCAGCTACTTTGGTTTTTAAGTTCACTTGAACATGCAATTAGCTATAGCAGTTAAGCGACTCCTCATTGTCTGGCTTGTTCTATTTGGATTTCTGCAAAGCGGGGTACAGGCACAGACTCAATGGCCTAAGCAGCCGATCCGGATTATTGTTACCTTTACTCCAGGAGGGGCACCAGATATTTTGGCCCGGGTATTGGCTGAGCAATGGCAAAAAAATTTGAATGTCCCTGTATTGGTTGAGAATCGTCCAGGAGTTGGTGGCAATATTGGTGCCGACTTTGTTGCGAAGAGTGAGCCTGATGGATATACCTTGCTGATTGGTACTGTTGGAATACACGCGATTAATGGGGCTCTTTATGACAAATTATCTTTTGATCCAGTAAAGGATTTCACGCCGATTAGTTTCTTGGCGAGCACCCCTAATGTATTAATTGTGAGTAAGCAATTAGGCATTACCAATTTACAGGAGTTAGTTGAACTCGCTAAAGCAAAACCAAATCAACTCACTTTTGGATCCTCCGGAATCGGCACCTCACTACATATGTCTGGTGAACTCTTTAAAGAGATGACAGGAGTGCAAATACGGCATATTCCCTACAAAGGCCGTGCGCAATCCCTGCCTGATTTAGTGAGCGCTCGTATCACCATGCTTTTTGATAACTTATCTTCATCACTTTCCTTAATTAAAGCTGGGGAAGTTCAGGCTCTGGGAGTGACCTCCTTAAAACGTTCTCCAGTAGCTCCTGAAATCCCAACATTAGCTGAGCAAGGTCTGCCTGGTTTTGAGGCAATTTCTTGGTTTTCCTTAATGGCGCCTGCCAATTTGCCCCCAGATATTCAACTGCGTCTTAATCAGCTAACTCGCCAGGCCCTTAATAACCCAGAGATTAAAGCCAGATTATTGGCGGGCGGCCTAGATCCAGCACCTGGAAGCCCTCAAGAACTCTCTAAATTGATTGCTTCCGAGT
>JBILYO010000060.1:0-10627 GCA_044377685.1 Polynucleobacter sp. | reverse complement strand
GAATGCAGCCGCATCTTGTGAAATGGGATCTAATGGTTTGCCAAGCGCAGCAAATGCAGTTCCATAAACGGTATGTGCATGACACATGGCAAGAATATCGGGATGCATTTCATGTACTGCAGCATGTAGTACAAAACCGGCGCGATTCAATGCATGCGTACCTTCTACGACATTACCTTCATGGTCTGCCAAAATTAAATTAGACACTTTGACCTGATCAAAATGTACTGCCATGGGATTTGTCCAATACATATTTGGATGCTCTGGATCGCGAATCGTCAAATGACCCGCAAAACCATAATCAAACTTCTCTAAAGCAAAGGCACGGCAAGCAGCGACCAAACGCTCTTTCAGATACTGACGCTCTTGCGGAAAATTATCGAATTTAGGCTGATAAGGAAATATCTGCGATTGATCTTCAGGTTGATAGATGGACTCTCTTCCACCCAAATCCAATTTACTTTCTTTCTCCATTACTTGAGCCATGTGAATTCCTTTTCGTATCAGTAATCAATTCAAGTGCAATCATGGTCTTTCTACTGGGTTTTGACAAACGATAAACATTCATCTATAGATGAATATAAATCATGTATATTCTATTTACATGAGAAAAATGCCAAATTATGTCCTTTTAAGGGCTTTTGAAGCAGCAGCGCGGCTTGAAAGCTTCACTTTGGCTGCTAAAGAACTCCATCTCACTCAATCGGCAATTAGTCATCAAATTAAAGAACTTGAAGAGTATTTTGGCAAGCCCCTATTTTTTCGTAAGAATCGCAAGGTTGAACCCACTTCAGAGGGACGCCGGCTTCTAGAATCGCTTTCAAGAATATTTGATGTGATTGAGGCGGCATGTAATGAAGTAACGCTTGCTCCGAACTCACAAGTACTTGCCTTGCACTGCTCTCCCAGCTTTGCTGCAAAGTGGCTAAGCCCAAGACTGCCAGAATTTATTAAAGCCAATCCTGACATTACGATTCGCATGACATCAGGCGCGGAACCAATTGATTTATTGCGTAACCAAGAAATTGATGTCGCCATCTCCTATCAATTTACCCCTACAGGACCAGGAATCACTTCTGTATCTTTAGGTGAAGAAAAAATTATTCCGATGTGCTCTCCGGATTTAATCGACCCTAAGGTGCCAGTAAAAGAATTGATGAGTAAATTAACGCTCATAGAGTCTTCTCTTAATCTTCACACCTGGGAACGGTGGTTTGAAATCAACCATCTCAAAAACCCCTCTTCTAGGAAGATGTCGTTTGATCGTGCGGCACTCTCAATATCAGCTGCAGTCGATGGTATTGGCGCCGTTCTCGAGAGCGTCAGATTTGCCGAACGAGAGCTCTCACGGGGCGAACTGGTTGAGATAGGGCAGCAAATCTTTTTACCGACTACTGATAGAACCCATTTTCTATCGTATCGGTCTAATACTAAAAATAGTCAAAAAATTAAACTCTTTAATGAGTGGATTTTTTCTAAAGCAGGCGTGACTCCATAATGAAATCTCCCATTTTCTTTTTCATTCTGAGTGGTATCTGCTTTTCTACGGTGGATGCCATCGCTAAAATTCTGATTCAAGATATCAGCCTGATTACGATCATTTGGTCTCGATTTTTAGGCCAGACACTGCTTGCCATTCCAATCGCTTGGTATTTTTTAGGTAGGAGGTTTTGGAAAACCGAAAACTTGAAATTACAACTGTTTAGATCATGTTTACTAGTTGCAACATCTGCTTTATTTTTTACTGGACTGCATTGGCTTCCACTAGCCGAAGCATCAGCAATCACATTTACAGCGCCTATTTGGGTAGCTATCTTATCAGGGCCTATATTAGGTGAGCGAGTCGAGCTCAAAGACTGGCTAGTTGCAGGTGTGGGTTTTTTAGGAATACTCTTCATTGCTAGACCAGGTTCAGCCATTTTTCATATCGCTGCAACGCTACTTGTGCTCATGGCTTTTCTCAATGCTATTTTTCAGCTATCCACCAGAAAGTTAGTGCAGGATTCGGCATACACCACTTTCTTTTACAGCGGATTAGTGGGTCTTGCGATCTCTAGCATCTTGCTCCCTTATGCAGAACCATTGCCTTCGCTACCGACATTTCAGTATGTCATATTGGGAATGATTGGGCTTTTAGGTGGCATTGCACATCTTCTGATTGTGTTGGCATTCTATACAACACGCCCTTACAAATTAACCCCACTGGTTTACTTGCAATTACTTTGGGCCGTTGGATATGGCTACCTTATTTTTGGAGAGCTTCCTGACGGCTTAAGCATCGTCGGTATGGTCCTCATCGCCTCATCTGGAATATGGCTCATCTGGAACCATCGCACTATAACTACTTACCATTTAAACAAGAAATAGTTTTTCCATTTCCCGTCGAAATTGAATCGCCTGCAAGCTGGCATCGTAATCAACATCACCCCAACGTACTGGCTTGCCAGCGGGGATATCTTTATTGAGAATCATATTGTGAGCCAAGCCAATAGGCAGCGCTCCTAGCTTGAGTGAATCGGCAGCAGTCATGAGTTTTCCATAAACCGTGAAGCCGCCCTCTCCATCTAACTTCTCTCCGACTTTGAGTGCACGCTTGGCAGTGGCGACAACATCACCCTTCCATTCACCGGTAGCTCCAGTAGCCTCTCCACGAACTGCAATACTCGCAACAGAAATACCTAACTCCAGACCGATCAAGTGATACGGTTTATACATTGCGGCATATTTACCCGTGCTATCTGTTTTTAAACCATATTGAGCAAAACAATCGATCACGTATTGACTCGGTGCTTCAAAAACGGCATACACTCCCCAACGCAGATCCCTAAATACTGGACGGCCATCTCTCTCAACCGAAGACACCACTTCAACAGTACCTTTTTGAGTCAGGATGCCACCTTCAGATACTGGCCGAAAAATATGCGGTAAATCATCTACTCCACAAGGTGGGAACTCCAGACCATTACTAGGGGGATTTAAATCACAAGCATTGGATACCGCAGCCATTTCAAGTGCTGACTTTGTTCCATCCAAAAATGAATTGAACATTTGTGGATTGAAATCACCGCCAGCTACCTGCTCTTTGGAAAAACCATAATGTCCCCAAACTGTCTCGGGCGTGGACTGATGATAGATGGGTAAGTATTTAGTACCCTTGCCTGCACATACCACTTCTAGGCCAATGGTTCTTGCCCAATCTACTAATTCTGCAATCAGGGCAGGCTGATCACCCGAAGCCATCGAGTAAATGACGCCAGCCTCTGCCGCTTTACGTGCAAGCAAAGGTCCCGCTAAAACATCAGCCTCCACATTGACCATGATGATGTGCTTACGATGATCAAAACACAGTAAAGCATGACGAATACCAGCCGCTGGGCTACCGGTGGAATCGATCACGATATCGATATGCTCACTGGCAATCATTTTTTCTGCATCGTCAGTCACAAAGGTGGCTCCTGACTTAGCAGCATCTTGCATTGACGTAGCGCTATATCGCGACGCATCCCAGCCCACACGAGCAAGAGATTCTTTTGCGCGAGTCGGAGATAAATCAACCACAGCAACTAAATGAATACCTGGAGTCCTTGGTGCCTGTGAAAGATACATAGAACCAAATTTACCTGCACCAATAATGCCTACACGGACAGGATTGTTATTAGCAGCACGCGCTTTAAGCTTTTGAATCAGGGACATCTAAAAATCTCCAGAAATCTTTTTCAGCGTTTTGAGATAGCGCTGTGTATTTTGAACATAGCGTCTTGCAATCTCTTCGATACCAGACATTTGCTCTGGGCTTAGAGTTTTGACTGCTTTGGCTGGAGAACCCAAAATCATTGAGCCGTCCGGAAACTCTTTACCTTCAGTAACCAGTGCGCCCGCTCCCACCAAGCAATGCTTTCCAATCTTGGCACCATTCAGAATCACGGCGCCAATACCAATCAAACTGCCATCATCAACTTGGCATCCATGAAGCATGACATGATGACCAACCGTAACATTCTTACCAATGATGAGAGGGTACCCAGGGTCAGTATGCAGAACTGAGGCGTCCTGAACATTGCTACCTTCCCCGATTTGAATGAGATCGTTATCGCCTCGAACCACCACTTTTGGCCAAATATTGGCATTTCGATGGAGTTCTACTTTGCCAATAACTTCGGCACTTTCAGCAACCCATGCACCCTCAGATAACTGGGGAGATATTCCGTCTAGTTCATATATGGCCATGAATCATTATAGGGATGAATCAGGCTATATATGCAAGCAAGTACTACCAGCTTGGCTCACGATCTGGTGTTGAAGAAATGCGATGCGTACTTAAATCAGCACCTTCATATTCTTCCTCTTGCGACATCCGAATACCCATGATGACTTTTAACCCACCATAGACTATAAAACCACCAACTAGAGCAATGCCAACACCTATTGCACTACCAATTAATTGACCGGTAAAGGTGATACCGCCAAGACCACCAAGTGCTTTAGTGCCAAAAATACCTGCCGCTAAGCCACCCCAAAGTCCACATAAACCATGTAGCGGCCACACACCCAACACGTCATCAAGCTTCCAACGGTTTTGTACCAAGGTAAACATATAAACAAATAAGGCACCGGCAACTAAACCAACAAACAATGCTCCGATGGGATGCATTAAATCAGAACCCGCACATACCGCCACTAATCCAGCAAGTGGGCCGTTGTAGGTAAAACCAGGATCATTGCGACCCACTACACATGCCGCTAAGGTTCCACCAACCATCGCCATTAAAGAGTTCATTGCAACTAAGCCGCTAATTTTGTCGATCGTCTGTGCGCTCATCACATTAAAACCGAACCAACCTACCGCCAATATCCATGCGCCTAATGCTAAAAATGGGATGCTAGATGGCGGATGTGCTGAGACTTGACCTTCTTTGGTATAGCGACCGCGGCGTGCCCCCAAAAGAATGATTGCGGGTAAGGCAATCCAACCGCCAACCGCATGCACTACGATCGAGCCAGCAAAATCATGGAACTCCTCACCAGTGAGGCCTTTTATCCAAGCCTGAATTCCATAGTGCTGATTCCAAGCAATCCCTTCAAAGAAGGGATATATGAAGCCAACCAATATAAAAGTAGCGATGAGTTGCGGATTAAATTTAGCTCGCTCAGCAATGCCCCCAGAGATAATGGCTGGAATCGCAGCAGCAAATGTGAGTAAGAAGAAAAACTTGACTAACTCATAACCATTCTTTTGAGCCAATAATTCTGCGCCCGAAAAAAAGTTCACACCGTAAGCAATGCTGTAACCAATAAAAAAATAAGCAATAGTCGAGACTGCAAAGTCCACCAAAATTTTGACTAGGGCATTGACTTGGTTTTTCTTACGAACAGTACCCAATTCTAAGAACGCAAATCCCGCATGCATTGCTAAGACCATGATGGCGCCAAGCAAAATGAATAAGACATCACTCCCTGATTTCAAGACTTCCATGAAATTTCCCCTCTTTTTTATGCATCATTATGGGGAATACAAAAAATCACTGAGGTTCAATACGCACTAAAATAGTGCATATCTCAATATTTAAGATGGTTTATGATTGTTTTAAATACATTCCAAGGAAAACTAATGAAAAAAATCCTCGTTCTTTTAGCCACTCTTGGCGCAATTTCTGGTGCTGTCCAAGCTCAGGAACAAATCAAAGTTTTGAGCACCCAGGAATTAGTCAACACTTGCAAACTTCCTGCAAGCCCAGAATCTCGCAGCTTTTGTATTGGCTACACCAGCGCAATTTACGACACCTATCTCGCAACACGTCACCCCCAGCGCGCTAGACCTTTTATTTGCGTCAATCAACCCGCACCAAAGCGTGACGATGTCATTGCTGATTTTGTAAAGTGGGCTGGCGAAAATCCACAGACTGCTGATAAGCCTGCTGCAGGAACTGCACTTGGTTACCTAGCAATGCGCTTTCCTTGCGGTAAAAAATAATCTAGGCACACGAGCTTATTCAAATTACATTCAGAGGATTAGTTGATATGAAAAAAATTATTGCAATTACCGCAGCAACATTAGCGATTGTAGGTTGTTCTAATATGAGCAATACTGAGCAACGCACTGTCTCCGGCGGCGCTATTGGTGCTACTGCTGGCGCTATCGGTACAGCCATTTTCCACGGCAACCCAATCTGGGGTGCAGTGGGTGGTGCAGCAGTTGGTGCAGCATCTGGCTATATCTATGATGCATACAAAAAAGAACAGGCTTCTGAATACAACGCTGGCTATGACGCTGGTAAAAACAAAAAGCCTGCTAACGCACCTAACTAAGTTTTCTGATTACAGACTCAAGAAATTCTGTTGATTAATTGTTTTAAAAAACCCAGCTCGTATTAATTTACCAGCTGGGTTTTTATTTGGATTTCTCCAGCTAGCGCCTTATGAATAGGGCATTTCTGGGCAATCTCCAAAAGACGCTCTCTTTGTTGATCATCTAGGTCACCCACCAGCTCAATATGTCGTGTCAATATTTCGACATCGTCATGGCGTTCGATATCTACAGTCACTATTGCATTTTTTAAGTGGATTGCTTTT
Organism: Polynucleobacter sp.; assembly: GCA_044377685.1. GTDB lineage: Bacteria > Pseudomonadota > Gammaproteobacteria > Burkholderiales > Burkholderiaceae > Polynucleobacter. Next base: position 4,057 of record JBILYO010000060.1, on the reverse strand, counting down.
CGCTCTGCATACATCTTTAAGGTCATGCTAGTGCAAGCTGCTAATGCTGCGCCTAAATATTCATGGGGTGATGGTCCTGTCCCACTTCCACCTTTTGAAATCTCAACATCAGATAAATAATGTAAATCACCTGTACTCAGTTTTTGTTGGAGTGGACCCTCACCGAACTGTGACACTACTTTTCTCATAAGGACCTTTCAATATTTTTAAGTAATATCTGTATTAAAACAATCCATTCTAGATTTACTTTACGACTGTGGCTTGGCACTCTTTTCTTGAACCGGCAAGCCTGCTTTTTTCCAAGCGCTAAATCCACCCTCTAAATGACAAACATCTGACAAACCCATGTTTTGCAGGGTCTGGGTGGATAGGGATGAACGCCATGCGGAAGCACAATATAAAACGATACGCTTACCTTCCCCAAAGATGGGCTTGAAATAGGGGCTATCAGGGTCAACCCAAAACTCCAACATTCCTCTCGGGGCGTGAAATGCATTCGGAATCATCCCCTCTCGCTCTAATTCTCGAACATCACGAATATCCACAAAAACTGTGTTGGAATCATTTAATAATTGCTCTGCTTGCTCAAGCGTTAATGTTTCAATTTCCCCCATTGCCCGAGCAATCAGCTCTTCGTATCCAATCTTTAATTTCATTAAAATCTCCTGAAGTAATAAGCTCTTGATGTATTGAAGCACCTGCTAATATTCTGCTATGAACTTTACCCCGACCGAACTAGTCGCAAGCATTCTCTTTGCTATTGCCGTCCTACACACTTTTTGTACTGGCTATTTTGAAATGCTTGCCAGTAAATCGCAAAAACATGCTGGTTTATGGCATTTACTAGGTGAAGTTGAAGTTGTCTTTGGTTTTTGGGCGGCAATTCTTGTTATCTATATGAGCTTTAATGAAGGCTTAGACGCAGCTAAATCATTTTTAGATCGTCGCAATTTCACAGAACCCCTGTTTGTTTTCGCAATCATGATTGTAGCGGCAAGCAAACCGGTTCTCTATTTCGCTACGCAAATTCTTCATCACTTAGGCAAGGGTTTACAGACACTATTGCGCATTCGAAGCGCACCTGCTCTTTATTTCTTAACCTTGGCAGTCACACCATTATTAGGCTCTGTCATTACTGAACCAGCGGCGATGACGCTTGCCGCATTTTTATTGCGAGATCTAGTCTATAAAAATAAACCGTCAGCCACCTTGATGTTTGGAACGATTGGCGTTCTCTTTGTTAATATCTCCATTGGCGGAACACTGACTAATTTTGCTGCGCCTCCTGTACTCATGGTTGCCAAAACCTGGGACTGGAGCTCTGCTTTCATGTTCGCTAACTTTGGCATTGAATCTAGCATTGCTATTTTTATTAACTCGCTTGGTGCTACGCTCTTATTTCATCGTCAACTCCTTGATCCTCAAGATAGCAGCAAGCCCGTCAATATTCCCTTTACTGTGGTCTTTGTACACCTACTCTTTTTGCTTGGTATCGTGGTCTTTGCTCATGACATCATTATATTTCTGTGGTTACTCCTTTTTTTTATTGGCTACACAACCGCCTATCCAACGCATCAAAGCCCATTAATTCTGAAAGAAGCACTTTTAGTAGGATTCTTCTTAGGCGGCTTAGTAGTCTTAGGATCACAGCAAGGATGGTGGTTACAACCGACTCTACAAAGCATGAGTCCAACCGCAGTTTTTTATGGCAGCCTTGCACTGACTGCCATTACTGATAACGCTGCCCTTACTTATCTTGGTTCTTTGGTAACAGGCACCTCTCACGAATTCAAGCTAGCTTTAGTGGGCGGTGCAGTTGCTGGTGGAGGATTAACCGTGATCGCTAACGCCCCCAATCCAGCGGGTATGGCTATTTTACGGGACTACTTCCCAAACGCCAAAGTCTCAGCCCTGTACCTTTTAATAGCCGCTATACCGCCTACTTTGGTAGCTATTTTGGCTTACCGCCTGTTTTAAAACTATATCCCGTAGAATCTGTGCTTCGCCCCCAGTTATAAACCTGAGAACGGCATATGAAAAAACTTTATATCAAGACCTTTGGCTGTCAGATGAACGAGTACGACTCTGGCAAGATGGCCGACCTCTTACATGCCAATGAGGGCATGATCATGACCGATACCCCAGATGATGCAGATGTTGTTCTACTCAATACCTGCTCAATTCGGGAAAAAGCGGAAGATAAAGTCTTTTCTGATCTTGGGCGCTTACGTGAACTCAAAAAATCAAAGCCTGATTTATTAATTGGTGTTGGTGGTTGCGTAGCTAGTCAAGAAGGTCAGCAAATTGTAAGTCGCGCTCCTTATGTTGATGTCGTGTTTGGTCCACAAACGCTACATCGCCTCTCCGACTTAATTGCACAACGTCGTAAAACTGGCATCCCACAGGTAGATATCTCTTTTCCAGAAATAGAAAAGTTTGATCATCTTCCTGCATCACGTCAGACTCGCGGCTCTGCTTATGTTTCCATCATGGAAGGCTGCTCGAAATACTGTAGCTATTGCGTTGTGCCTTACACGCGTGGCGAAGAAGTGTCGCGTCCATTTGATGACGTCTTAACTGAAGTTGCTGGCCTAGCTAGCCAAGGCGTTAAGGAAATTGTGCTCCTAGGTCAAAACGTCAATGCGTATTTAGGGAAGATGGGCAGTACTGATGAAATCGCAGATTTTGCCTTACTGATTGAATACATCGCAGAAATTCCAGGTGTAGAGCGGATTCGTTTTACGACCAGTCACCCAAAAGAATTTACGCAGCGTTTAGTCGACGTCTATACAAAAGTTCCCAAACTCGTTAGTCATTTGCACTTACCTGTGCAACATGGCTCTGACTCCATGCTATCTGCGATGAAGCGAGGCTACACTGCCCTTGAGTACAAGAGCATCATTCGTAAGATGCGCGCAGTACGCCCCGATCTCACATTATCGAGTGACTTTATTGTTGGCTTTCCTGGTGAAACCGAAGCTGATTTTGAAAAGCTACTGAAGATGGTTGAGGACCTGCAATTTGATAATAGCTTCTGCTTTATTTTTAGCCCACGGCCTGGTACTCCTGCCGCCAATCTTAGCGACGACACCCCCTATGAAGTGAAGCTGAAGCGCTTACAAACTTTATTGGTCCTACTTGAAGGTCAAGCAAACCAAATTAGCCAAAAAATGTTGGGCAATACCGAAAAAGTTTTAGTAGAAGGCCTGGCGAAAGATGGCGTTAATCTTCAGGGTCGCTGCGCGAATAATCGGGTGATTCATTTCATGGCAGAAAATCAAGATCAGGATGCGCTCATTGGTAGCATGGTTGATATTGAGGTAACAGAAGTCCTCAACTTCACCTTAAGAGGCGAACTTGTCACAGCCCATGCCATCTCCATCTAAATCCAAACTCATGATTGAGCTGCAGTATGCAAGTCCAGCGATTGAAGCGGTGGTAGCTACGCAAGCCTCTACTAGTTTAATCAAGAAATGGGTCAAAGCAGCAAGCCCTCCTAGCGGACAACTCACATTACGCTTTGTGAATCTGGTTGAAGGTAAAAAATTGAACTTTGCTTTTCGGAAAAAAGATGCGGCAACGAATGTGTTAACTTTTCCTTACGAGCTCACAAAATCAAATGTACATGCCGATATTATTTTTTGTCTGCCAATACTACAGAAAGAGGCAAAAGTACAAGGTAAAACACTGAAAGCCCATCTTGCGCATTTAATTGTGCATGGCTGTCTTCATGCTCAAGCGTATGATCACGAAACAAAAAAAGATGCAGTAAAAATGGAGGTGTTAGAAGTGGAAATTCTCAAAAGAATAGGCTTTTCTAATCCCTATTTAGATACCTAGACCACATTTATATGAGCAATTGAAAAATTGACATCTTTCTACGCTATTCTTGCTATATGCCCGACCCCAATAAATCCCTAATAGATCGCCTAGTCGATTTTTTAACACCCCAACCAATCGGCTCTAGTGAGCGCCGTAAAGAGCTCATTGAAACGCTTCGTGAAGCCCAATCTGAAGGCTTGATTGATGCAGACGCCCTATCCATGATTGAGGGTGT
>JBILYO010000003.1:0-32606 GCA_044377685.1 Polynucleobacter sp. | reverse complement strand
ACACCAGTTTGAATACGGCAAAAATCTTTTAGTAAGTTTGCAGCGCGCACTACTAAATCTTGCTCTGGCGCAAGCCCTGGAATAGGATCAATGCGCCGCACCTCGTTTTGGGGAATGAGTTTAAGGGTGACTATATCGCACCAATCGATGAGTTGGAATACGGATTGCAGTAAATGATATCCATCAGATCTGCGACCAATAATATGTAGAAAGAGATTTAGTTTAGCTGGCGAATGCAGCTCTAGAGTTTGTGAAGATAATTTAGTCATTAGGGCGATCAAACACTAAGCGAATATCAATCGACCCCACATTAGAGCTACGAGTCATCAATAATTTTTCTAAGCGATTTGAATCATCCCAGCTGTAAATTAAATTCCAACCATCTTGATCAATTTTGCTGACTTGTCCTTTGCTATTTCTTTCTACGCTCGCGTTACTGCCGGGACGTATTTGGCCGCGCAACCAATCGGATAAGCCACGCGCAGGCAAGGGAAGACCCAAAGTATTTTGCACAAGAGAGTCCGCATCAACGGCTGTCACCACTTTACCATCGCGTTCAAGACTCGCTTCCCCCGGAGTAATCGTAATTTTGGCTATTGAGCCTCCTACGGGATTACGTATCTCTAGGATGTCCTTTAGTTCATCTTGCGTCAAAGTAAAGCCACCAGATCCACCTTGATTTTGGGCATTGGTTAGACCCGTGACTTTCACTGCAAAGCGACCATCCCATGAACCCTTAGAGACTCTCTCTGCAACTGACCAGGTGGGCTTTAAACGCTTCAAAGTTTCTTTTAAGGTTGAATTATTAGCATCTAATTTTTGCCCTTGTCGCCACATCTCTTCCGCTTGCTCTTGTTGGTTCAGAACCCACAATACTTCACCAGCATGCGCAGCAATATCGGCCTCAGGTTTTATATTAAATGCTTGTTGGAGTTGCTCCAAAGCAATAGCATTTTTGCCAAGACGAAAATTGATCCAACCTAGGCTATCTAAGATAAAGCCATCCTTTGGCGATAGTTGATGTGCCTTGTTGATCAAGATAAAGGCTTCTGGTAATTTGAGATTACGGTCTGCTAGTGAGTAACCTAAAGCATTCAGCGCATTGACATCATTTGGATTTTTACTCAAAATTTCTCGTAATGTTTTTTCCATGACATCTAAACGACCCACTTTTTCTGCTGCCATTGCATAGGTATATATCAGGGTAGCGTCGTTTGGTGGAAGCTTGATCGTAGAGGCGATTTGATAAAAAGCATTTAAAGCTTCCGATTCATCCTTCGCTTTTGCAAGCAAACTTTGTAATTGCTTTAATGTGTTTTCTTGTTGGGCGGGGGTTTGTTGCTTTAATAAATTAATCGCAGGCTGAATAGCATCTGACCAGCGGTCACTGAGGATCAGCAGGGTCACCAGGACTTCTTTAGGCTTGGTATCTGAGGCGGGCGTTAAGCTATCCCAAGACTGAGCTGCCTGAAGCGCTAATGAAGGGGAGCCATTCGTAATGGCAATTTCCATGGCTCTTTGGGCTAGGCGAGGATCGTTGTACTGGCGAGCCATCTCTAGATAGGTATTAAAGGCAAGTCCTGCTTCCCCACGCTGTAAGGCAATCTCAGAGGCGAGCACCTCAAAAACAGCCTCCCCAGTCTCTAGGCCGTTACTTTGGGCTTGGGCTGGAAGAATCACTCCGGTAGCCAGTGCAGTCAACAGCAAAACCTGCAAAAGTGGCTTTAGTCTTAATTTACTCATAAGCACATTCTAATCTGCGAATCTACAATCCATTCATGCCAGAACTCCCAGAGGTAGAAGTCACCCGATTAGGAATTGCCCCTCATTTAATAGGGCGCAAGATTAGTGCCGTCAAAGTGATTGATGGACGCTTACGTTGGCCAGTACCACGCAATTTACCCAAGATCTTGCAGGATCAAAAAGTCCACTCAATCGAGCGTAGGGGTAAGTATTTGTTAATGGCCTTAGATACGGGATATTTACTCTTGCATTTGGGGATGACGGGAACCCTGCGGGTATTGCCCAGTTCGGATTTGTTAAAGCCCCATGATCGAGTCACTTTTGAGTTCGGTAAGTTGAGTTTGCGTTTGCACGATCCCAGAAAGTTTGGTGCAGTTTTATGGCACCCCAATACAAAAGGCAGGATTGATGAAAACGCCTTGTTACAAAAGTTGGGTACAGAACCATTTGCTCCAGAGTTTGCTGGAGATCTGGGTGGCCATATTTTGTATGAGCGCTCTCGCAGACGCAGTATTGCAGTGAAACAGTTTTTATTAGCGGGTCAAGCAGTAGTTGGCGTCGGCAATATTTATTGTTCAGAAAGTCTATTCGAGGCAAAGATTCATCCTGCTAAAGCAGCTGGAAAACTCACTCGTCCTGAATGCATTCGTTTGGCCAATGCAGTGCGCCTCATATTACAAAAGGCGATTGAGGCTGGTGGTAGTAGTTTGAAAGATTTTGTGAACAGCGAAGGTAATCCTGGATATTTCATGGTGCAAACTAAGGCCTATGATCGTAAGGATCAGCCTTGTAAGGTATGTAAAACCCCTATTAAGCAAATTGTGCAGGGGCAGCGTTCCACCTATTTCTGCCCGCAATGCCAAAAGCGTTAATGAAGCAGTTCTCTAAAAAATTAATTGCTTGGCATCAACAAAATGGCCGCTCTGGATTACCTTGGCAAGGCAACCGTGATCCTTATGCAGTTTGGGTTTCAGAGATTATGTTGCAGCAAACACAAGTAGCAACCGTATTAGAGCGCTACCCGCGTTTTATGAAGCGCTTTCCGACGGTGAAAAAATTAGCCACTGCTGATGTTGATGAAGTATTGGCAGAGTGGGCTGGATTAGGTTACTACTCCCGCGCGAGAAATTTGCATGCTTGTGCAGGTCAGGTGGTCGAGCAATTTTCAGGAAAATTTCCGAGCAATCCTCTCATGTTAGAGCAACTCAAAGGTATTGGGCGCTCAACTGCAGGCGCGATTGCTGCATTTGCTTTTCATGAGCGAGCTCCCATACTCGATGCGAACGTCAAACGTATCCTGGCGCGTATTTTTGCAGTAGACGGATCATTGCAAGATAAGGCAGTCAATGAGCGGCTATGGGAATTGGCCAAAGATCTATTGCCTCGCAAGCGAGAAGATATGCCTGTTTATACCCAGGCCTTAATGGACTTTGGCGCAACCTGGTGCACCTCACGGAAACCTGTCTGTTTCAGTGGTGAGCGGAAATGTCCTTATTTGAAAGAATGCCAGGCGAACTTGAGTAATCAAGTTTTGTTATTCCCGCAAAAAAAGGTGAAAGTAAAATCTCCAGAATTGAATTGCAATATGCTTTTGATGAGAAGTGGCAATTCTATTTTGTTGCAAAAGCGGGCAAGCAAAGCAATTTGGGGTGGTCTCTGGTCTCTTCCCGAATCACCTTGGAAGCCAAGAGCGTCAGCTATACAGGCCTTAGATATCAGCACAAAAGATTTGCTGGCAGCAGCATTGCCGAACGAAAAGATTACTACCTTATTAAGGTCATCCCCAAAGCTGATTCGGGGTGAGCAAATTAAACATGTCTTTACTCATCGTCGTCTATGGATACAGATTTGGGAAGCTAGCTTATCTAAACCGTTTGAATTTTCAAATACAGACTTAAAGTGGGTGGAACTATCACAATTGGGACGTTACGGATTACCGCAACCAATCAAAGTTCTTTTACAGCAATTGAGTCTAGTTCGCGGTGGCGGTCTAAAAAATTAAGCTGCAAGTTAACCAGATCTTTTTGGGCTCTAAAGTGTTCGCTAATTCGATTTACTAGATAAACAGAGCGGTGTTGGCCACCAGTGCAGCCGATGGCAACGGTTAAATAGCTTCGTCCATCAGCAATATAGTGAGGCAACCACTTATCTATGAATTGAATAATGTCACTTTCCATGCTGACTACTTCCGGAATTTTTTCTAAGAATTCTTTAACGGGTTTGTCGTTGCCTGTCAGAGGGCGTAGGATTTTGTCGTAGTGCGGATTAGGCAAACAACGAACATCAAAAACTAAATCCGCTTCACTTGGAACCCCTTTTTTGAAGCCAAAGGATTCAAAAATGATTGTCAGTCCAAGAGGCTTGTCTTGAAGTAAATCCTGAATCCAGGAGCGTAATGCATGAGCTGGAATGTTGCTCGTATCAATGCTGTGAGCTTGGTTGCGCAGTGGCTCTAGAAGCTGACGCTCCTTATCGATCGCCTCAATGAGTGTTGCTGATTGTGACTGTTCTGCATTGGTAGATAGAGGGTGGCGACGCCTTGTTTCTGAGAAACGCTGCACTAAAGTATTGGTATTGGCATTTAAGAAAACTACCCTTACCTGATGATTGCGTCCTAAGTTCTCTAAAATTGACGGAAGATCTTCAATCGATTGGCCGCGGCGTGCATCAATGGCAACAGCAACGCGCTCACATTTTTCATTTTCGAGTGTGCTAATGAGGTTTTCTAATAAAGAAACTGGGAGATTGTCTACGCAGTCGTAACCAGCATCCTCAAAAGCTCTTAGGGCTACTGATTTACCTGAGCCTGATATTCCGGTAATCAGATTGATTTGCATGATTTAAAGCAGGCGCCCTTGTGATTTCGTTGAGTCGGTTTCAGCGTTCATTTGTAAACGCTGGCGCTCCATAAATTCTTTTAGAGTGTCGATGCCACGCAATTGCAAAATCGTATTTCGTACGGCTGCCTCAACTAATACGGCTAAGTTGCGACCTGCAGCCACTTGGATTTTGACTGTACGAATTGGTACACCCAGGACATCGATGTGCTGAGCTTCCAATGGTAATCTTTCGAATTCGCCATCCGTTCTTCGGACCAACTGAACAATCAGACGTAATTTCAATTTACGACGAACAGCCGTTTCGCCAAAAATAGTGCGAATATCTAATAAGCCTAGCCCGCGCACTTCTAGTAAGTTGCGCAGAATAATTGGGCAACGGCCTTCGATATAGTCTGAACCTAGTCTGGCAAAGTCAACCGCATCATCGGCGACTAAGCCATGGCCGCGAGAAATAAGCTCCAGACCTAATTCACTTTTACCTAATCCTGATTCGCCAGTAAGCAAGACCCCCAAACCCAGAATATCCATGAATACGCCATGCATCGTGATTTGAGGCGCACCAATTTTAGTTAAGTAAATGCGCAGATGATCAATCACCTCAGCAGCAGAAATGCTAGTAGTAAATAGCGGTGTAGATGACCGTTGGCAAAAGAGTTGTAGGTCGGGATCCGCAGATTTTCCATCTGCAACGATGACACAGGGTGGCGTTTTTGAAATTAAGTTAAAAATTTGCTCTTGTTTTTGCTCTAACTCAAGTGCTTCATGATAATCAACCTCTTGTTCACCAAAGATTTGAATGCGACTAGGGTGAATCAGATTTAAGTGGCCCACTAAATCTGAGCTGGCTGCGGCTGCCTTGACTGCTTCAGGTGGGAAGGTGCGGTCGGCACCTTCTAGACCGCCAATCCAAGAAAGCTTGAGATCGGAAACATTGTCATCAAAAATCTGTTGGGCAGTAACTCCATCTAAGAGTAAGGGTTGAGTCATTTTGGTAGGCCCCACTGTTGAAGCAAGCTACATACTTTACCGGGGTCGTTTGAAGAAGATAAAAATTGACGAGCATCCGAATCTGATAAAAGTTGCGCAATCGAAGACAAAATTTCAAGGTGTTGTTGAGTCGCTTTTTCAGGGACTAGTAAAAAAATCAAAATAGATACCGGCTCACCATCGGGGGCAGCAAAATCAATCGCATTTTTTAATCGAATGAAGGCAGCAATCGGCTGCTTTAGACCTTTAACGCGACCATGGGGAATGGCAACGCCAGCCCCTAGAGCTGTGGATCCCAAATCTTCACGCGCATTGAGAAAGCCAACTACTGCATTTGGGTCAATACCAACGTGCTTAGAAAATAATTCCCCTGCGGCTGCAAATGCATCTGCTCTGTTATTAGCAGGGCTATCTAATGCAATGCAGTCGAGGGCAAAAAGATGAGTCAGGACATTCATATCCAGTGATTATAGGTGTCCTGACGCACCAAATTACTCAAAATGCTTATCGTGATGATGATCTTGAATCTTTTCTTTGTGTTTTACGACTTGGCGCTCGAGTTTATCGACGACTGAGTCCATCGCATGATAGAGGTTTGCATGATGTGCTTCGGCAAAAAGTTCCTTGCCCTTGAGGTGGAGGGTGATCTCAGCGCTTTGACGGAGATCCTTTTCTTTGGCGTTATCGACAAGCAAAAAAGCTGAAGCATCAATGACATGGTCAAAGTGCTTTCGAATTTTGGCTAAGCCAGCCTCAAGGTGAGTGCGCATGGCGGGGGTAACTTCCACATGACGGCTGTTAATTTTGAGATTCATCAGCAACTCCTTTTAAAAGTGCGTGCGCATGTTCATGCCTGGGGTGCGCAGCAGGCCCCTGAAATTCTGGAGGTATCGCTTTGAGAAGAAAACTCATGAACCTCCAGCGTATCAGCGAATTTGTTGAAAACCAAGGGGGGAAGCACTTTTTTATTGCGTATCAGGCTGGGAAGCCCATCTGGCTTACATCCGGAAGTTTTCGCCCAGATAAACTCTTCTCACAGCGTCGTTTTGAATAATCTGATCAGGCTTACCTTCAGCCAAAACGCTACCCTCGCTAATGATGTAGGCGTGATCACAAATTCCCAGGGTTTCTCGAACGTTATGGTCAGTAATCAGAACCCCAATTTGGCGGTCACGCAGAAAACGGACAATCCTCTGAATTTCCCCAACGGCAATAGGGTCAACGCCCGCAAATGGCTCATCTAACAAAATAAATTTTGGTGAAGAGGCTAGTGCTCTAGCAATTTCTACGCGCCGCCTTTCACCTCCCGAAAGAGATAGTGCTGGGTTGTTGCGAAGATGAGAGATTTGTAATTCACCCAAGAGCTCATCAAGACGTTGTGCAATTGCTGCCTTGCTTAATCGCTTACCGCCTTGTACTTGGAGCTCTAGTACGGCTTGAATATTTTCGGCAACATTGAGTTTGCGAAATACCGACGCCTCTTGAGGTAGATAGGAGAGACCCATGCGTGCTCGCTCATGAATGGGTAGTTGGGTAATGTCTGCGCCATCTAGCACGATATTGCCGCCATCTAAGGGAACTAAGCCCACAATCATGTAAAAAGAGGTCGTTTTACCGGCTCCATTTGGCCCTAGTAGGCCAACTACCTCACCGCATTTTACTTGTACGGATACGTCACGCACAACGGTTCTCGAGCCATAACGTTTCTGCAGGTGTTGCGCAGTAAGGGTTGGTAGATTATTGGTTTGAGCTAAATCCGCTGTCATTTCTCTAATAGCGCTTTTCGTCTTGGGGTAAGTATTGCTCTTGCCACGGGCAGGTCATTCGGTTTTATATCTTTTGGGGGTATGACTCGATAGTACTGCTTTACATCATCGTATTCAATTTTCCAGCCAGTCAGTTTATCGAGCATTTGCATATTCAGAAGACGCCTTAGAGTGGCATCACCAGTAAGAGTGAGCAACTCTGTTTTTGCATCATAGGTGGCATGAGCACTTCGACCTTGCATAAATTCATTAGCACGTCCTTCGCGACGTTGCCTAAAGGTGGCAACTGCTTCAGGAGTCCCCTTAACATCAATGAATTCATAGCCCTGAGGATCAATTCGAATTTGACCATCTTCACCAGTGACGATGATGCTACCTTTGACTAGTAATACGTCTCCATTGAGGTCATAAACTTGCGTCGTATCATTACCAAATACTTTGTCCGCCTCAAGAATGATGGGCTTATCCTGATCAGCCTTTTCCGCATAGGCCAGTTGAAACACATTAACAACTACTAAGGCTAGGCATAGCAGAGCAAAAGGGAGATTAATCTTGAGACTTTTCATTTTATTGAGCTTCCTTGGGCGCGCGCTCAATGCGACCTTTCACTCTACCTAAAAGCCTCATACTCTGATCAACGTTATTGAAAGTTCCCCCCGCCACAGAGTTCATGGTAGACATGCCTTGTTCAAGCGTCATCGGCTTGTCGGTCTCAATAATGTCATCGTTAATAAATACCTTGAAATAACTCGAAGCAGCCAGCATTCGGGCGCTTGCTGCTTGGGTCTCTGTAGCCGCTTGTGCAGGGCGATAGATTTCCGCATTGTCATATAAATCCATAATGGTGACATCACCATCTATGTATCCAGTATCCGCTTTCACAGTGACTGGCGCCTTATTGAGTTGAAAGAGCCGCATGCGAGGTGTCAGAACATCCATTGAGGCATCATCATCGTAATGGATTAGTTTTTTGCCGGTGACTCGATATTTAGTGGTTCCAAGCTCATTTAGGGCAGTCAAGGTTCCATCCACAATAGTGTAATCAGGCTCGTGAAGTCGCACGCGCTCGACAGTTGATTTTTTTTCTTGAGGAGTATTTTTTTCAACTAAATAAAAAGTCAGCAGCGTCAGTAGCCCCATAATTAGCAGAGGCATCAAGCCTAGTAACGCACGAAAGACTCCTACTTTGATTTTTTGAGAATTTAACACCATGACTTACTGACAAGCCTTATTCAAAAGTTCTTCGTAACGGTTTTGGGCTTTCAGTATGAGATCACATACTTCGCGCACTGCGCTATTTCCGCCAGCACGAGTAGTTATGAAATGTACATACTCTTTTACTGCCTCATGAGCCTGTGCTGGGCAGACACGAAAACCAGCACTCTTCATCATGGCAAGATCTGGCCAGTCATCACCCATCACAGCACAATCTTTTGCAGCCATCCCCAAAGATTTGAGTACTTGATCTAAAGCAAGCGCTTTATTTTCAACTCCCATATGCACCTGTTTGATTCCGAGCTCTTCGCAGCGGGCCAATACCATTTTGGAATGACGACCAGTAATGATCGCTGTTGGAATACTAGATTGCTCTAATAACTTGATGCCTAAGCCATCTTGAATATCAAAAGCTTTCAAAGCTTCCTTACCGTCAGCACCAATCCATACCTGACCATTTGTTAATACGCCATCTACATCGAGGACTAGCAGCTTGACTTTGCTCGCTCGCTCCCAGGCTTGTGGGTATTCGGTACTAGGGTTTGTGACGTGGGTGCTAAAAGCGTTCGGCATAACTGAGATCAGTATCGTTAAATAACTTTGGCTGCAAACAAGTCATGGAGATTGAGCGCTCCCAAAAGAGTGCCTGAAGCGTCTGTTACCACTAGCTGATTGATGCGATGCTTTTCCATCATTTCAATAGCTTCTTCGGCAATCAACTCAGGTGGGATAGTGCGCGGCTTAGAAGTAGTTGCATCCTTGATAGTCACGCCATCAAGATTGCTTGTTTTTTCTAGTAGGCGACGTAAGTCACCATCAGTAAAGATCCCAGTAACCTTCTTTGCATCATCTAAGGTAATGACCATGCCCATCCGTTTAGATGTCATTTCTAATAAGGCCTCTTGAAGAGTGGCATTGATGGAAATCTTTGGCGTGTCTTCAAGAGGGCGCATCACTTCACTAACATGCATCAATTGTTTGCGACCCAATCTACCACCGGGGTGTGAGCGGATAAAATCTTCCGCTTCAAATCCTCTGGCATCTAACAGAGCAACGGCTAGGGCGTCACCCATTGCTAAGGTTGCGGTAGTGCTGGTGGTGGGCGCTAAATTTAATGGACACGCCTCTTTTTCAACACTGGTATCAAGGTGGGCGTCTGCTAATTTAGCAAGTGAAGATTGTGGTGCGCCTGTAAGGGCAATCAATTTAGCGCCGGTTCGCTTAACGATGGGAACAATCATGAGGAGCTCTTCAGTTTCCCCAGAATTGGAAAGTGCTACAAAGACATCATCACGCGTTACCATTCCTAAGTCACCATGGCTGGCTTCAGCGGGGTGTACGAAAAATGCGGGTGAACCAGTGGAGGCAAATGTGGCGGCAATTTTGCGAGCAATATGGCCTGATTTACCAATACCTGAGACGACGATACGGCCTTTGCAGGCATGCAAGAGATCTACTGCAAGGACAAGGGCATCAGCATTAGCGCCTTCCAGGCGATCACGCATGGTTTGCAGGGCTGCAGCCTCAATAGTGAGGGTGTCGCGCGCAAGCTTTAGGGTTCGTTCACGAGTCTTAGCTATCATCGAGTAAGTATATGCCGTCAGTCCTTCAGTTAACTCTCATTCTCCTAGCCTCTGGTGTGGCCGGAGTCGTTATTTTCCGCTATTTTGGCCTGCCCCCTATTTTGGGCTATTTAGCCATTGGGGTCTTGATTGGTCCACATGCTTTGGGTTTGGCAAGCGATACGGCCACCGTCAAGTATCTAGCGGAATTTGGGGTAGTTTTCTTGATGTTCTCAATTGGCCTGGAATTTAACCTTCATAAGCTAAGGGCAATGCGTTCGATCGTATTCGGCCTTGGTGGCAGCCAAGTCATTTTGACCATCTTGTTGACGGTACCAGCAAGCTTTCTTATGAATTGGGTATATCCCATTTCTTGGCAAGCAGCAATTGCATTGGGTGGTGCTTTAGCAATGTCATCAACTGCGATTGTGACCAAGCTTATTTCTGACCGCTCTGAATTAGAGGCTGAGCATGGTCGAAATGTTGTTGGTATTTTGCTATTCCAAGATTTGGCCGTGGTCTTCTTGTTGATCTTGCTACCATCGCTTGGAAAAAATCCTACAGATTTATTTGTTGCCTTGACAACCGCATCCATCAAGATTTCGATTGCCTTGATCTTGATTTTCTTCATCGGCCAATCTTTGATGAGTCGCTGGTTCAGATTGGTTGCAAAGTTGCGCTCGCAAGAATTATTCATGCTCAACCTCCTTCTGATTGTTTTGGGTATGGCCGGTTTAACTGAGTATTTTGGTTTGTCATTGGCGCTGGGAGCGTTTTTGGCAGGCATGTTGATTTCTGAAACACCTTATCGCCATCAAGTGGAAGAAGACGTTAAACCTTTCCGTGATGTGCTTCTAGGCCTTTTCTTTATTACGATCGGGATGTTGCTCGATTTCAATGTGATTCGGGAACAGTGGGTCTTAGTTTTATTGCTGCTGATAGGCCCATTAGCATTTAAGTTTGGTTTGATTGCCATGCTCTCCCGGGCCTTTGGCTCTAGCTTGGGCGTATCGATTCGTACGGGTTTATGTTTGGCGCAAGCGGGCGAATTCGGCTTCGTTTTATTAACTCAAATTGATGGCTTAGATTTGATTGATCACACTCTTAGCCAGGCAGTGCTGGCGGCGATGTTGATCTCCATGTTCTGCGCTCCATTCTTAATTGAATATAGCGACCGGATAGCAATGCGTTTTTCAAGCAACGAATGGTTACTACAATCTCTGGCACTAACCCGCGTAGCTGCAAAAAGTGTTCGTAATGAGAACCATGTTGTGATATGCGGTTTTGGACGGTCAGGGCAAAGTTTGGCACGCATGCTTGATCAAGAAAAGATTCCTTATATTGCTTTGGACTTAGATCCCGATCGAGTCAAGGAGGCGGCAGCAGCTGGTGACAATGTGGTCTATGGCGATGCAAGTCGCGAAAATTATCTCAATGCGGCAGGTCTTAATCGCGCTAAGGCAGTAGTCATTACCTATGCAGATACTGTCGCAAGCTTACGTGTACTGAGACAAGTTGAGCAATTGCGACCAGGAATGACAGTGCTGGTTCGCACTAGAGATGATGCTGATATTGCTAAGCTACAGGCAGCAGGGGCGACAGAGGTTGTGCCTGAGCTGATAGAGGGTAGTCTGATGATTGCTTCCCACGTGCTACTCATTATGGGTGTGCCGATGCGCAAAGTGGTTAGAAGAATTACTACCGCTAGAGAAGAGCGTTATAGCTTATTAAGGGGCTACTTCCGCGGCTCAGCTGACGATGATTTTGGTTCTAATGAATCTTGGAGGTTGCATTCAATTACCTTGCTGCCAAAATCACAAGCAGTTGGTAAGACGCTTGGCGAGCTTCATATAGAAAATGAGGGTGTAAGCGTGCAGGCGGTAAGACGTAAAGGCCAGAACTCTGATTATGTAAAGCTGAGCCTATCTCCAGACTTGCGCTTGGAAGCGAATGATATTTTGGTGATCTCAGGTAATTCAGAGGCAACTGATTTAGCCGAAGCTAAATTACTCTGAGTTCATTTTTTCTTCTTGGCCGAAGGGGCTTTACGTGTCAATAGTGGCGCCAAGTAGTGTCCAGTAAAGCTAGCTGCGTTCTTAGCAACATCTTCCGGGGTTCCAGTGGCAATAATTTCTCCGCCACCAGCGCCACCCTTGGGCCCGAGGTCAATAATCCAATCAGCCGTCTTAATCACATCTAAATTGTGTTCAATGATGACGATAGTATTGCCTTGCTTCTTGAGAGTCTGAATCACGGTCAGAAGAAGCTGAATATCATGGAAATGCAGACCTGTCGTTGGTTCATCCAAGATATATAGCGTTCTACCCGTATCACGTTTGGAGAGTTCAAGTGATAATTTCACGCGTTGTGCTTCACCACCGGATAAGGTGGTAGCACTTTGTCCTAGCTTTACATATCCTAAGCCAACATCAAGCAAGGTTTTGAGCTTTCTTTTTACTACTGGCACGGCTTCAAAGAACTCATGTGCCTGCTCGATCGTCATCGACAGTACTTCATGAATATTTTTACCTTTGTAGCGAATATCGAGAGTTTCACGGTTATAGCGTTTACCGTGACAGACATCACAAGGAACATAAACATCTGGTAAGAAATGCATTTCTACTTTAATAACGCCATCACCTTCGCAAGAATCGCATCGGCCCCCTTTGACGTTAAAGGAGAAGCGTCCAGCTTCATAGCCACGTTCACGCGATGCTGGTACTCCGGCAAACAGCTCTCTGATTGGTGTAAAAAGTCCTGTATAAGTTGCTGGATTTGAGCGTGGCGTTCTACCAATCGGTGATTGATCAACGCTAATGACTTTGTCAAAATGCTCTAGGCCCTTCATAGCATCATAGGCTGCAGGCTCGGCATTAGAACCATATAGGTGTTGTGCAACAGCATGATGCAGGGTGTCATTAATCAAGGTAGATTTACCAGAGCCAGAAACACCTGTTACGCAAGTGAGTAGTCCTACTGGAATCTTGGCATGTACAGATTGCAAATTATTGCCACGTGCACCAATAATTTCTAAGAAACGATCATTGACTGGAATCCGTTTTTCTGGAATCGCAATCGCTTCGCGACCAGCAAGATAGGCACCAGTCAAAGAATCAGGGTTTGCTTCAACTTCTGCTGGCGTGCCCTGCGCGACAATTTCTCCACCGTGCACGCCGGCGCCTGGGCCGATATCAATCACCCAGTCAGAAGCTCGGATCATATCTTCATCATGCTCAACAACTAAAACGCTATTACCTAGGTCGCGGAGATGTTTTAAGGTGCCGATCAAGCGATCGTTATCCCGTTGATGTAATCCAATTGACGGTTCGTCCAATACATACATGACACCTGTTAAACCAGAGCCAATTTGTGATGCTAGACGAATACGCTGCGCTTCTCCACCAGAGAGCGTGTCAGCACTGCGCTCGAGCGAAAGATAATCAAGTCCCACATCGTTTAAAAAACGAAGACGCGCACTGATTTCTTTGACAATCTTATCAGCGATTTCACGTTTAGCGCCTTTTAAATCGAGGGCTTCAAAATACTCTTTTGCTTCCTTTAGTGGCAATGCACTGATTTCATAAATGGCACGAGATTGTTTTTTCTCACCCACCTTTACAAAACGCGCCTCTTTTCTCAAGCGACTACCCTTACATTCTGGGCAGGTTTGTACATTTTGATAACGCGCAAGTTCCTCGCGAACTGTCATTGAATCTGTTTCGCGATAGCGTCTTTCAAAGTTCGCAACAATGCCTTCAAAAGCATGTTCACGAATACTATTTTTGCCACGCTCATTGATGTATTCAAATGGTATGGTGATATCGCCAGAGCCTAGCAGAATCAAATCCTGCTGTTTTTTGTTGAGGGTTTCAAAAGGCTTCTCGACATCAAAGCCACCGTGCTTTGCCAAGGTTTGAAGTAGCTTGAAATAAAACTGATTACGACGATCCCAGCCTTTAATTGCACCAGAAGCAAGGGATAAATCAGGGTGTGCCACGATCCGTTTTGGATCAAAGAAAGATTGATGTCCTAGGCCGTCACAGGAAGGACAGGCACCCATTGGGTTATTAAATGAAAATAGTCGTGGCTCTAGTTCTTGTAATGAATATGAGCATACAGGGCAAGCAAATTTGCTCGAGAAAATCATCTCTTTGCCAGTATCCATATTTACGATCATGGCTTTGCCGTCGGCTAAGCGTAGCGCGGTCTCAAAAGATTCAGCAAGTCGTTGCTGAATATCAGGGCGCACTTTAATACGATCTACAACAACCTCAATCGAATGCTTATCGTTCTTCTTCAATGTAGGCAGTAGATCAACTTCAAAAATTTCTGCTTTGGCTGCATTTGCTGTACCGCCACCAGAGCGCACCCTAAAACGAACAAAGCCTTGTGCCTGCAGGTCTTGGAAGAGATCTACAAATTCACCTTTACGTTCACTGACTACTGGCGCAAGAATCATCAGTTTCGTATCTTCGGGCATCGCCAGAACCGTATCGACCATTTGCGAAACACTTTGTGCCTCTAAAGGTAAATCGTGATCTGGGCAGTGTGGTGTGCCAGCACGTGCAAATAAGAGACGTAGGTAATCATGTATTTCAGTGACAGTGCCTACGGTAGAGCGTGGGTTGTGACTAGTGGCTTTTTGTTCAATCGAGATTGCTGGGGATAAACCTTCAATCGTATCGACATCGGGTTTTTCCATCAGTTGTAAAAACTGGCGGGCATAAGCAGAAAGTGATTCTACATAGCGACGCTGACCTTCTGCATATAGCGTATCGAAAGCTAAGGAACTTTTACCTGACCCTGATAGACCAGTCAGAACAACTAACTTTTCTCTAGGGATATCGAGATTGATGTTTTTGAGGTTGTGGGTGCGGGCACCACGGATTTTAATTTCGTTATTCATGATTTTTTAGCGTAACTTGTTAATATAGCTCTTTCCCATGAATTCTTCTGAACTTCGCTCCGCTCTGGCCTTAGCAGGCATCTTTGGCCTTCGTATGCTGGGCCTTTTCTTGCTTTTGCCTGTCTTTAGTATTCATGCCAAAGACTTGCCTGGAGGTGACCAAGCACTCTTAATAGGGCTGGCATTGGGCATTTTTAATATTGTGCAGGCTTGCTTTCACATCCCCTTAGGCAGACTTTCTGATCGAATCGGCCGAAAAAAGGTCGTTCTATGGGGGCTATCCTTATTTGTTGCGGGAGCCTTAATTTGTGCCGCTAAGGATGATTTGCTTTGGATCTCGATTGGTAGAGGTGTGATGGGTGCTGGCGCAATTTCTGCTGCTGTTTCTGCTTGGGTTGCTGACCTGACTCGGGAGCAGGTGCGCAGTCAAGCCATGGCCTTAGTCGGCGTCAGTATTTCTCTATCATTTGCTGTTTCGCTGGTTGTTGCTGCCCCGCTTTATCGCATGATGAGCTTAAGCGGGATGTTTTTGGTGCTGGCAATCTTAGGAATCGTGGCGATGTTAGTAGCGTATTTTGTATTGCCAGATAACAAACCTGAAGTTCATGCGCAGCAAGATTCACTTAAAGTGGTGTTTCTACGCCCAGAGCTCATGCGCCTAAATTTAGGGGTGTTTGTTTTAAATGCTACCCAAGTGGCAATGTTTTTAGTGGTGCCACGCTTATTAGAGCAAGCGGGATTTCCGCTTGCTGCACATTGGCAAATTTATCTCTCAGTCGTTTTACTGTCTTTTGTATTTATGGTTCCGCTTTTAATTTACGGAGAGAAAAAACAGCGCATCAGATTTGTCCTACTAATCGCCATCATTCTTTTAGTGATTGCGGAAATCATTTTCACTCAAGCTTCATCCGTGACACTGATTACTGTGGCATTACTGATTTATTTTGTGGGCTTTAACTTACTAGAGGCTTTACAACCCTCATTAGTTACTCGTTATGCAAAAGAATCTAAGGGAACGGCTTTGGGGGTTTACAACACCACACAATCCATTGGTCTCTTTTCAGGTGCATTGTTAGGGGGTTGGTTAATGGATGCCCATGGTGATTTATCGGTCTTTACTGCTGGTACAGCCCTCTTAATTTGCTGGCTTATAATTGCGTGGTCAATGCGTGAATTACCTGCAAGGACTGCAGATTTGCAGGATGCATCAGCAAAGACATAGCCGTAGTTTGTAAATAGAGTTTATAAAGTTCAATTTTTTAGTCGTAATCACATCATCATTTTTCTTCGGGAGACAACATGGCTTCGGTAAATAAGGTCATCATCGTAGGTAACGTAGGGCGCGATCCAGAAACGCGTTATATGCCAAGCGGCGACGCAGTTACTAATATTTCAGTAGCAACATCTGATCGCTACAAAGATAAACAAACTGGCGAAATGAAAGAAACCACAGAATGGCATCGTGTTGCCTTCTTTGGCAAGCTTGCCGAGATCGCTGGCCAATACCTCAAAAAAGGTTCACAGGTTTATGTTGAGGGACGTTTACGCACACGTAAATGGACTGACGCTAGTGGCCAAGAAAAGTATTCCACTGAGATCGTTGCAGAAACGATGCAAATGCTGGGTGGAAAACCGGTTGGCGGCAGTGGTGATGGTGGCGAAAGTTATAGTCGCTCAAAGGCATCTGAGCAATCTGCACCAGCAGCATCCAATGCTGCTTCACTCGGTGCAATGGATGACGACATTCCGTTTTAATTAATCAAGCAATAGCAAAAACCCCTTCTAGGATTTTCCTACAAGGGGTTTTTTATTGCCGAGAGTGGCGAGTATTTTCTGGCCAGGGTGCATTGTGATCCGTGCGGAAGGGATTGATGTCTAATCCACCGCGTCTGGTGTAGCGTGCATAAACAGATAACTTATCTGGCTTGCATTGGCGTTTGATATCACTAAAAATAGTTTCCACACAATGCTCATGAAACTCACCTAGTTGTCGAAAGCCAATCAGATAACGCAATAAACCTTCCTCAAGAATAGGTCGTCCTTGATAGCGGATTTGAACGCTCGCCCAGTCTGGCTGGCCAGTTACCGGACAGTTTGATTTGAGTAAGTGGGAAACAAGACATTGTTCAATTGGCCCAAACTCTTCGTTTACACCTAATAAGTTAGGGTCAGCCGGAATATGGGGGTCAATCTCAATATCGAGGCGATCTAGTAAAACCCCACCCATCTCTTGCATTCCTTTTTTAGCAATCGCGTCATTTGCCTGAATGCGAGCGGTAATTTTGCTTCCTGCCACTGCAGATAAGTCCGCTACTAAGCGTTCACGCACTTCATTCTCATTTTCGAAACGCGCATTATTCAGGCTGTTGAGATAAAGCTTAAAAGATTTAGATTCAATCATCTTGGGTGAGTCAGCAGGTATCTGAAATTCAGCCAATGCAATTTGGGGCTTACCTTTGTGATTTAACCAACTGAGTTCAAAGGCATTCCATATATCAATGCCAACGAATGGTAGGGCCTGACCTTCTTGAAGACCTAATTTCAAGCGGTTTTCTGAGCGCGGAATCGGATATAGCAGGCCAGGATCATATTGTTCTGGATATTGTGTCGCTTGACCGAGCGGTAATGTAGTCATGGAATGAACGACTGAGTTTGTGTTGCTCAGTTTTTAGGTTGATTAGATACACCAGACACAACGTGTCCTGTTGGTGCAACAGTTGCTGCAGATTGGCAATGACCAGTTTGATCATCAAAGAAAAAATCTGGCTCGAATTCTCGTAGGAATTCGCTTTTCGATAAGCCACCCAAGAACATGGCTTCGTCCACATCAATGCCCCAAGCCATCAAAGTACGAATCGCTCGCTCATGCGCTGGTGCTGAACGGGCAGTCACTAAGGCCGTCCGAATGCGCATACCGTTTTCACTAGTTGAGCGCTGCAGTCTATGGAGCGCTTCTAGCAGAGGTTTAAACGGTCCTGGTGGCAGGGGAATATCAACCTTTTTGCTTTCATGATCAACAAAGGCTTCAAGCCCTTTTTTCTGAAAAACTTGCTCGGCTTCATCGGAAAACAGTACCGCATCTCCATCGAAAGCGATACGGATTTCATTGGGATGAGATTCAGCAGTTTTACTAGACTCGGGATACACACGCGCAGCAGGAAAGCCCGCATCAATGGTTGCTCTAACATCATCTTCATTTGCTGACAAAAAGAGATTGGCATGTAAGGAGCGTAGATAATGATAAGGCGGACGACCCCGTGTAAATACACCACGCTCTAGGCGCAAGCCATGATGTTCTGCGGAACGGAAAACCCGCAGTCCACTCACAGGATCATTACGCGAGAGAATCACCACCTCTACACGTTGCTCACCCTCTTCATTAAACGCGAGTAGTTTTTTTACTAAAGGAAAAGCGACTCCAGTCTGGGCGGCGACACCAAGGCGCTCAAGCTGTAATTTCATGTAGGCGCTGTCATCAGAAGATTCAAAGATACGATTTTCTTCTTCGAAATCGAAGAGGGCGCGCGAGGAAATCGCAACAACGAGTTTTCCGGTTAGTGTGTAAGACATCTTACGAATTCATCTCATTTAAGGAATAAGCGATAAGCGGGATTATGGGTTTCATCCCAATGTGGATAGCCAAGAGTGATTAAGAATTTCTGGAATTTCTGTTGCTCATTTTTAGGCACCTGAATACCAATCAAGATACGGCCATAGTCAGCACCATGATTACGATAGTGAAACAGACTGATATTCCAGTTGGGCGCCATGCTAGTTAAGAATTTCATCAAAGCACCAGGACGTTCTGGAAATTCAAAGCGATAAATCAATTCATCTTTAGCAAGTACTGAATGTCCGCCCACCATATGGCGTAGATGGGATTTTGCTAATTCGTCATGCGTAAGGTCAATCGTTGCAAACTTCGCTTTACGAAAATGTTTAGCAATCGCTTCACTGTCCCCAGCCTTTAGGGTGCTAATCCCAACAAAGATATGGGCTTCACTTTGATCGCCAATACGATAATTGAACTCAGTGACATTGCGCTTGCCAAGTAACTCACAGAAGCGTTTAAAGGAGCCACGCTCTTCAGGAATGGTGACGGCAAATATGGCTTCACGAAATTCGCCTACATCAGCACGTTCAGCCACAAAGCGTAAGCGACTAAAGTTCATATTGGCACCGCAGGCAACTGCAACAAGAGTTTTCTTCTTGGTGTGATGTTTTTCAACATACTTCTTCATGCCTGCGATTGCTAGGGCGCCAGCTGGCTCCAGAATACTTCTCGTATCAGTAAAGACGTCATTAATGGCGGCACAGATTTGGTCTGTATCAACCGTCACAATTTCATCAACTACCTTTTTACAGATGCGAAAAGTTTCTTTACCAACCAACTTTACTGCAGTGCCATCTGAAAATAAGCCTACATCTTTCATTTCAATACGCTTATTTGCTTTGAGTGAGCGATTCATGGCATCGGAGTCTGAAGCTTGAACGCCAATTACTTTCGTTTTTGGGCTGACTGCTTTGATGTATTCACCAATTCCAGAAATAAGACCGCCACCTCCTATAGCAACAAATACGGCCTCGATCGGCTCTTGATGCTGTTGAAAAATTTCTTGAGCAATCGTTCCCTGACCAGCAATGACATCAGGATCATCAAATGGATGGACAAAAGTAAGTCCACGTTTTTTCTCTAATAGTTCAGCATGTTTAAAGGCATCACTATAAGACTCCCCATGCAAAATCACCTCTATCCAAGAGCCACCCCGAGCTTTGACAGCATCTATTTTGAGGCTCGGTGTGGTGATTGGCATCACAATGACAGCCTTACATTTCATCTTTGCAGCAGATAAAGCGACACCTTGAGCATGATTTCCAGCGGATGCGGCAATCACTCCACGTTTGAGGGCTTCTGGGCTTAAATGGGCCATTTTGTTGTAGGCACCGCGTAGTTTGAAGGAGAAAACCGGCTGGTTATCCTCTCTTTTTAGCAGTACTTGGTTACCTAAGCGCTTACTGAGTTCCGGGGCTAGTTGGAGCTCAGTTTCTCTAGCCACGTCATAGACGCGAGCCGATAAAATTTTCTTTAAATAGTTCGTTGCCATCTAATGAGCGTACCACGGATGAGCTCTAAGCCCTTAAATTTGCAAGGGTTTATCTCTTGAGGCGACATCTTTTGATGTTTCCTGCCACTATCAAGATTGCTCTATTAAAATGCTTATTTATCAAATATGTTGCTATGAATGCCCCATTAGCTTTGAACCAGTTGTTGGACGCAGAAGCGGGCTCACCCCGTTTGCGTGAAATTCCCTACAACTACACTTCTTTTTCGGATAGAGAAATAGTCATTCGCCTATTGGGCGAGGAGTCATGGCGCGTTCTGAATGATCTGCGCGGAGTTCGCCGAACTGGGCGTTCTGCCCGGATGTTATTTGAAATCTTGGGTGATATTTGGGTTGTTCAGCGCAATCCATTTCTACAGGATGACTTGTTAGATAACGCTAAACGTCGCCAACAATTGATCGATGCTTTATGGCATCGCTTAGGTGAGGTGAAAAAACGTAATGCTGGCGAGTCTGCTGATCAAGTAGACATTTTATTGAGCGCTGCAGATCGCGCAATTGAAAACTTTGAAAATGGGTTTAAAGAAGTTGAGCAAATTCGAAAGCGTGCTCGAAAAGAATTAGCTCGCCATACCGCTGCGGACAATATCTGTTTTGATGGAGTGTCGCGTGCTGCCCATGTGACTGATGCTACCGATTGGCGTGTTGAGTTCCCCTTAGTTATTTTGAAACCAGATTATGAATCTGAAATTCCTGGTTTAGTAAAAGCGTGCGTTGAGTTAGGTCTCACGATCATTCCTCGTGGAGGCGGTACAGGCTATACCGGTGGAGCAATTCCACTCTATGCCATGTCAGCAGTGATTAACACTGAGAAGCTAGAAAATATTGGTGGCGTAAAGAGCATGCGCTTGCCAGGTCTTGATCACGAGGTACCTACAATCTTTACGGGAGCCGGGGTCGTAACGCGTCGAGTCGCAGATGCTGCTGAGCATGCAGGTCTTGTGTTCGCAGTTGATCCTACTTCTGCAGATGCTAGCTGTATTGGCGGCAATATTGCGATGAATGCAGGCGGTAAGAAGGCTGTTCTCTGGGGCACTGCTTTAGACAACCTTGCTAGCTGGCGCATGGTTGACCCCGATGGAAATTGGTTGGACATTGAACGTCTTGATCATAATTTGGGAAAAATTCATGAAGTAGAAAAGGTACGTTTTCAGTTAACTTGGTCTGATGGAATAAAAGAGCCGGGCGAGCGCGTCCTAAAAACAGAATTACTCGAAATAGAAGGAAAGCGTTTTCGTAAAGAGGGTTTAGGAAAAGACGTTACTGATAAATTTTTGTCTGGCCTACCGGGTGTACAAAAAGAAGGTTGTGATGGGCTGATTACTAGCGCAACCTGGGTCCTGCATCGCATGCCTAAATATATGCGGACCGTTTGCTTAGAGTTTTTTGGCCAAGCGCGTGAAGCCATACCCAGTATTGTTGAAATCAAAGCCTATCTTGATGGCCTCAGTAAGCAGGGTGGCCCAATTTTGGCAGGCCTAGAACATCTTGATGATCGCTATTTGAAGGCAGTGGGCTATTCAACTAAATCTAAGCGCAATGGTTTGCCTAAGATGGTATTAATTGGCGATATTGCGGGCGATGATGAGGAGGCCGTTGCATCAGCCACTAGCGAGGTCGTGCGTATGGCCAATTTACGAGTTGGAGAAGGCTTTGTGGCCGTTAGTCCTGATGCTCGGAAGAAATTTTGGTTAGATCGAGCTCGCACGGCTGCAATTGCTCGCCATACCAATGCTTTTAAGATTAATGAAGATGTAGTGATCCCATTGCCTCGTATGGGCGAGTACACAGACGGAATTGATCGAATCAATATTGAGTTATCCCTCAAAAATAAATTACAAATTCTTGACGGACTGGAAGCATTCCTGAGAAAGAGCTCATTACCGCTTGGAAAAGGCGATGAGGATTATGAAATACCTACTGCAGAAATTTTAGGAGATCGTGTACAGCAGGCCCTTGAGCTGATAGAAACAGTGCGCCTGCGTTGGTCTGAGTGGCTGACTCAGATGAATAGCTATTTTCCGCAATTACAAAATTACAGTTTGCGAGCTTCTTGGAAAGAAGAAATACGGGCAGAATTAAGAATTATTTTTGGAGGTTTAGCTTTTGAGCCGATTCTCAATGAGCTTGAGGTAATTCATAAAAAGATTTTGCGTAAGCGCGTCTTTATAGCGCTCCATATGCACGCGGGTGATGGAAATGTTCACACTAATATTCCCGTGAACTCGGACGATTATGAAATGTTGCAAGATGCTCATCGTGCGGTAGATCGCATCATGAAATTGGCACGCTCTTTGGATGGTGTGATTTCTGGTGAGCATGGAATTGGTATAACAAAACTGGAATATCTGACCGAAGCTGAATTGAAAGATTTCCGAAGCTATAAAAATCGCGTTGATCCAGAAGGTCGTTTCAACAAGGGCAAACTCATGCCTCATGCTGATCTCAGTATGGCCTACACACCTAGCTTTGGTTTGATGGGTCATGAATCAATCATCATGCAGCAAAGCGATATCGGAGCGATTGCTGATAGCATTAAAGATTGCTTGCGTTGCGGTAAATGTAAACCAGTCTGCGCTACGCATGTACCACGTGCAAATTTGCTCTATAGTCCCCGTGACAAAATTTTGGCTACTTCATTATTGATTGAAGCCTTCTTGTATGAAGAGCAAACTCGGCGTGGTGTGTCTATTCGCCATTGGGAAATGTTTGATGATGTGGCAGCACACTGCACGGTTTGTCATAAGTGCTTGACTCCTTGCCCGGTCAAAATTGACTTCGGCGATGTCAGCATGAACATGCGCAATCTTCTGCGGAAGATGGGTCAACAACGCTTTAATCCCGGTACAGCTGCATCGATGTTCTTCCTCAATGCTACGAGTCCAGACACCATTAATCTTACCCGTAAGATGATGATTGGTTGGGGTTACAAATTACAGCGCTTGGGTAATGATGTGCTGCGTAAGTTTGCAAAACAACAAACTGCACATCCACCAGCAACTGTTGGCAAGCCTAGCGTTAAAGAGCAGGTTATCTTCTTTGTAAATAAGAAAATGCCTGGTAATCTGCCTAAGAAAACTGCACGTGCATTACTAGACATTGAAGATGCGAACTATGTCCCAATCATTCGCGATCCTAAGACTACTTCTGCAGATACTGAAGCAGTATTTTATTTTCCAGGCTGCGGATCTGAGCGTCTCTTTTCACAAGTGGGCCTAGCAACTCAAGCCATGTTGTGGAATGTGGGAGTTCAGACAGTCTTGCCTCCTGGCTATTTATGTTGCGGCTATCCACAACGAGGTAATGGCGACTTTGATAAAGCTGAAAAGATGATTACAGATAACCGGGTGTTATTTCATCGGGTTGCCAATACTTTGAATTATCTGGATATTAAGACGGTGGTGGTATCTTGTGGCACTTGTTATGACCAACTAGCAGGCTATCAGTTTGATCAGATCTTCCCAGGCTGCAGAATCATTGATATTCATGAATATTTGTTAGAGAAGGGCGTAAAACTCTCAGGCGTTAGTGGAGTTAAATACATGTACCATGATCCTTGCCATTCTCCTATGAAGCTGCAGGATCCAATGAAGACAGTTAATGAACTGATTGAAATGGAAGATGGTAATGTGATTAAAAAGAATGATCGCTGTTGTGGTGAGGCGGGTACTTTAGCTGTAACTCGTCCAGATATTTCCACCCAAATACGTTTTCGTAAACAGACTGAAATGGAAAAAGCAGCTAACGATTTACGCAAAAACGACTTTACAGGGGATGTGAAGGTTTTAACAAGCTGCCCATCTTGCTTGCAAGGTTTAACGCGTTTTGATGCTGACAGTGGCACTACTGCTGACTACATTGTGGTTGAAATGGCTCAAAAATTACTTGGCGAGAACTGGATGAAAGATTATGTGGAAAAAGCAAACCACGGTGGTATCGAAAGGGTATTGGTTTAAATGATTCCAAAAAATATCGTAGTGCATCAGCAATCTAAAGTATTGGAGCTTTCATATGAAGACGGAAATAGCTATCGTCTTCCTTTTGAGCTTTTGAGGGTGCTGTCTCCCTCTGCAGAAGTTCAAGGCCATGGCCCAGGACAAGAAACCTTACAAACTGGCAAACGTGAGGTGCTGATTGCTAATATTGAGCCAGTTGGTCATTACGCTGTAAAGCCTAGTTTTTCAGACGGGCATGAATCAGGCTTGTATTCTTGGGATTATTTGCGTTTCTTGTGCGACAACCAAGATCAGTTGTGGCAGGAGCATTTAGATAAATTAGCTGCTGCTGGTTTGGATCGGGACGCGCCTATGACTAATTCAGGTCATTCTTGTGGAAGTCATTGATGAGTAAAACCCACTTCGGTTATCAAAGCGTTGATGAGGTAGACAAGGCCGGTAAAGTTGCCGAGGTTTTTCATTCGGTTGCTAGTAAATATGATGTGATGAATGACTTTATGTCATTTGGTTTACATCGCGTTTGGAAGCAAACGACGATTGCTCGTGCGCAGGTTAGGCCCGGTCAAAAAGTTTTGGATATCGCTGGGGGTACTGGAGATTTAGCAGCCGCCTTTGCAAAAGCAGCTCAATGGGGAAGCAACCCAGAGGCACAAGTCTGGTTAAGTGATATCAATGCGTCTATGCTGGGCGTTGGCCGTGATCGTTTATTAGATCGTGGAATGGCTCTGCCTTGCGTTCAGTTTGATGCTGAGCAGATCCCCTTTCCCCGCAACCATTTTGATGTGGTAACTGTAGCCTTTGGATTGCGCAATATGACCCATAAGGAGCTCGCTTTAGGTGAAATGCTGCGCGTCATTAAGCCTGGGGGTCGTGTATTAGTTTTGGAGTTTTCAAAGCCCGATGCCTTCTTGCAGTCCGTTTATGACGCCTATTCTTTCAAGGTTTTACCTTGGCTTGGGGATAAAATTGCTCAAGATTCTGAGAGTTATCGTTATTTAGCGGAATCGATTCGGATGCACCCGGATGCCGAGACCTTGAAGGAAATGATGCTGGGAGTGGGTTTTGATGAGGTAGAATCCCACAGAATGTCTGGGGGTATCGTTGCATTGCATATTGGTATTAAATACTAAATGTTGTCTAGTTTTTAAAACTTTAGAAACTAAAGAAACAAAGACGTTATTAAGGGGTAAATGAATATGAACAAACATTTTTTTAAAGCCGCTTTTATCAGCATTGCTTTACTTTTTTCTACAGTAGGTCACGTAGAAGCTGCACGCTTGGGTGGTAGCAAAAGTGTTGGTAAAGCACCTAGCGCTCCAATTCAAAAACAAGCAACGCCTGCACAAAAGCCTACTCAACAAGCTCAGCCTGCAGCACCTGCGGCAGCACCAGCTGCTGCACCTGCAGCAGCACCTAGTCGCTTTGGTGGCATGGGTGGAATCTTGGGTGGTTTAGCAGCGGGTCTTGGAATCGGTTACTTACTATCCCATTTTGGTTTGGGTGAAGGAGCCGCTTCTTTGATCACTGGTCTATTGATTGCCATGCTTGCTGGTTTTGCAATCATGTTTGTGATTAAAAGATTGCTGCCTGCAATGTCTGGTGCTGGCCGTAATGCTAATGTGCCAATGACGGGAATGCAGCGCACTTCACAGGAGCAAGCGCCGCGCCAGGAGCCAGCCTTTAGTCCTGCAGCTAGCACATTCGGAGGATTAAGTACCGAGCCTGAGCAATTCCAGTCAACGCTTCCACCAGGATTTGACCAGCATGCCTTTTTGGAAAATGCTAAACAGTATTTCACTGGTTTACAAAAAGCCTGGGATCAAGGTGACTTAATATCCTTGCGTGAATTTACAACGCCAGAAATGTTTGCCACGATTCAGCAGGATTTAGCTGGTCGGACAGAGGGCTCTAACCAAACAGATGTGATCAGTATCAATGCTAGCTTATTGGGTATTGAGACAAGTGACGCACACTATTACTGCAGTATTCAGTTCAGCGGCATGATTCGCGAGCAGCCAGGCGCGCCTGCAAATGATTTCTCTGAAATCTGGAACCTTAGTAAGCCAGTAGAGGGCCCTGGGGGCTGGGTACTGGCGGGGATCTCCCAGTTGGTTTAAGCTTGAGGCAGTTTCCATTGGAAAACCCGCACTAGTGCGGGTTTTTTACACTCATGAACACAAGTTTTCAGTCTACCCAAGTAATTGCTACTGGCGCTCTATGCCGAGCGATTAATCACGTTCTGAGCAGTGAGCCCTGGGCAATGAATCAGCTTGTAAAGCATGCTAAAAAAACAATTCATCTTCAACTCCCTCTTGGCGAGCTGAGTTGTGAGATTGGTCCAACGGGTTTGTTACAAGCTTTAAATCAGGTAGATTCACCCTCGCTGACCCTTGCAGTATCAGCTAAAGCATTAAATGATTTGGCGGGCAGCTCTGGAAGTTTGCGTGAGCAGGCATTTAAAGCAGTCAAGATCACTGGTGACGCTGATTTAGCACAGTTGATTGGACATCTTGCAGGACAACTACGCTGGGAGTATGAAGAAGATTTGGCGCGTCTAGTAGGTGATACTCCAGCCCATTTTGCAGTCAAGCAGGGTAAGCGGCTGGTGTCTGCAACTTACTCTGCGGCTAGTGATTTGCGGGACAATGTGGTTGAGTACCTTAGTGAAGAAAAAAAAGTGCTAATACATCAACGTGATTTCATGATTCGTAAATCTGAATTAAATCACTTGCGTGATGCTGTAGATCGAATCGAAAAAAGAATTCAACTCTTAGAGCAAAAGGCTAAATAGAACCGTGCGTCGAATTGCTCGTCTTTGCTACATTTTCTTTACTGCTTGGCGCTTTGGCATGCTGCCGCTTTTGCGTGATCTATTAAAGCCCGGCATTTACCGTAGTTTATTAAGTGTTCTTTGTTGGATTTCTCCTGGAAAACATTTACCAAGAGGTGAGCGCATTCGCTTAACCCTTGAAGCATTAGGTCCTATTTTCGTTAAATTTGGACAAGTACTTTCTACCCGCCGTGATTTATTGCCAGAAGATATTGCTAATGAGTTGGCGAAATTACAAGACCAAGTGCCACCTTTTTCAAATGAGGAGTCACGTCGTTTAATTGAGAAGGCTCTGGGACAGTCTATTGAAGAGGTCTTTATCAGCTTTGATGCAACCCCGGTTGCCAGCGCCTCAGTTGCTCAAGTCCATTTTGGAATATTGCGCGCCACAGAGAAACATCCTGAGTGGGAAGGCGAGGCAGTAGCAATCAAGGTCTTGCGCCCAGGCATTTTGCCAGTAATCGATGGTGATTTAGCTTTGATGTATGACTTAGCCAAAATTATTGAGAAGACCTCAGAAGATGGGCGACGTTTGAAGCCGCGCGAAAACGTTTCTGAGTTTGATACTTGTTTACATGATGAATTAGATCTGATGCGTGAGGCGGCTAATGCAAGCCAGCTCCGCCGTTATTTTGTAGACTCCACAATGCTGATGATTCCAGAAATGTATTGGGATTTATGCCATACCAATGTCATTGTGATGGAAAGAATGTATGGCATTTCGATTGGGCGGCTTGCAGAGTTACGTGAAGCCGGGGTTGATTTTAAAAAGCTGGCCGCTGATGGTGTTGAGATATTTTTTACTCAAGTATTTGAGCACGGGTTTTTCCATGGGGATATGCATCCTGGCAATATCATGATTAGCTTAGAGCCCGAAACTTTTGGCCGTTTCATTTCTCTAGATTTTGGGATTGTTGGGGCACTGAGCGAGTCTGATAAAAATTATTTAGCACTGAATTTTCTAGCCTTCTTTAATCGTGACTACCGTCGCGTTGCAGAATTACATGTTGAGTCAGGATGGGTTCCAGCTGACACACGTGTGGAGGAATTGGAAGGCGCAGTGCGTTCTGTATGTGAGCCCTACTTTGATCGTCCTTTGAAGGAGATTTCTTTAGGGATTGTATTGATGCGACTCTTTCAGACCTCCCGTCGTTTTAAGGTAGAAATTCAACCTCAACTAACCTTGTTACAAAAAACCTTATTGAATGTTGAGGGATTGGCGCGTCAATTAGATCCCGATTTGGATCTCTGGAAAACTGCTAAGCCTATCTTAGAAAAATGGATTGATAAGCAACTGGGTTGGCGTGGACTGCTAGATGGCCTAAAGGCTGAAGCGCCTATGTGGGCCAAAATCTTCCCTACTTTGCCTCGTTTATTGGCTGATAGCCTAGCTAAGGCTAGCGCTAAGCAAAAGGACGAAAGTGGCGAATTAGAGCTCATTAAGGCCCTTTTGATCCAGGAAAGACGAACCTATCGCCTATTGGTCGGCACTTTGCTCTTTGCGGGTGGCTTTTTGGTGGGAATTTTGATCATTCGCCTAGGTGTTTATTAAGCTCTCCCTACTTAGGCGCCTAAACCGCTAAAATAGCGGGTTAGGCGGAACACATGAAAAAATACTTTATTGCAGGCATTTTGGTTTGGGCACCATTGGCAGTCACCATTTGGGTGATTTCGTGGGGCCTGGGTTTGCTCGACGGCGTATTTGGATCAGTGATGCATGCAATCATTGTAGTTCTGCCAAATAGCGCTACATCAGATGCTCAGCACTTCCGAGATATTCCAGGTGTTGGAATACTGATTGTGATTTCCATCATTATGCTAACTGGTCTTATCGCCATTAGTTTTGCAGGTCAATGGTGGCTAAAAGTATGGGATAAATTTGTTCATCGTATTCCAATTGTCCGTTCGATTTATTCCAGCGTTAAACAAGTTTCATCAACTTTATTTTCTGGCAGTGGTCAGGCGTTTAGCAAGGCCTTATTGATCCGCTATCCCCATGCAGATTCTTGGGTGATTGCTTTTCAGACCGGCATACCAGCTAAAGAAGTTACCGCAAAGTTAGGCGAAGACTATGTCAATGTCTTTTTGCCGACCACCCCTAATCCTACCTCGGGTTTTTTCATGATCGTGCCACGCTCACAAACGATTGAACTGGAGATGAGTGTGGAAGAAGCATTGAAGCATATTGTTTCAATGGGGTCTGTGCCTCCCAATAGTTCAAGTGGAAAACCTGCAATTGGGTCACCACCCCATCTTTGATTTTTAGGAAATTTTATGTCGATGCGAAGTCATACCTGTGGACAGGTAACTGATTCACTGATTGGTCAAGAAGTTACCCTCTGCGGATGGGTTAATCGTCGTCGTGACCATGGTGGCGTCATCTTTATTGACTTGCGTGACCATCAAGGTTTTGTGCAGGTGGTGTGTGACCCTGATCGCCCAGAAATGTTTGCGCTTGCAGAGCTAGTTCGTAATGAGTTTTGTATTCAGATAATAGGTATGGTGCGTGCGCGTCCTGCTGGCACAGAAAATACTGATTTAGTAAGTGGCAAAGTAGAAATTCTCTGTCATAGCCTAGTCATTCTGAACGCCTCTATCACTCCTCCATTCCAGTTAGAGGATGAGAATTTATCCGAAACAACACGCTTAACCCATCGCGTACTAGATTTACGTCGCCCACAAATGCAAAAGAATTTACGTTTGCGCTACAACGTGGCGATGGAATGCCGTCGTTATTTAGATGAAGCTGGCTTTATCGATATTGAAACACCGATGTTGACCAAGAGCACTCCAGAGGGCGCCCGTGATTACTTGGTTCCTTCCCGTGTACATGACGGCCAATTCTTTGCCTTGCCACAATCCCCACAACTTTTTAAACAGTTATTGATGGTGGCTGGTTTTGATCGCTACTATCAAATTACTAAATGCTTTCGTGACGAAGATTTACGCGCAGATCGTCAACCTGAATTTACTCAGATTGATTGTGAAACGGCATTCTTAAACGAAATAGAAATTCGTGATTTGTTTGAAAACATGATTCGCCATATTTTCAAGAAGACTATGAGCGTCGAGTTGCCTAATCCATTTCCAACTATGCCTTATTCAGAAGGCATGGCGCGTTTTGGCTCTGATAAGCCAGACTTGCGTGTGAACTTTGAGTTCACAGAGCTGACGGATTTGATGAAAGATGTTGATTTCAAGGTTTTCTCAGGTGCTGCTAATCAAGCTGGTGGGCGCGTAGTTGGCTTATGTGTTCCAGGTGGCGCCGCAATTAGTCGTAGTGAAATTGATGACTACACACAATTTGTGAGCATCTATGGCGCTAAAGGTTTGGCGTGGATTAAGGTGAACTCAGTTGTGGAGGGTCGTAATGGCTTGCAATCTCCGATTGTGAAGAATTTACATGATGCAGCGATTGAAGGCATTTTGAAGCGCACAGGTGCAAAAGATGGCGATATTATTTTCTTCGGTGCTGATAAAGAAAAAGTTGTGAACGATGCAATAGGTAATTTACGTTTACGTGTTGGACATTCCACTTGGGGTAAAGAGCATGGCCTCTTTACTGAAGCTTGGAAGCCATTATGGGTGGTTGATTTCCCCATGTTTGATTACGATGAAGGTGAGGCCCGTTGGGTAGCTTGCCATCATCCGTTCACTAGCCCCAAAGATGAGCATATGAAGTATCTGGAATCTGATCCAGGAAAATGTTTGGCTAAAGCATATGACATGGTCCTTAATGGCAGTGAAATCGGTGGAGGCTCGGTACGTATTCATCAAGAAGCGATTCAAAGTCAGGTATTCCGTGCTCTAAAGATTGGTGCTGAAGAAGCGCAAGCTAAATTTGGTTTCTTATTAGATGCTCTTCAGTATGGCGCTCCTCCTCACGGCGGTATTGCATTTGGCTTAGATCGTATCGTTACCATGATGACTGGTGCTGATTCAATTCGTGATGTGATTGCTTTCCCTAAGACACAGCGTGCTCAGTGCTTGTTAACTCAAGCTCCAAGTCCTGTAGATGAGCGTCAGTTGCGTGAGTTACATATTCGTTTACGCCAAGCTGCGCCCGCTGCTTAAATTAGCTCAGCAGTACTCACCTTGAAAATCCCTATTTCGGTTTTAGTAGTCATCTATAAATTGAATGGGGATGTTTTATTGATTGAACGTGCGGATCGCAATCAATTTTGGCAATCCGTTACTGGGAGCCTAGATGCGCCTGATGAAGCTTTAGCCCAAGCTGCAAGCCGTGAAGTATTTGAAGAAACAGGCATATCGATAGAGCTATTGCCCCCTGAATCATTGCAAAATATGCATCATCAGATTGAGTATGAAATTTATCCCGCATGGCGTTTTCGTTATGCTCCGGGTGTTACCCGAAACACTGAGCATTGGTTTTCTTTAAAAGTTCCCGATAATGTTCAGATTCAGCTTGCTCCAAGGGAACATGTTGCCTATCAATGGTTGCCTTATCGGGATGCGGCTAAGCAATGTTTTTCTCCTAGCAATGGCGAAGCAATCTTGAAATTATTTTCAGGACTTTGAGATCTGAAGAATGATGGAATAAGGAATAAGATAGAGCGATGAGACATTCATCGGGGCACCATCGTATTAGCACAGATTCAAAAACACCTCAAAAAGGTGATTGGCACGTCATCCGTGATCTCTTGCCCTATCTCTTGGAGTATCGCTTTAGAGTAGCTTTTGCTTTGAGCTGTTTGATTGCAGCTAAGTTTGCTAATCTCGGTATTCCTATCTTAATGAAAGAGTTGATTGACTCTTTAAATATTAAAGCAAGCTCCCCCCAGGCCCTGCTTGTGGTGCCGGTTAGTATCATTGTTGCTTACGGTTTATTAAGAATTTCTGCCTCGGTATTTAATGAGCTACGTGAGGCTGTATTTGCCCGCGTGACACAAAATGCTGTTCGTAAGGTTGCGCTACAGGTCTTTGAGCATTTGCATTCTTTAGCGCTCAGTTTTCATTTAGCTCGTCAGACTGGTGGTGTCAGTCGCGATATTGAACGCGGTACACGCGGCATTCAGTCGCTCATTTCTTATTCTCTTTACAGCATTCTTCCGACTCTCGTTGAGTTCTGCTTGGTACTAGGCTACTTCGCCTATGCCTATGACATCTGGTTTGCAGCGATTACCTTTGCAGCCTTAGTTTTATATATTATTTTCACGATTGTCGTAACGGAATGGCGCACGCATTATCGTCGCACCATGAATGATATGGATTCCAAGGCCAATCAAAAGGCAATCGACTCCTTATTGAACTTTGAAACAGTGAAGTATTTTGGTAATGAAGCCTTTGAGGCGAGTCGTTACGATGAAAACTTATTGCGTTATCAAGTGGCAGCGGTTAAGTCACAAAAAACATTAGCTGTTCTCAATTTAGGCCAACAAATCATTATTGCTGTTGGTTTAGTGCTGATATTGTGGCGTGCCACTATTGGTGTCGTTAATGGCACTATGACCTTAGGCGACCTTGTCTTGGTTAATACACTCATGATTCAGTTATATATCCCTTTAAATTTCTTGGGCGTTATCTATCGTGAAATTAAGCAGGCTTTAACTGATATGGATCGAATGTTTTCTTTGCTCAATACTGATAAAGAGATCGCTGATTCACCGGATGCTAAGGTCTTACAGATTCATAATCACGGCTTAGGTCCAGACATTCGG
>JBILYO010000059.1:0-10711 GCA_044377685.1 Polynucleobacter sp. | reverse complement strand
CTCCCATGAAAAATCAGCACAACTAATAAGAGGGCGGTCCCAACCAGAATCTCTTTGATGAGCGGCCAAAGAAATGGAAATTGAGTCAATTCAGTATTCATGGGAGTTGTTTTAAGTAAATAGGGTCAATATCAGAATCTGATTGCGCTATCCACCTCGCAATCGGTCTTAAGGACGATAATGACATACCACCCAATTCAAGTAAAGCCAGCATTGAGCACACCATCATTTATAGACCAGAGGCGAGAGCGCTTCTTTTTATTTGCATTAGCTGGCATTCAGTTCACCCATATTTTGGACTTCATGATCATGATGCCCTTGGGTCCTGAATTTATTAAAGCATTTGATATCAATGCCCATCAATTTAGTTTCTTACTCTCTTCCTATACATTTGCTGCAGCAATTGCTGGGATCTTCGCTACCTACTATATTGATCGCTTTGAGCGTCGACAATTACTCTTAAGCTTATATGCCTGTTTCATTGTGGCTACCTTAGCTTGTGGATTGGCGCCCAGTTACGAAACCCTCTTTATTGCTAGAGCCTTTGCGGGAGCATTTGGTGGCATCTTAGGATCTCTAGTGCAGACGATCGTGGCAGATTCCATTCCATTTGAGCGAAGAGGTAAAGCCTTAGGGACAGTAATGGCCGCTTTCTCGGTTTCAACAGTAGCTGGTGTGCCCTTAAGTTTATTGCTAGCTGACCATATCACTGCATTGGGTTGGCGTGCCCCATTTATTTTTATAGCGCTCATCTCAATGGTGATCCTGTACTTAGGGTATCGCAATATTCCCAAGATTTCTGGTCATCTAGACCACGTGCATGAGGGTAGTAGATTCAGTCAGATTTTTAGGATTATGACGGCCCATCAACATATCAAGGCCTTTATCTTTATGGCCTTCATTATGATTACTGGGTTTTCTGTGATTCCTTATATTGCACTTTACCTAACTGCCAATGTGGGTATTGATAACTCGTATATCTCGCTCATTTATTTATGTGGTGGCATTGCAACCCTCATGAGTTCGCGTTTTATTGGGCATATGGCTGATCAATACGGTAAGGCGAGGGTCTTTAGAGTCTTAGCGGTGGTGAGCTTAATACCATTGCTGGTGGTAACGAACCTACCAGTAACACCCTTATGGATTGTTTTAATTAATTCAACAGCATTCTTTATTTTAGTATCTGGCCGAATGATTCCTGCAATGGCAATGGTGAGTCAGATAGTGGACAATAAAATTCGCGGGACTTTCATGAGTCTGGTTGGCTCGGTTCAAATGTTGGCGTCCGGAATAGCAACAGTATTGGCTGGTATGGTAGTAACGATTGGGGCTGATGGCAAAATGGACCACTACAACATAGTTGGTTATGGGGCTGCTTTTTGTGGGCTTCTAACAATTTGGCTGGTAGGATATATTCATTCGGATACTAAAAAAACGTAGAGGAGAAGTGATGGTTCAATTTACAAGGCCTGATGGCAAAACAGTGGATGGCTATTTAGTGGAGCCACCGAATGGGGCTAATGCTCCTGGAATAGTGGTTATTCAGGAATGGTGGGGGTTAGACGAGCAAATTAAAGAGGTAGCCAATCGCTTAGCGGGTGCTGGCTTCCGTGCTTTAGTGCCAGATTTATATCGCGGCAAATTGGCCCTGGAAGCCAAGGAGGCAGAGCATCTCATGAATGATTTGAACTTTGGTGATGCTGCTTCTCAAGATATTCGTGGTGCGGTTCAATACTTGAAAGCTACCGGTAGCGCAAAAGTAGCGGTTACAGGATTTTGTATGGGTGGCGCATTGACTGTGCTATCTGCGTGCTTTGTTCCTGAATTGGATGCAACAGTCGTTTGGTATGGCAATCCACCTGCTGAGTATGTGGATGCAAACAATATTACTAAGCCCATGATGGGGCATTGGTCGATGCAGGATGAGTTTTTCTCTCCAGCTGGTGTAGATGAGCTAGAGAAAAAGTTACAGCTTGCAGGTGTGGATCATGAATTTCATCGCTATGACGCTAAACATGCCTTTGCCAATCCTCAGGCCGATACACGTGGTCTGGCGCCATTGCAGTATCACCCCGAGGCTGCTGAATTAGCGTGGAAGCGTTCACTCGACTTTCTGAATAAGCATTTATCTTAATGATTCTTTGAAGCCTTTTTTCTCATGCACCTTTTTGCAGAAAACCTAGCAGTAGAAGTTTCAAGCTATTACCGAAATCTGGTGCTAGGGCATGGAGTCACTCCCAAAGTCTTTACATTAGTAAATGGGCAAGGCGATCAATTTCTCTTTTTTATTGATGATTTAAGAATGGAGATTGATGAAGAGAATCAATTTTTAACCTATATCGTCAAAGAGCATGATGCAGTTTGCTATGCCAGGGGCACTTTAGTGATCGTAGAAAAGAATCAGCAATTTATTGAGTTTGCTGTCGTAGATCATGATAACCGAGATGCGATTGTTTGTTCTGCAGAGTTGACTAGAGATCTCGAAGACAAGCCGATTGGATTGAGTGAGTTTGATAAGACCTTAGTAAAAAAAGAGGGCATTGTTTTTGGAGGCCTCTTTCAAGCGATTGACCTATCCGAAACCAAAACCGAAGATTTTGAAAGTCTTTGGGATGAGATGAAACCCAAGATTTTGCATCGAATGATGGGGATCTAGTCCTTGGCTATGACGTCCGAGCAAAAGCAGGCCTTTATTGAAGGCTGTAAGGAGATGTCCAAGACGGGTATCACCATTCTGACATGGGGCTTGGTAACTGGGATCGCCATGGCCAAGTCAACACTCACGCTTTATGAAGCACTAGCCATGAGCCTTTTTGTTTTTGCAGGCGTTGCTCAGTTAGCTTCTTTACCACTGATCGCTGCTGGTCTGCCAGTTTGGATGATCTTAGTCACTACATTTATGGTGAACCTGCGCTTTGTGATCTTTAGTCTTGGATTGCAGGCACACTTTGCGTATTTGCCAGCTTGGCGAAGAGTGTTATTAGGATATTGCACGGCAGACTTTAGTTACCTCTTTTTTGTCAGGCGCTATCCAACTCCACCAACATCTGCGGAGCAGCAGGCCAATACCAAACACTTACAAATGTATTGGTTGATGGGGATGCAAGTCTCAAACTGGACTTTATGGCAGATAGGTTCCATTACAGGAATTGTGTTCGCTCATCAGATTCCAAATAGTTGGGGTCTTGAGTTTGCAGGTGCCATTGCTTTGGTTGCCATTATTGTGCCGATGCTGGATCGTGCTTCAGCGCGTTGGGCGGCAGTAACGGCGGGGGTAGTTGCGATAATGGCTTATGGCCTACCATTTCGATTAAATATATTGTTGGCAATTATTGCTGCCATCATTGTTGGCATGAAGACAGATCGCTCTCCTAAAGGACTCATCCCTTGAGCACTATAGATCTCAATCCTCATATTCTTTGGCTGATTCTTGGTATGACGCTCGTCACAGCGTGGACGCGTAGCTTCTTTTTAATTCTAGGGGAGAGGATTAGGGTCCCCACTTGGTTATTGGAGGCTATTCGCTTTGCTCCCTTAGCAGCAATGATTGCTATCTTGGTCCCTGAAATATTCATACCAGCAGGCGCCACCAGCATCTCTGAATTTAATCTCAAACTCCCCAATATTTGGGGAGGGATTGCGGCAGTCATCACTTTCTACTTCACGAAAAAGATGCTGAGCACCTTGATTATTGGCATGGCAGTATTTACCGCAGCGAGATTTTTACTCTAAGTAAATTTCTTACTTTCAGAACTGCTAAAGCTTTGGAATGCAGCCGTCGTCAAAGGGTTTTAATTAAAAAAGGTCTTAGAGCTTCAAGATCAGGTTCTATTCCGAGTCCTGGCAGATCGCTTAAGCTTACTGCACCATTCACAATCTTGGGCAGGGGATTGGCGAGAAGTTCCCTTAAGAGGTTTGGATTTGAGTCAACCTCCACAAATCCTGGTCCACCAACTGCAGCCTTGAGGTGCATCGAGGCCATTAAGCCAATACCACCGCCAAGCCAATGAGGACAAAATAATTTGTTTTGAAGATTACTAGATCGACCAATGGGAATACAGCCGCTAAATCCACCCCATTTGCCGAGGTCAGGCTGAATCACTGCAAATGCTCCACTATCAATCGCTTCATGAAACTGTATGTGCCCGCGCATATTTTCACCGGCGGCTAGCTGAATTGGTGATACTGCCTTTGCCAGCATGTTCCAGTCTTGTATTGCGCAATCAGCGGGCAAAGGTTCTTCTACCCAAAATGGATTGAGAGTTGATAAGTTTGCAATGTTTTGTGCTGCATTCTGAGAGTTCCATGCTTGGTTGGCATCAACCATCATCTTGATGTCATTACCAAAGGCATTTCTGAGAGTTTCCAGATTCTTAAAATCTCTATCCGTTCCAAATCCCACTTTTAATTTAAAGGCGCGATACCCTTCATCCCATTTTTGTTGCGCTAACTTTTCTGGATGAGTGGGGCTTAAGCCGGATGCATAAGTTGATATATTAGGGCTGCCACCAAATAGCTTCCAAAGAGCCCGCCCGGATTTTTTAGCAAATAGATCCCATAGGGCAATATCTGCGCCAGCAATCGCCTGTGCAATCGTGCCAGGTTCACCACACTGAATGCCCAATATATGTAATCGTGTTGACAGTATCTTGAAGGCAGTTTGCGGAGAATCCCACGCTTGCTCGAGCAAAATGGGTGCCACTGTGGAATTGAATAAGCGCGCTCGATGCTCAGCACCAACCGAAGGAAAATTACACCAAACCTCACCCCAGGCAGTCAAACCTTCACTATCTTCAAGGCGCACTACGACAGCAGGTCTGTCATGCATCACCCCAAAGGAGGTTTGAACAGGCTCATCGATCGGAATACGATAAACACTGGCTTCTGCTGTTTTTAAGCGAATTGGGCTAAAGTCAAAATGAATGTCCATACCAAATAATAGCTAAACAGAGGAATGTATTCATAAATTCTCATTTAGCTACCCTTTAAATTGAGGGGCACTCTTATAGGGCGGGAACAGGGTGAATTTTCTTGTAGATGCTAAACATATCGTATACAGTTTGCGCTGTAGGATTAGCGAATCCCGCTTGATGGTTTGATTCTAAAAGATCCTCCATCTCTTGAGATTTTTCTATCATTATCATACGGAGTAATTCATGCGCCTATTTCCTAGGTTTCTCTTAGCCTTGCTTGTGAGTTTGAGTTTCTTGGGAGCTGCCTTGGCTCAAACTAATTCATCTAAGCGCCCAGAGTCTTCACCAAGGCCGAGCTTACCTAAAAACATTAAGCCCATAGAGCCTGAAGCATTGATCCTTATAAAGCAAATGACGCAAACTTTAGGTGCTGCAAAAACAATTCAATTTGAGTCTATTGTGCAGTCAGAATTTCCTTCCATTGATG
This sequence comes from Polynucleobacter sp., assembly GCA_044377685.1. Lineage (GTDB taxonomy): Bacteria > Pseudomonadota > Gammaproteobacteria > Burkholderiales > Burkholderiaceae > Polynucleobacter. Next base: position 5,311 of record JBILYO010000059.1, on the reverse strand, counting down.
GGATTCCAGTTATATATACAACCGCGGCAAATATCGCATTACAAAGACCCAATAAATTTAATGTTGTCGTTAAAGGTGATGGGCCTTCAAATGAAATATTATTTAATGGAAAAAAACTATTTGCCTATAGTCCGGAAAAGAATTTAGTTGCTATGAGTGAGAGCCCTAATTCGATTGATGCAGCTGCTCAATTTGCATACGATAAGGCTGGAATTTTCTTCCCAGGAGATGACTTAGTTTTATCTAACCCTTATGAACATCTCACAGCTGGTTTAACCGATGCGTTTATTACTGGAAAGTCAAAACTCATTGGAGGCGTGGAGACGTATAGCATTGTCATGGCTGGAAGAGGCTTACAGGGCCAGATATGGATTGGAGTAAAGGATCATTTGCCTTATATGGCTTCTTGGATCTATTTAGGAGATAAGGCGCGCCCTCGTACAACCCTCATTTATAAAAATTGGAAAATTGATTCCCTTATATCCCCAGATCGCTTTAATTCAAATCGATTTGCAAAGGCGATTGTTACTGAGTTTGCTCAGCCAAATACGCCTCTTAATTAAGAATAGAGAATAACGATGAAATTGTTTACTATGGTCTTAGCAAGTCTGATGGGCTTAATTACTATAACTATTGCTACCGATGCTGAAGCTTACTGGCATGGATATCGAGGCGGTTGGAGGGGTGATCCAGGGTGGCGCGGAGCTGGTTGGGGCGGTTGTTATCGCTGTGGTCCAGGCTGGGGGCCTGCAGGTTTTGTTGGGGGAGCTGCTGCAGTAGAGACTGCTGAAGTCGTTGCTGCTGAATCACGTCCAACGGTGATCTATGAAAATCCACCTGTAGTGATAGCCCAACAGACTCAAGTACCAGTATTGGCATCACCAGGCGCAATAGCATCGGGGGCAGTGGTGGAGGGTTCTATTCCACCTGTCGGAGCAACTTATCCTAACTTATTACCGGGTTGTGTTTTGGCGCCAAGAAATGGTATTAATTTTTATCAATGCCAAGGATTTCGTATGAGACCTCTATATGGCGGTAATAGCTTTTATTATCGAGTCGTACCTGGTTAAGATTTCATAAGGGTGGCTTTCTTTAACGTCTCACTATTAGTGCTGCCTAAAAGATGAGGGCATTAGCTATCTATTGATTAGGGCGCTTTTGTCCCCATATAGGTGTTAGCAAGAGAGTTTGGTGCCCAGGAAGGGACTCGAACCCCCACAACCTTACGATCGCCAGCACCTGAAGCTGGTGCGTCTACCAATTTCGCCACCTGGGCATGCCACTATTATAGAGGGTGTGCCTATTGAGGGCATTTCTCAGTGAATCAGGCTTTTCCCCTGCAGACTTGATGGTTTGATACAGTAGCCTTATTCATAACAATAATAGATATCAGTAGATATATAGATAGGGCATGTATTGCCGAAGGAATTAAATGCGTAAAGCAAAAGACTTGGTGCCACGCGAGGCTGACCGTTTAGGAACAGTTCAAGGACATCGAGATGGATTTGGATTTGTTATACCCGATGATGGCGGTGAAGATATTTTTCTCTCTGAAAGAGAGATGTCACGCGTGATGCACGCAGATCGAGTCAATGTCAGAGTGTTAGGCACCGATCGACGTGGTCGTCCTGAAGGGCAGATCGTTGAGGTGGTAATCCACGCCAATAAAGTAGTGATTGGCCGCCTCTTAAATGAAAACGGTGTCCTGATTGTTGCGCCTGAAGACAAACGCATTGGCCACGATATTTTGATCCCGCCCAAAGGTCAGGGTCAAGCTAAGTTAGGTCAAGTAGTGAGTGTAGAGATTATTGATTATCCCGATAGCTATCGTCAGGCAGTGGGTCGCGTGGTTGAAGTGTTAGGTGAGATCGATGATCCAGGAATGGAAATTGAAATCGCTGTTCGTAAGTATGGTGTTCCCCATGAGTTTTCAGCTGCCGCCATGAAAGAGGCTGCTGCATTACCAGATTCAGTTCAACAAGAAGATTTAGAGGGTCGTGTCGATTTGCGCGATATTCCTTTAGTCACAATTGATGGCGCTGATGCCCGTGACTTTGATGATGCCGTGTATTGTGAGCCGGTGATGTACGGTCAGACTAAAGCATGGCGCCTGATTGTGGCGATTGCAGATGTCTCGCATTACGTAAAACCTGGACATCCTTTAGATGATGAAGGCTTACTGCGAGCTACCTCGGTTTATTTCCCTAGAAGGGTGATTCCGATGTTGCCAGAAAAGATCTCTAACGGTCTTTGTTCCTTAAACCCTGGGGTTGACCGCTTGTGTATGGTGTGTGACTCTGTGGTGGATAACAATGGAATTGTGTTGGCCTATCAGTTTTATCCAGCAGTGATGCATTCAGCTCAACGCTTTACCTACGATACCGTTTGGGAAATTCTATCTAATAGTAAAGGCCCAGAAGCAGCTCGTTTTGCGCAGTTCCGACCGCTACTCACTAATTTATATTCTCTCTACAAAATACTCTTAGCTGCACGTGAAAAACGTGGAGCAATTGAATTTGATACGACAGAGACGCAAATCATTAGTAATGAGCTGGGCAAGATATTGCGCATTGAGCCGCGTATTCGAAATGAAGCCCATCGCTTAATCGAAGAATGTATGTTGACGGCGAACGTCTGCGCAGCTGACTATATCGACAAGAACAAACACTTAAGTCTTTATCGTGTTCATGGCGAGCCTTCAGAAGAGAAGTTAGTCACCTTACGTCAGGTTCTTAGAACATCAGGACTTGCTTTAGGCGGTGGTGAGAAGCCTAAACCAAAAGATTTTGCAAAATTGATGCGCGAAGTCAAAGATCGACCAGATGCCAATATGTTGCAATCTGTAGTGCTGAGGTCAATGCAGCAGGCGATGTATCAGCCGGATAATGAAGGCCACTTTGGCTTGGCATATCCGGCATATTCACATTTCACAAGTCCGATTCGACGTTATCCAGATTTATTGACTCATCGAGTGATTAAGTCGATTTTGCAAAAAAAGCCATATGTACCAGTCTTGCCGCCTAAGGTGCCACTAAACCTAACTCTGCCTCGCAAGGGTAAGGGGCGTGAAAATGCAGTTAATGCTAAAAAATCACAAAGTGATGCTAAGGCTGGGCCCGCCAAAGGAGTAAGGCTACCCAAAGGTGCAAATGCCGCTTTGCCAATCTGGGGGCAGTTAGGTGTTCATTGCTCATCAAATGAGCGTCGTGCTGATGAGGCATCACGTGATGTGGAGGCATGGCTCAAGTGTTATTACATGCGAGATCATTTAGGCCAAGAATATTCGGGCACGGTTACTGGTGTAGCGAACTTTGGATTATTTATTCAGCTAGAGAGCTTATTTGTTGAAGGTATGGTGCACGTCACTGAGTTGGGTGGCGATTATTTCCAATATGACGAAGCTCGACAGGAATTACGTGGAGAGCGTACTGGTATTCGCTATCGCTTAGGTGATCGTGTACATGTATTGGTGAGTAGGGTAGATCTTGATGCCCGCAAGATTGAGTTCAGTCTAGTCAAAGCCGTAGGCATAGAGCCAGGTAGCGCAAATAGTCGGCGTCAATTAATTTTGGCAACCGATACTGGAAGACCCAACAAGAAGGCTGCTTCCAAAAGGAGCAGGCCGGCCAATAAGGCGCCACAAAAACCTAGTGGAATTAATGTCAATGCTGCTAAATCTGCGGGAACCTTAGGCGCTACGCAATCCAAAAGTAAGGCTAGCCGCAAAAATGGTAAAGCCAATAAACAAGGTAGAGTAGTTGGCAAGCCTGCAGGCTCAAAGCCTCCTGTGCGCAGCACCAAAGCCCGGCGCAAATAAAGAATTGAATCGATAAATAATGAAACAAATATTAGTGGGTTTTCATGCGGTACAAGCGCGCTTGAGAGTGGATCCTGATAGCCTGAAGTCAGTTTACTTTGACCCTAGCCGTCGCGATCGTCGCATGGGTGATTTTTTAAAGCAGGCAGAAGAAGCGTTAGGAGAAAGACTCCATGCAGCTGATGCAGAGCGTTTACATAAGCTAGCAGGACATGATCGTCATCAAGGTGTAGTGGCCTTAGCTGAAAAAATGACCATCGCTCGAACCATTACCGAGGTGATTGAGGATGTGGAAGAGGCCAAGAAAAAGCCATTGTTCCTAGTGCTAGATGGGGTGACTGACCCTCATAACTTTGGCGCCTGTTTGCGTGTTGCTGATGGTGCCGGCGTAGATGCGGTAGTCATCCCTAAAGATCGGTCTGCCTCAATTAACGCAACTGTCAGTAAGGTATCCAGTGGCGCATCAGAGGTCATTCCCGTGATTACCGTTACCAATCTCGTGCGTAGCATGAAAGAAATGCAAGAAGCAGGTGTTTGGTTGATTGGCACCGATGATGAAGCTGAAAAATCGATCTATGACATTGATTTATCCGGTTCAATAGGTATTGTGATGGGCGCTGAGGGTGAAGGAATGCGACGCTTAACCCGTGAAAACTGTGATGAGTTGGTTCGCATACCAATGCAAGGTGTAGTCGAAAGTTTGAATGTTTCAGTTGCAAGTGGCGTATGCTTGTATGAAGCGCTAAGACAGCGCTTATTGAGGGCTGCTAAGTAGAAGCCATCTGGCTATATGAGTTCTGAAAGGGGCATGATATGAAATGCAATATTGGTCACACTGATCGCGTCTTGCGTATGACTGTTGGCGTAACTTTGATGGGTTTAGCTGGTTTCGGTATTGTTGGCGCCTGGGGCTGGATTGGAATTATCCCTTTAGCGACCGGTATGTTAGGAAACTGTCCAGCTTACGATCTAATGGGTTTCAACACAGTCAAGAAATAATTTACTTTGTGAGTAGGGCTTCTAGTTTTTCAGTATCGATACAGAAATTGCGAATACCTTCAGCCAATTTTTCTGTGGCCATTGGGTCATTATTGAGTTGCAGGCGAAAACTAGATTCATCTAACTTTAATGCTTCAAGTTTTTCAGCATGACCGGCATCTAATTTTTTGCTCACAAGGATATTGCTCTTTTGAAGCTCGGCCAATAGCTCAGGGCTAATGGTTAACAGGTCACAACCAGCTAGCTCTAATATTTGACTGGTATTACGAAAGCTTGCGCCCATAATTTCAGTAGTGATGCCATATTGCTTGTAATAGTGAAATATTTTCTTCACTGAAGTCACGCCAGGATCATTGGCGCCCCCATGGTTGGCATCACTCCAGTTAGTGCCTAATTTATTTTTGTACCAATCTGTAATTCTTCCTACAAAGGGTGATATTAACTTTGCATTAGCAGCACCACAGGCTGCTGCCTGCACTAGGGAGAAGAGTAGGG
>JBILYO010000058.1:0-10906 GCA_044377685.1 Polynucleobacter sp. | reverse complement strand
TCCGTTAGATATAGATTACGTTGATCAAGAATTAAATCCCAATGGCACTTTATACAGCTTCACTGTTATTCACCCAAGTAAGAAATCAGGTATTCAACCTTATGCAATTGGCTTTGTGAATCTACCAGATTTTCCAGTCAGGATATTCGGACGGCTCGTCCAAAGCGGAAATCCTTCTATTGGAGATGAATATTTAATGAAGCCAGATGCTGAATTTGGCCATATTTTTGAAAAAATAAGTCAATAGCCCATGAATAAAAATATGATCTACATTGAGGGTGTTGCTATGACACGCTTCGATAAGCAACCAAATACTTTAGCGCCTGAACTTGCTCAAGGCGCCATTCTCAATGCAATTAAAGATGCCAATTTAACATTAAATGATATCGAAGCAATCTATTGCGCCAACGTATTTGGGGGGATGATTCTTGGTCAACTGATTGTGCGCGATCTTCAATTGCAAGGAATCCCCATATACAACATTGAAAATGCATGTGCTAGTGGAGCTACAGCCGTTCATCTAGCGAAGCATGCCTTATTAGCTGAGCAATATAAAACAATCTTAGTGGTTGGTATTGAACAACTAACCCAGCTTGGTGGTGGCACAATTCCATTACAATTAAATGACCATAAGACCAGAATTTACGCAAACTCCGGATTAGTATTACCGTCAATTTATGCCATGAGAGCAACGCGCTATCTTTATGAGAGAGATGAAGATCCTAGTCTATTAGCGCAAGTGGCTGTCAAAAATAGATTTAATGGCTCACTAAATCCATATGCACAACAAAGAACGCCTACTACGATTGAAGAAGTATTATCTTCTCGCATGATTGCTGAGCCTTTAACGCTCATGCAGTGCTGCCCCTCTCAGGTTGATGGTGCAGCAGCCCTCATCCTTAGCACCGAACATAACAATGGACGAAAGCCAGTTAAATTGCTAGCGTCAATTGTTCAATCTGGTATGCAAGAAAAATATTCTGACGATATTTTAGATGCGGAAATTACTGCCAGGGCTGCAAGACTAGCTTATGAACAAGCCGGTATTGGGCCAAATGATATTGATGTCATCGAATTACACGATGCATTTACCATTGCTGAATTAATTTATTACGAGGCTCTGGGTATTGCAAAGCCGGGAGAAGGACCAGAATTATTACGCTCTGGCAAAACTGGACTTAGCGGGAAAATTCCTGTAAATCCAAGTGGTGGCCTACTGGCAAAAGGTCATCCTCTCGGCGCTACAGGAGTAGCCCAAATGGTAGAGCTTACATGGCAACTTGAAGGTAGAGCTATGGAACGCCAGGTAAATAAGCCCAAAATTGCGCTTGCACAATGCACAGGTGGTGGTATTGCTGGGGTTGATCACGCCGCCTCCTCTGTTCATATCTTAGGAATTTAATATGTCTCAACTACCAAGAAGAGTTGCCATCGTTACTGGAGCAGCGCAAGGCATTGGCTTTGGAATTGCTAAGAAATTGGTAGTTAATGGCATTGATGTTGCATTAATTGATTATGACCAAGCGAAACTGAGCGCCGCTGTTGATCAACTCAAGGGATTTGGGAGCAAAGTAATTGGAGTATCTGGAAATGTCTGCAAAATTGATGAGGTGCAATCCGCCATTCAGCAAGTAATTGCTTGGGGTGGCCAGATCGATTACCTCGTTAATAATGCCGGCATTATTCGAGATAAAAGATTACTCAATATGACTGAGGCTGATTGGGACGATGTGATTAACGTTAACCTAAAGTCCCAATTTCTATTTTGTCAGGCCACAATTAAAGAAATGCTACCGCGCAATTTTGGCAGAATTGTTAATATTTCATCACGTGCATGGCTTGGTGGCTTTGGCCAATCAAACTATTCAGCCGCTAAGGGTGGCGTTATTAGCCTTACTAGAAGCCTTGCAATTGAATTCGCTGCCAAAGGTATCACTGTCAATGCAATTGCTCCAGGAATCATACAAACACCATTATTTGATAGTTTTGATGCATCACTTCAAAGTAAATTAAAAGAATCTGTGCCTGTCAAACGCATTGGCACTCCAGATGATGTTGCCTATGCCGTGATGACCTTTTTAAATCCAGACGCCTCTTATCTCACTGGTCAAGTTTTATATGTATGCGGTGGAAGAAGTCTCTCCTCCCCAAGTGTATAAGGAAACTAAATGATCACTTATGAAGCCAGCAATTCAATAGCAATATTGACTATCAATAGACCCCAAAAGAAAAATGCATTGGACCTTGCAACATTAAAAGAACTTCGTACCGCCTTAATGAATGCCAGAGATGATGAACTAGTAAAAGTCATTGTTCTCACTGGTGCAGGAAATGACTCATTTTGTGCGGGTGCTGACCTCAAAGGCGGAAACTCCTCACCAGTAAGTTACGCAGAAGCATTCTTTAGAGAAACCGATAAGGCTTCGGAACAAGGCCTCTATATTCGTATGATGGATCTTACTGATTTAAATATTCATAAGCCATTAATTGCGGCAATTAATGGCTATTGCTTGGGTGGTGGGCTAGAAATAGCCTTGCAATGTGATCTAAAAATTGCATCAGATAATGCTATATTTGGCCTCCCTGAAGCTAAGGTTGCATCGATTCCAGCAGTCTTAGGTCTACACCGTCTACTTAAGGCAGTTCCTCCTGCTCATGCGATGAAGATGGCGCTGACTGGTGAATCCATTAAAGCAATGAAAGCGCTGGATATTGGCTTAATTTCAGATATCTTTACTGCACAGGACCTGATGCCAGAAGCTTTAAAAATAGCGCAGCAAATTTCAACAAATGGTCCGTTAGCAACTCAAGCAATTAAAAAATTATCCAAAATCACTGGGCACTTAAGTGATATCGATGCCCAGCAAATTACAGAACTTTATTGGGGTGTATTGCGAGACACTGAAGATCGAATTGAGGGCCGTCAAGCATTTATGGAAAAACGTGCCCCTAAATACAAAGGGAAATAAGTAAATGCCCAATTATTCTCCGATCAGCCCAGGACCCCTAAATGGTAAAAAGTTAATTGAAGTTAGCCATATGCTGATGGGGCCTTATTGCGGCATGCTGCTTGCCGACTTAGGAATGGAGGTCATCAAAATTGAACCTCCAGATGGCGATATCGCCCGCACTCTTGGCCCTCATAACATTGATGGCCACAATGCATATTTCGTTAGCCTAAACCGAAATAAAAAAAGTATTACCCTAGACCTCACAACAGATGAAGGTCGCAAAAAGTTTCATACATTAGTTGCACAAGCAGATGGACTTATTACTAATCTTCGACCAGGGGCAATAAACTCCCTCGGCCTTACATACGATAAGTTAAAACACATCAACCCTAAAATAGCTTGTGTAGCCATGACAGGCTTTGGCTTGGATAGCATTGAGTCTGAGCGTCCAGCTTATGACTACATTATTCAGGCGCTAGTTGGAATCATGGATCTTACCGGCGAGCCAGATGGCTACCCTACTAAGGCTGGCTATTCTGCTGTTGATAATTCAGCAGGAATTATGGGTGCTCTTGGATTGCTTGCTCGTATTATTGAGGGGAAAGGTGGTCAAGTTGATATTGCTATGCATGATGTCATGCTCTCTCAGCTGAACTATCTAGCGGGCGCATGGCTAAACGCGCAAGAAAAACCAATACGACAATCATTGTCTGCCCACCCCTATATAGTGCCAGCTCAGGTATTCGCATCGGCAGATGGCTGGCTCACTCTTTTTATTACGCACGATAATTTTTGGAATAAATTCTGTGAAATTATTAATAAGCCCGAATGGATCACAGATGAGCGCTTCTGCACGATGAAAAAACGGGGTGAGCATAGAGCATCTCTGATCCCCTTGTTAAATGAAATGATGAAAACTAAAACTTCTAATGAGTGGGAAGCTTTATTAATACCTCTCGGCATTGTAGTGGCCGGAATTAAAAACTTGAGCGAAGCAATCAGCTCACCCCTGACTAAAGATAGGGAGATGGTTATCAAACTAAAAGATGACGCAACCAATTTCCTCGCAATTGGTAATCCTATAAAAAATATTGGTCACAAAACCACCTATAACATCTCGCCAAAACTGAACCAAGACCCAAACGCACAATTTGAATCATGATCGAACAAACACCAAGCCACCTCCTGCCTATTATTGAAAAAATTGAGACTTTTTATACTAGGGAAGTTGAACCACGAGAGCATCAACTTCGCCACAGACTCAGAAATAGCCTGGAATATATAGATCGAACCGGTAAATTACATCCGGAAATACAAGCGGCTAGACGTGAAATCATGCAGGCATCCGGAATGGAAGGCTTATTTTCACTCCATCTTCCTCAATCTATCGGTGGCGGTGGGCTCTCAAGAACAGAAATGTTCTTCATAGAAGAAAAGGTTTATTCATATGGTATAGATTTAGCCCCGGGCATCTTATCTTGGACTGATGGATCAACTCCCAGATTAATTTTTGTCCGAGAAGAGTTACAAGATCAATTTGTGAAGCCATTAATCTTAGGTCAAAAAACAAGCTGTCATGCTGTCACAGAGCCAGATGCTGGCTCTAATTTATTTGACATGAAAACCAACGCTGTCCAAAAAGGCGACAAATGGATTCTGAATGGGCACAAAGCTTATATAACCAACCCATTTGAGGCAGATATTGTGAATGTACTTGCCATCACTGATCCAGGTATTGGTAAAAAAAGTTTCAGTTACTTTCAATTCGAATCAAAGGAGTACCTAGGAAAAGGATTTAAACATGGTCGGATTAATCGTACGATGTTTGATGATGGTCTAACAGGAGAGCTACATTTTGAAAATCTTGAACTCCCTGAGAGTGCAATGATTGGAAATCGTGGGCAGGGCTTTGAAATAGCCCTAACATCTATTAACTGGACTAGAACACGTCGCGGAGGAATGTGCTCCGCTTGGTCAAAATTACTGATTGATAAAACTCTAGATAGGCTTAAACATAGGAAAGTGGCCGGTAAGCCGCTAGGTCGCAATCAAGGTCTACAGTGGATGGTATCTGATATGTATATAGACTGGTACAGTGCACGAGCAACTTCATTAGCATGCCTACGAGATATAGAAAAATTTGGGCCATGGTGGGATACCAATCGTCCTCAAGAACAAATACGTCTTTTTGCATTAATGAAAATCGTAAACGATGAATCTTTTTATCGTGTTGCCGATAAGGCACTACAACTGCATGGCGCTGCAGGAATTATGAAAGATACTGTGGTAAATAAACTGTTCCAAATTGCACGAAATCTTCGCATTCCAGGCGGCACTGATGAATCTCAACGAAATACTATTGCGGAAACATTGGGATTAAACGCTAATATGTAATGAAAAAAATACTGCTCATTCTTCTCGATGGTATTGGTGATCGTATTTATAAGGAGTTAGGAAATTTAACTCCTCTGGAGTATGCCAAAACTCCAAATTTAGATCGGATTGCCAAATTAGGGGCATCAGCGTCGGTCTACCCCATTAACCCTGGAATGGTTCCCCCATCTGAATTAGCCCACTTTCATTTATTTGGCTACGAGAAAGATTTCTACCCAGGCAGAGCGGTATTCGAAAGCATGGGTTTTGGCTTGACACCGCCTTCCAATGTTTCAGTTGCGCACTTGGGTTTACGTAATGTGACCCCATCAAATGAGGGTCTTATGATTACCCCATGGTGGCCTGCATCAGAGGCCCAAGACGCACAAAAATTAATCGAGTCAATCAGCCACTTTGAATCTGGCGATATACATTTTGAAGTTCAATATATTGGAAAGTCTGATTCTTTACTCATCATGCATGGCGGCTGTGAGGATATTACAGATTCAGATCCATTTATGCATACAGGCAGACCGGTACTTGAAATTGAGGTTCTTGATTCAAGTAGGAACTATGGCGACGCACAGAAAACTGCCAAAGCGTTAAATCATTATTTAAGGTGGACTCATGAAGTACTCTCAAAGCACCCTATTAATGACCAAAGGGTGCTTGAGGGTAAGCTACCGCTCAATATGACTGTTACTAAATGGCCTGGTAGATATCAAAAATTAATGAGCTTCTATCAAAAAACAGGTTTAAGCTCCTATCTAATTGCGTCGGCTCCGATGTATAAAGGCATGGCCAACTTATTGCAAATGAATTACATAGAAGTTGATGAAGGTGAACCTAGCTGTGAAATGATCAATAAGTTAGCTGCGGCTAAGCATGCTTTTGATAATGGCTGTGATTTTGTTCACCTTCATACGAAAGCTGCCGATGAAGCTGCGCACAGTCATTCACCACTGGTGAAGGCTCAAGTCATTGAGGCTATTGATTTTGGTCTTTCAGATATTTGGAGTTGGGAAAAGCTACAGGAAGATTTTCTGATAGCAATTACTGCAGATCACTGTACCCCAAGCCATGGTCCAATGCTCCACTCAGGTGAATCAGTACCTCTTTCTATAATGGGGGAAGGAATTCGAGTTGACTCAGTCAATCATTTTTCCGAAAGATTATCTGTTGGCGGATCACTTGGTCAACTGTGTAGCCGAGATATTATGCCGATCCTTTTAAATGCATCAAACCGGTCTCATTTTTTAGGTGGTAGGCCAAATTCTTATGAGAGCCTTGGCATCACTTCATTCAAAGCCTTATAAAAAATGCAGCCACATAAACCATATCAATATGCTGTTGCTCATGGCCGCTTTCAACCGTTTCATAACGAACACTTAGCATATTTAAGATGGGCCCATACCTTTGGAACCCATTTGTTTATTGGCATCACTAATTACGATCGCACTTCAATTCAAAAAGAGATCACCAGTCATCATCGTCATACAGCCTTTGCAAATCCATTTAGCTATTGGGAGCGCTCGGCAATGATTAAGGATGCGCTATTAGAGGCCGGTGTTGATCCAACCCAATTTACCATCGTTGCTTTACCAATCCATGCACCAGAAAAATGGTCCGAGTTTGTACCAACCGATCCAAATGAAAGTATTCATTTACTCAGGATATTTTCTGAATGGGAGCAGGAAAAAGCAAATCGCCTACGATTGGCGGGCTACAAAGTAGCTACCGAAACGGGTTCAGCGAAATTGATCAGCGCCTCCACCATTAGAGAAGCACTTCTCTATGATCAAAATTATTCCGATCTTGTGCCGCCAGCAGTGGCAATTTGGCTCAAAAGAATTAATGCAAAATTAAGATTAGAAAATTTAAATACTTTAGAAAGCCAAGAGTACAAATAGGGAAGAAGATTTTTTACTGTTATCTATTTTTTATTAAATTCAGAATATTCTTAAATTGTGAGTGCTCCGATGTTTTAAGCCACTCAAAGGCAAGCATTTCAGCACCCAGCATAGTAATTTTTTGCTGACTCATGCGGTCAATAGCCAATATCTTATCTTGCACTCTTCTACTACTGCAAGCCTCAGGCACTACTGCCACCTCATAGCCCAGCGCCTGAAGACCTAGGGCAGTTTGCATCAGACAGACATGCGCTTCACAACCCGCCAGAACGAGTTGTGTGATCAATGGATTGATTCCCTTGATATCAGCCGCTAAGCCATCTGCAGCTCCATTAAAGGAATGCTTCACCAGGGTATGGTCACAAAATACTTTAATACGCTCATCGTTTTGTCCTAACCCCTCTGGGTTTTGCTCAGTTCCTAGGATGGGAATTTGTAAGGCTTTCGCTACCTTAGCAAGAAAGATCGCTGATGCAATAGCTTCTTCACTCTCATGAATACTGGGCATTAAACGCATTTGATAGTCAATCAGAATGAGGGCGCTAGTGTCTTGGTTAATCATCATGAAATTATAATTTTTGATTGGGCAAGCGAAGTGCTAATTTATCTAAATAGTGGGTGATTAATTCATCAGCACCTTTACCGAACATCCGAATACGGCCTGTATGGTTTAGTAATAGTACGCCAACAATGTGCGCAAAAATTGCTGTTAATTCAGTATCTACATCTCTTTTACTACAGCCTAACTTGATCAAGGCTGCCTCTTGATGTTGCATGGCAGCCCGAAGACGTGTGTTTAGCTCTGAGTCCCATTCATTTGTTAATCCTCTAGGCTTAAGTCCCTGGAAGAGATAGAAACCCAAGTCCAAATCGCGTGGATTGTCTCGATAAAACTCATAAAAAGCTAGAGCACTTTTACGGAGCTCTGCAAATGCAGTTTGACCCTCCTGATCAACAGAGATATCCTCCGCAGATAGATTTACGAAATTATTTAAACGCTCGAGCGATTCAGCTAGTAATGCACCATAAATTTCTTCTTTGCTTGCAAAATAGCTGTAAATAGCCCCAGCGGTATAACCGGCCCGCTTTGCGATTTCTCGCATGCTGACAGCCTCTAATCCCACCTCAATAAATACTGCTCTAGCAGCACTTAAAATGTGCTCACGCCTAGCATCGGCCAAAGCTTGTTGACGCAGATCTCTTGGGGAAGTAATCGCTTGATCCATTGAGAAATTATACATATATCTTAATAATTGAACACTGTTCAATTTATGTGTATTATTTGATAAATCACCCATTAAACAAACGATTAAGGCCTCATATGAGCAACAGTACCTCCCAATTCATGACTAGTAAGGACTACCGAGAGTCATTGCGTAAGCTAAAGCCGGTCGTCTATGTTGATGGACGCTTGGTTGAATCTGTAGTTGATGAAGCCATGTTGAGGCCTGGAGTAGATGCTCTAGGTGTTACTTATGACATGGTACATGACCCTGCTTTAGCACCTTTAATGTTAGCCAGCTCAAATGGCAAAACTGTTCCGAGGATGTTGCACATCAATGAATCTTCTGGTGATCTCTTAAATAAATTAGAAGCTATTCGTGTCCTATGTCAGGAAACGGGTTGCGCTCAACGCTATCTGGCTCACGATGCCTTAAATGCGCTTGGTCAAGTATCGGCTCGGATTGATGATGCACACGGTAGTAATGATCATCGCGCTAAATTTGCTGAGTATCTCGCCCATGTACAAAAAAATGATTTAGCTTTAGGTATTGCAATGACTGATGCTAAAGGTGACCGATCTCTCAGGCCACATGAACAAGCCAACCCTGATACCTATGTGCATATCGTTTCTCAAGATGCTAAAGGGGTCGTGATTTCTGGTACGAAGGCCATCGTCACTGGTGCGCCCTATATGCATGAGTTCTTAGTGATGCCAGGTCGCAACATGAGCAAGGAAGATGCGGCGTTTGCGATTTGTTGTGCAGTACCAGTAGATGCTAAAGGTATTACCATCGTTGCCCGTCCGGCTGGGCGCCCAGGAGAAAAAGTGGAGCATGGCAAGCCGCTCTTTTCCAGTAAGTATGGCCAATCTACTGGCGTAGTAATTTTTGATAAGGTATTTATTCCCTGGGAACGCGTTTTCTACGCAGGTGAATGGGAGCACTCCAGTGTTTTAACTTACAGCTACGCTACCCATCACCGTCATAGTTGTATTGCAGCCAGAGCCGGCTTTGGCGACCTCTTGATTGGAGCTGGAGCTTTAATGTGTGAAGCTAATGGCTTTGATCCAGAAACTAAATCGAATTTGCGTGAACCCATGGTTGAGCTGATTAAGATCACTGAAGGGTTTTATGCTTGCGGTGTTGCAGCAAGCGTATATGGTACACAAGATCCTTTTAGCAAATCCTTTATGCCTGAACCTGTATTTTCAAACATCGGGAAACTGTTATTAGCTACCCAGATTTATGATATGCATCGTCTTGCTCATGAGGTTTCCGGCGGCTTAATTGTGGCTCTACCTGGGCCCGATGAAGATCACAATCCTGCCACTGCAGCAACCTTGGCAGAAGTATTACGTGCAAACCCAGCGGTTCCTTATGATAAGCGTATTGAAGTAGCTCGCTTTATCGAAGATTTGACCGCCTCTTATCAAGGTGGCTGGTACTCTGTGATTAGCTTGCATGGTGGAGGCTCGCCAGCAGCTATGAAAAAAGAGATTTATCGCCAATATCCCATTGGTAACAAAGTAGAGTTGGTTGAAAGATTATTAGACCGAGGTGTTCTCACTAGCAATCAGGAGCGTGCAATTACCAAGAATAAGCAGCCAGGACGCTGCTGTGATCAGGGTTGTAGTACACCAGGTCAAGCAATCATGGTTCCACTACCGGAGCCGGGCAGAAGAACTTAATTCTGGGGTGAGTTTGATTATTTAATAAAACTTCTTCAAATCCATCCCGGCATACATGCTTGCTACTTGATCACCATAACCATTGAACATCTGAGTTTTAATTTTGGGTGCAAAGATTCCCTTTGAGTCGCCAATTCTTCTTTCGCTAGCCTGACTCCAGCGAGGATGGTCAACTTGGGGGTTCACATTAGAATAAAAGCCATATTCGCGGGCATCAAACTGAGTCCAGCTGGTTTTGGGCATCTCTTCTGTAAACCGAATTTTGACAAGCGATTTTGCACTCTTAAAACCATACTTCCAGGGCACCACGATTCGGACGGGGGCACCATTTTGTTTGGGTAATACCTCTCCATATAAGCCAAAGGTTAAAAGT
Source organism: Polynucleobacter sp. (assembly GCA_044377685.1). Classification (GTDB taxonomy): domain Bacteria; phylum Pseudomonadota; class Gammaproteobacteria; order Burkholderiales; family Burkholderiaceae; genus Polynucleobacter. The sequence continues at coordinate 388 of JBILYO010000058.1, read as the reverse complement.
GTTAATGGGTTCATCGCTTCATCCATTCGAAGTCCTTCGCGATAAGGCCAATCAATGATATTGCTTTTCAGCCCAGGCATTTGCTTGCGATCGGCGAGGGAGATAAATTCGATAAACTTTGCAGAACCTAGGGGCTCAACCTTACTAATGAGTTTAGAAAGAGAATATCCATCCCAAGGAATCACCATAGACCATCCTTCTACGCAGCGCATACGATAGATGCGCTCTTCCATGGGGGCTATTTTTAATAAGGCATCAATATCTAGAGTGATGGGCTTTTTAACTAGACCTTCAATTGAAATAGCCCAAGGACGAGTTTGTAAACTCTGTGCATAGGCAATGGGATCTGCCTTGTCTGTGCCAAATTCATAAAAATTGTTATAACTTG
>JBILYO010000202.1:0-3723 GCA_044377685.1 Polynucleobacter sp. | reverse complement strand
TGTAAAAAGGGCCTAAAACCGCCCCTCGTACTCCTAAATTAGCCTCCGCGACGCATTAAGTCGAAGAATTCACCGTTGTTTTTAGTCGATTTGAGCTTATCAACAATGAAGTTCATTGCTTCGATATCGTCCATGTCGGCCAGTAATTTGCGTAGTACCCAGATCTTTTGGAGGTTTTCGGCCTTGACCAGCAATTCCTCGCGACGGGTACCAGACTTATTCAGGTTAATCGATGGATATACACGGCGTTCAGCCAAGCGACGCTCAAGATGTACTTCCATATTGCCGGTGCCTTTGAACTCTTCATAGATCAGATCATCCATACGGCTACCCGTTTCAATCAGGGCAGTTGCGATGATCGTAAGAGAGCCACCTTCTTCAATATTACGAGCAGCACCAAAGAAACGTTTTGGACGTTGTAATGCATTGGCATCTACACCACCAGAGAGAACTTTTCCAGATGAAGGAATAACCGTGTTATATGCGCGAGCAAGACGAGTAATTGAGTCAAGCAAGATGATGACATCTTTGCCCATCTCCACTAAACGCTTGGCTTTTTCAATTACCATCTCAGCAACTTGAACGTGGCGCACTGCTGGCTCATCAAACGTTGAGGCAACGACTTCACCACGAACAGAGCGCTGCATCTCGGTCACCTCTTCAGGGCGTTCATCAACTAGAAGAACAATTAAGATTGCATCAGGGTGATTGGCAGCGATCGCATGCGCGATGTGCTGCATCATCACCGTCTTGCCAGATTTAGGCGAAGACACAATCAAACCGCGTTGGCCAAAGCCGATCGGGGAGATCATGTCAATGATACGACCAGTCAAGTTTTCTTCCGCCTTGATATCGCGCTCTAATAGAACTGTACGATTTGGGTGCAATGGGGTTAGGTTCTCAAACATGATGCGGTTCTTGAGGGCCTCAGGAGCCAAACCGTTGATCTTGTCTACCTTTACCAATGCAAAGTAACGCTCACCATCTTTAGGGGTGCGTACTTCACCTTCAACACTATCACCGGTATGAAGATTAAAGCGGCGAATCTGTGCAGGGGAGATATAAATATCATCTGGAGAAGCCATATAAGAGGCTTCGGGAGAGCGCAAGAAGCCAAAGCCATCTGGTAATACCTCTAAAGTGCCGTCACCAAAAACCATTTCACCGGCTTTAGCGCGTTTTTTGAGAATGGCAAACATCAGTTCTTGTTTGCGCATCCGTTGGGTATTGTCAATCTCCAAGCTAGCTGCCATTTCAAGCAAAGCGGATACGTGGAGGACTTTAAGTTCAGTTAATTGCATGTGGTTCTCGGGTTTTGATAAGAGGGAAAAGATTCAATCAATGTGTTTTGGGGATCGCTACCTAGATGGATATCAGGCAGATGTGGGCAAACAGAATTGGGGGGTTTTGCTAAAAGAAGGGGGAGGTAAGTTGCTGAAAATCGGAGCACTGATAAGTGCGATGGGGTAATACTACACCAAAAAAGGGGTGCTACAAGAGTTTAAGCAGTAAAAACCACAGGCTCACCTAGTGAACCCGCGGCATCAGACAATTTACAGATGACTATCAATGAAGGCGGTCAACTGAGATTTAGCCAAAGCACCTACTTTTTGAGCAGCAACTGTGCCATTCTTAAAGAGGATTAATGTAGGAATGCCGCGGATATTGAACTGGGCAGGTACGCCTTGGTTTTCATCCACGTTCATTTTGGCGATCTGGATTTTGTCGCCGTACTCACCGGAGAGCTCCTCCAGGATTGGACCAATCATTTTGCAAGGACCGCACCATTCTGCCCAGAAATCAAGCAAAACAGGTTTATCGGACTTGAGGACGTCTTGTTCGAAAGAGGCGTCAGTTACATATTTAATGCCGGCACTCATGAAAATTCCTTATTTAGACTTATTTAGTTATGGCGTTACACCGCTTATATTAGCAATAAGCTGTCCATTGTGCTCAAAATCAGAAATTAATCACCCAATATCCTTTATTAGCCCTCTTTAATGCCCCTTCCATTTCCCACGATTTCAGACCAAAAGCAGCCATATGCTTGGGCGATAACGCCCAATTCAGGGGCGCTTGAGGAACTAGCTCAAGGAATATGGAGTTGTGCAGTGCAAACCAAGCAGCGCCCCCTAGTGGTGCTGAGTACTGCAGGACCTTTAATCGGACTAAGGGCAGCGCTTGAGCAAACAAGACCAGATGATTTACCAAGCCACCTACGTTTTTTACCCCAAGTCATTAGCTTTGCAGATTGGTTAGAGGCTGCACCCAATGCCTGGAAGTTTCCCAAGAAGCAATCGGATCTTGAAAGATGGATCTCAGTTTATGTGAACTTGCGAAAACATCCCAAGCTCAAGGCTTGGTTTAAAGCGGAGAGTGATGCAGGAGCATGGGGCTTAGCGCAAGCAGTCATCGATGCATGTGACTCATTATCTGAAGTAGTGGTTCCCCAATTACAAAGTGAGCTAAATGGTTTATTAGAAACCCATTCGCTTGACATTGAAGTGTGGCTCAAAAAAGTAGAGTTGGTTTTAGATCAAGCGATTGCAAAAGCATATCTTGGCCTATCTCGAAAAGTAGTTGATGAAGAATCAGAAGTCCTCTTAGCATTTTGGCGCTACCTTACCAATGTTGGGGACCCAGTTATTCGCAAACATTTGGCCATGGCCGATCACTTGCAGCTTGTAAAAATAAACTCACAGGTCGGCCGGCCGTTCATCTGGGTTCAGACTGCCGATCCAAAGCCAATTGATCAAGACTTAATGAATCGGTATCTGAGTGATTACGCGCAATATGTGCCAGTAGTCCAAGTTAATTTAGATTGGCAATCAGTCGCCTTATGGTCTGAAGCGCTTTCAGGTCTGGATTCTCAAGGTGAGATTGCCATTACAAATACTGAGGAGCAAAAGCAAGTGGCAAGCAATATTGAGACTAATCGGCATGATGGATGGCGATTGCTTGCAGCTAGGCGTTTTGAAGAATTGGCTTGGGGTGCGACTAAGTCTATTGAGAAGCACTTGATTGCAGGCAAGAAAAATATTGCACTAGTTGCACAAGATCGTTTAGCAGCGCGTAGAGCGCGTGCATTACTGAGTCGCTTGGGTGACTCACTGCGGATACGTGATGAAACCGGTTGGAAATTATCGACCACTAGAGCAGCGGCCGCTTTTGATAGTTGGTTAGAACTCATTCGTGCCCCTAAAGAGGGACCAAGTGCAAGCACCTTACTCGAGTTTTTACAAAACCCCTATTTTGATCTTGCACATAGCCTCAACATACCACCTGAGATGAGTATTGGACTAACGGCACAGCTAGAAGATATTTTGATTGCGAGTCAGGCTAAGTCTGGATGGCAGACATTCTTGATGGCTATTGAAAGAGCCAATTACTACGCCGCATCAAATGGAGGATTGCCGAATGAACAACTTCATCGGCTCATCGCTTTTGTAAGTCAGCGCCATAGAGCGTGGCAACAGGAAACCTTAGCCTGCTCGTCTGCCTACCATCTTTTGCAAGATGATCTTCAAAAGATGGGAATGCATGATCGTCTTGAGAAAGATTCGGCAGGTAAGCAGCTATTAGAAACTCTCAAGAATTTTGATTTAGGTTCTGGGGCTTACCATGACATCAAGATGCGCTTACCAGAATGGCTCAGTCTACTGAAGACGGTGATTGAGGAGGCCTCTTATGAGGAAGAGGGGCGCGAAGCAAAGGCAACTCTGA
>JBILYO010000201.1:0-3725 GCA_044377685.1 Polynucleobacter sp. | reverse complement strand
TGGGAGGTATTGGCAGAGCCAGTTCAAACCGTCATGCGCCGTTATGGCATTGAGAATCCATACGAGCAATTAAAAGAGCTCACTCGCGGAAAAGGCATTAATCAAATTGATCTGCAAAACTTTATTCGAGGATTAAAGATTCCTGAAGATGCTAAAGCCCGCTTGCTCGAGATGACTCCCTCATCGTATTTAGGTAAGGCGGTCGAGTTGACCGAACGTCTGAAAAAGTGAGCCTTACTCCCGCTTCAGAATACGGAGCGCGTCCTCGAATCTGGTTTGCTGTTTATCAATTGCTATGGCATCTTTTATTACCACTAGCATTTGTGCGTCTTGCTTGGCGCTCACGTCATGCCTTTGCTTATTTACACCACATCCCTGAGCGCTTAGGTTTTGGCTATCAAAAACCGATTACTCAAAATGTTATTTGGATTCATGCAGTGTCGGTGGGCGAGACACGTGCTGCACAGCCTTTGATTGAAGCCTATCTTGCCAGGGGCGAATCTATTTTATTGACGCACATGACACTCAATGGTCGCCGCACTGGCAAGCAATTATTTGCTAAGGCCATTGCAGCAGGGCAGATTCGTCAGGTGTACTTGCCTTATGACCTGTGTTGGTCGGTTGAACATTTCTTGAATACTTTTAGGCCTAAGCTGGGCCTTTTCATGGAAACAGAAGCTTGGCCAACAGTCGTATTTCGCTGTGCGGATAAAGGCTTACCCTTATTTCTCGTGAATGCTCGTTTGTCAGAGAGAAGTGCGCGCCGAGTAAATCAATTCGGTAAGGCAGGTCGGGCATTATTTCAGGCCTTTGCTGGTATTTTGGCTCAAACAGAATTTGATGCACAGCGCTATCGTAGTCTAGGTGTTCAAAATATTGAGGTAGTCGGTAATTTGAAGTTTGATGTTCCACTCGATGCACATTTAGTCAAGAAAGGTAAAGAGTGGCAAGAATCTCTCCATGCCAAACAGCGACTGATGGTTTGTGCAGCTAGCACGCGTGATGGTGAAGAGGCCATCATTCTTAAGGCATGGAAAGATTTATTGCTCAACCATGCATTTGAGGTACAGCCTTTATTGTGCTTAGTGCCACGACATCCCGAGCGCTTTTCAGAAGTGGCAGAACAGATTGATGCGGCTGGCTTGAAGTTCCGTAGACGCACTGAATGGCAAGACATTCCTAAAGATAGCTTAGATTTGGATGTAGTCTTGGGGGATTCTATGGGGGAGATGCCGATGTACTACAGCGCATCTGATCTCGTAGTCATGGGCGGCAGTCTCTTGCGCTTTGGGGGCCAGAATCTGATTGAGGCTTGCGCTGCTGGTTGCCCTGTTTTGTTGGGTGAGCACACCTATAACTTTCAGCAAGCATCGATCGATGCTCTTGAATCTGGTGCCGCTAAACGCATTCAAGGGGAATTACTCTTAGGTGAGCCCATCGCTTTAATGGAGGCCCTGAAATTCTTACTGTTTCATCCTGCAGAGTTAAGTCAGATGGCAATTGCTGCTAAGACTTATTCCATTGAACATCAAGGTGCAACCAAAAGAATTCTTGCTGCCCTTGATCAACAAAACTCTTCTTTAAATTAAACGCGAGCCCCAAAGTTAGGGTCATCGTTTCTGGAATTGTCATCAGGCTTTTTATCGCCCTTGACTAAATCTTCGCGGGTTACGCCTAACCACATAGCTAAGGCCGCCGCCACGAAGACTGAAGAGTAAATACCAAACAAAATACCAATGGTCAGGGCTAAGGCAAAGTAAAAGAGAGTAGGTCCACCGAAGATTAACATCGCTAAAACCATCATCTCCGTACTGCCATGGGTAATAACAGTCCGGCTAATGGTGCTAGTAATAGCGTTATCAATAATCTCGCGAGTATTCATCTTGCGATACTTACGGAAATTTTCACGAATACGGTCAAAGATCACGACTGACTCATTGACTGAGTAGCCAAGCACTGCCAAGATAGCTGCCAAAACGGATAGTGAGAACTCCCATTGGAAAAAAGCAAAGAATCCAAGGATGATCACAATGTCGTGTAAGTTCGCAATAATGCCGGCTAAGGCAAATTTCCATTCGAAGCGGAATGAGAGATAAATCACGATACCGATGATGACAAAGATGAGGGCTTTGAGTCCATCAATTGCCAATTCCTGGCCAACTTGAGGGCCTACGAACTCGACCCGCTGAAGCTTAGCACCGGTAGTACTAGCATCAAGTGCTTGCATCACAGCAGTACTTTGATCGGCTGAGGAGATGATCTTACCTGCGGCATCCTTTTGCAAAGGCAGGCGAATCATGACATCACGTGAACTGCCAAAGTTTTGAATTTGGGTATCTGTATAACCTAATTTTTCTACCTTAGTTCTAATAGATTCCAGTGGCGCAGTTTGTGGGTAGCTCACCTCCATTACAGTACCGCCTGTAAATTCGATGGAAAGATGTAAGCCGTTATGCCAGATGAAAAAAACTGCAAGTAAGAAGGTGATGAGAGAAATCGCATTAAGCACCAATGCATGGCGCATAAATGGAATATCTTTTTTAATTCTAAAAAATTCCATGGCTTATTTCTCCTGAGGGCGCCAAACTTGGCCAATAGCAAGTTTTTGAACCTTCTTATTTCTGCCATACCAAAGGTTGACAAGACCGCGAGAGAAGAAGACCGCTGAGAACATTGATGTCAAGATGCCAAGGCAGTGCACCACTGCAAAACCCCTGATGGGTCCTGAGCCAAATGCAAGCAAGGCCAGACCGGCAATTAAGGTAGTAACGTTAGAGTCAAGAATCGTAGCCCAAGCTTTATCAAAGCCAACTGCGATTGCAGTTTGTGGTGAAACACCATTACGTAACTCTTCCCGAATACGTTCATTAATCAATACGTTTGAGTCAATCGCCATACCGAGCGCTAAGGCCATCGCAGCAATGCCTGGAAGTGTCAATGTTGCTTGTAGCATCGATAGAATAGAAATCAATAAGACTAAGTTCACTGCTAAAGCAATGACAGAGAAAAAGCCAAAGAGCAGGTAATAAGACGCCATGAAAATAGCAATCGCGGCAAATCCGATGAGTAAGGATTTAAACCCCTTCTCAATATTTTCAGCACCTAGGCTAGGACCAATCGTCCGTTCTTCAATGATTTCCATTGGTGCTGCCAGTGAGCCAGCACGGAGCAGAAGTGCTAAGTCATTTGCGCTGGCGGTAGTAGGTTGACCAGTGATCTGAAATTTAGAGCCAAACTCGCTTTGAATAGTAGCGATCGTAAGCACTTCACCTTTGCCTTTTTCAAACAAAATCATTCCCATGGGCTTGCCAATATTCTCACGGGTGATTTCTTGCATAACGCGACCACCGGCAGCATCTAAAGAAATATTGACTGCTGGTCTTTGGTTTTGATCAAAGCCAGCACTAGCATCGGTAATGCGATCACCACTGAAAATAACGGACTTCTTAAATACGCCCTGACGATTTTCACCAAAGCGAAATACATCCATTCCAGGGGGAGGCGTTTCACCAATCGCGATTGTAGAAACGATTGGATCAGCAAGACGTGACTCTAGGGTCGCTGTGCGACCAATGATGTCTTTGGCGCGTGCAGTGTCTTGTACGCCTGGTAGCTGAACGATGATTCGCTCAGCACCTTGTTGTTGAATGACCGGTTCTTTTACCGCTAATTCATTCACCCGCTTATTTAAGGTGACGATGTTTTGCTTAACGGCACTGTCTTGA
>JBILYO010000057.1:0-11047 GCA_044377685.1 Polynucleobacter sp. | reverse complement strand
CTCTCTGCGAGCAGCGATCGCAATTTCAGCACCAGCTAAACCAAGAGCTAAAGCGATACCCTCTCCTATTCCACTGCTACCACCAGTGATGAGAGCTGTTTTTCCCTGTAAGCTAAATAGTTGATTAATCATAAGACTCATACCTCTACTTGAGCTCCAAGATCAAATTTTTCACTTGGAAAATACTTCTCCAAACGATCATCTGCCGTTCGAGCGTGTGCTTCCATGCCCTCTAGGCGACTAATTCTGGCGGTGACTAAAGCCATTTCCTTACTACCCTCGCGCGTCATCTTCTGCCAAGTCAATGTTTTCATGAACTTGTGAACAGATAGCCCTCCTGAATACCTTGCAGCACCTTTAGTAGGCAACACATGATTAGGGCCACTCGTTTTATCACCAAATGCAACGGTAGCTTCCTCTCCTAAAAATAAAGATCCATAGCATGTGAGAGTGCTTAACCACCAGTCTAAGTCTTTTGCATGTACTTCAAGATGTTCAGCAGCATATTTATCAGATAACTGAGCCACCTCTTCACGAGTACTACATACAATCACCTCACCATAATCTCGCCAAGCACAGGCTGCTGCATCCTTGGCTGTTGGCGGCAATAAGTCAATCATCTGCGGCACTAATTGCATGACTTCTTTTGCCAACTTATCTGAGGTGGTGAATAACCAGGCAGGCGACTCATGCCCGTGCTCCGCTTGACCAACAAGATCACTAGCGACAATTTTAGGATCAGCAGCTTCATCAGCGATGACTGCAATTTCTGTTGGGCCAGCAAAAACATCAATGCCCACCTTGCCAAATAAAGAACGCTTTGCCTCTGCTACAAATTTATTCCCCGGACCTACTACGACGTCAGCAGGTTTACCAGTAAATAATCCATAAGCTAATGATGCAATCGCTTGCACCCCACCCAGAGTCATAATGACATCAGCACCCGCCGCCTTAAAAGCATAGAGGACGTAAGGATGAATACCACTACCCCGAAACGGACTAGAGCAGGCAATAATATTTTTAACACCAGCCGCCTTGGCTGTTGCTACTGTCATATAGGCAGTAGCTATATGTGCATAGCGACCTGCGGGAGCATAGCAACCAACTACATTGACTGGTAATACTTTTTGACCGGCTGAAACACCAGCATGCAGGGTGGTTGAAAAATCAGTAATACTATTTTTCTGAGCGATTGCAAAGTCATAAACCTGCTTGACTGCAAAATCGATATCCTTTTTTACAGAGCTTGGAACATCTGCTAGTGCGGCATTGATTGCTTGGTCAGACATCACAATGTCACCAGACCATTTATCCAACTTCAATGCATATTCTTTGACGGCAGACTCGCCATGCTTCTCAATATTTGAGAGCATCTCTGTTACAACCTCCTGAGCAGCTGAAGTTTCTGTTTCAGGTGTTTTGGCAGCTTTTTTTAAGTAATTTATAGACATATCTAACCTTTGTTGTGTAAGCGCTTACAGCTGATCTCCAAAAAAATGAGGCTCCCCCCATTTTTTTGGATTCATTAATCAATTACTTAGTGTTGTTTGCAAACTCACGTAGTGTCTTATCAGCATTCACCATCTTCATGAACTCATCTGTAATATATTCCTTTGCTGGTGGAACTGTTTGAATGGCGCCAGTAGACTGCATAAACGCGCCAATCGCATTAAACCAGCCGTCTACCTGTGATGGACCTTTTGAGTTATCCATAATCCTCAATTCACTCGCTAAGTCATAGGTTGGACGTGTATCAAACTCTTTCTTCATTGACGCCTCAGAAATGGTCACACCACCTTGCTCATAAAACTTTTTCATCATAGCGATAGCTTCTGGCTTATTGGCGTTCATCCACTTCCAGGTCCGTAAATAAATAGCTAGGAATTTAGCGACATTTTGTGGATTTTCTTTTGCATAATCACCCCGAACAATTAAAGCTCCAGGAACAAATGCGCCACCCTCTTTACCGCTACAAATCACCTTAGCGCCAGCTTTTTCTTCTAAGGTGTAAATATTAGGTGCCCACAAGCCCCCAAAGTCAGCATTACCAGAGGACATTGCAGAAATAATTTCACCCTGACCCATATTTTTAATAGTGACATCTGCTTTGCTCAAACCATATTTTTTCAGGCAGGATTGCACAGCGTAATCACCGGTGGAATTGCCAGTGAGAACGATTGTTTGCCCTTTTATTGATTGTGGATTGGCAGCGAATGCCGCAGCAGCCTTTGGAGTAGCTAACAAAGCATTTCCTGCAGACTCATCATTTGTTAAGCCGATGGTTTTAATGCCAAAACGTACATAACCTAGCACTGCTGGCACAGAACCGGTGCCTCCCACATCCCAAGATTTAGAAGCAGAAGCTGCTATCTGTGGAACCCCAGCAGGGAAGGTGCTGAATTCAGGCTTGAGACCTAACTCGCTCCACCAATTTTTTTCCGTCGCTACATAAAATGGTAACGCCCAATACAGCGCAGGCTGATAGCTTACCTTTATCTCAGTAAGTGCAGGTTTAGCTTGCGCCTGCGCATTTCCGATGCTTACTGCTGTAAGAACTGTTGCGCCCAAAATACTGGCTAATGTTTTTTTAAATTGCATTTTTATCTCCCTCATATATTACAAAAGTGAATCAATGATCAATACCCAGGTTTTGCTCCCGTAACAACCGCCAAATCTGACTACGTAACTGCACAAATGAACTCAAATCCATCACATCCTCAATGCGAGAATGCGAATCCCAACCTTCTTTTTCGCGTACTGGCTTAATTTCTATCACATCCCGAATCAAGCCGGGCCTTCTTGACATCACTACCACTCGATCTGCGAGGTATACCGCCTCTTCAACTGCGTGGGTAATAAACAAAACTGTTTTAGGATTCTTACGAGCAAGTCTTACGAGCTCTTCTTGCATCACTACTCTTGTTTGCGCATCCAAAGCACCGAATGGCTCATCCATCAAAAGTACTTCTGGCTCCAAGACATAGGCACGAGCAATTGCGACACGTTGCTGCATGCCGCCTGACAGCTGGTGGGGGTAAGCCTGTTCATAACCCTCTAATCCCATCAGTGAAACTAGGCGGGCAGTCTTATCTTGTTTTTCAGCGGTACTCATACTCATTGATTTGAGGCCAAACTCAATATTTTCCTGAACTGTTTTCCATGGAAACAAGGCAAACTGCTGAAATACTACTGCCCGATCTGGCCCAGGTCCTTGAACCTCTTTCCCGCCGACTAATACACGTCCTTTACTAGGCATCTCCAGTCCAGCCACCATGCGTAAACAGGTTGTCTTACCGCAACCGGATGGACCGACAATGGCAACAAACTCCCTATCCTTTACGGTTAAGTCGATGCCGCCCACAGCTAAAAATTCTTTACCGCCTTGCTTAAAGCTACGCTGTACCGAATCGAAAACAATATCTGCCATAAATCAAATTTCTTTATAGTGAACAGCAAACTTTTCAGCCTGCCTTAAAAGTACATCAATTAATAGTCGAATAAGACCAATTGCAATCATGCCGCTCATCACAATATCAGTCTGAATACTTGCTTGTCCCTTAACCATCATATAGCCCACACCACTAGAGGCCACAATCAATTCGGCACCCACCAACGACTGCCAACCAAGTCCAGCAGAAATTCTCAGTCCAGCAATAATGGATGGAATTGCAGCCGGAAATAAGACCTCAGTCATCAAGCGTAATTTGCCGGCACCAAGCATTCGTGCAGCCTCAAGATATTTTTTATCGACGTGAATCGCACCACGATAGGTATTAATTAAGACTGGAGGAAATGCTCCCATAAAGATCACCAGTACGGGACCACCGATTCCAGTTCCAAACCAGAGTGCGGCAAATGGCACCCAAGCAATTGGCGCAACAAAGCGAATACTTTCAAAAAATGGGGTAATGATCTGATTAGCATACTTAGATAAGGCCATTAACAAACCCAAGGGAACACCAATCACAACCGCTAAAAGAAATCCAGATAAAAAACGTTGAAAGCTTGAAGCAATATGCACTAACAAGGTGTACCCAGAAAAAGGCTCGTTGATCAAACGAATGAATCTCAGGAGGACCTCATGTGGAGCAGGTAAAAACTGTCTAGGCACTATCCCCAAAAAAACTGACAAATACCAGAACCCAAGAAAACTTGCTATACCTAGGCCAGTCCAGAATAAAAACTCCCCTTGGTTTAAGCGTTCACGATGAGCCATCATGCTCTCCAAGGCATTGCGTACTGTTCAGCTTTGGCTAATATTTGCGTCATCAGCCAGCCGGAAAGAGCAACACTAATCATGCCAACTAAAATCATGGCGGGATTGATATCTTGCGCAGCTTGATTGAGGATCGATCCTAAGCCTAAGGTGGCCCCAACCAACTCAGCTGCAACTAGTGTCGTCCAAGAAGCTTGGAGCGAGAGCCGCAAGCCAGTAAAGATCAATGGCATAGCCCCCGGTATTAGTACTTCGCGATAATATGCAAAGCGACTAATCCCCAACATTGCTGCAGCTTCACGCTGTGGGACTTCTATTGATCTCACTCCTGTAAAGCTATTAATCACTGCAGGTACAAAGGCAGCAACATAAATCACCATTACCTTTGCAGAATTTCCTAAGCCCAACCAAACAATGGCTAATGGTATCCAAGCTAATGGTGGTATGGGTCTTAAGGTTAAGAAGATAGGATTGACAAAGGCCTCAATTTTTTTGTTTGCCCCCATCAAAATACCCAGCAAAATACCTAAGGAGGAAGAAACTAAAAATCCTGAAGTAACCAATACAAGACTTTGAAGGATATGCTGATACAGCTTACCGTTGCCGTACCCCTGCAACGCAATAATCTTGAAAGAGCTCCAGGTTTCGGTAGGCGATGGAAATCTTGCACTCGAGATGGTGCCCGACCATTCAGTTAGCCCAAACCAAGCTAGAAGCAATATCGCACAATACAAAAAGAAAGATAAAAGCTTGCTAAAAATTTCCAATCCCTTATAGAATGAACAACAATGTAAGCGCTTTCATTCTAACCACAATTTGTTGCTAAAGTTACTTCAACCCCCTGAATTAGACTAGGACTTTCCCTTAGACACTGATGAAAAAACACACTGGATCGATCACTATTGATCATGTTGCAGCTGCAGCAAAAGTCTCTACGGCAACAGTGTCGAGAGCCCTAAATCGACCCGAAACAGTAAGCGCTGCTCTTAAGGAGAAGATTAATAGCGTTATCAAGAAGCTTGGTTATATTCCAAATGCTGGTGCACGCTCTTTAATGCTCAAACGCTCAGGAACCATCGGTGTCATTGTCCCAACTCTAGATAACGCCATTTTTGCTCAAGGTCTTGCTGAGTTTCAAAGACAGCTAAATCAATCTGGACATCAACTACTAGTGGCGAGTAGTAACTATGATCCTAGTATTGAAGCCACCCAAATTACTAATTTATTAGTCAGAGGGGTCGAGGGAATTGCGCTATTTGGAACTAGCCAACAAAGAGAGGCACTAAAGCTCTTAAAGACCCGTGGGATTCCTTACATTCATGTTGGATCGTTGACTGCCCCCCTTCAGGGCTATGCATCAGGCTTTGATAATCGCGAAGCTATCAAGCTGGGCGTTCGACATTTATTAGAGCAAGGCCATAAACATTTTGGAATTCTAACGGGTATCACAGAGAATAACGATCGAGCAACAGACCGTGTTAATGGCGCCCTAGAATTATTGGCAGAGAAAAAAATACAGCTAAAGCCGGAAGTGATTGTTGAATGTCCTTATGAGTTACAAGAGGCAAGACTAGGATTAAAAAAGTTACTCCTCAATAATCCAAAAATGACAGCCATTATTTGTGGTAATGACGTTCTAGCCATGGGAGCACTCTTAGAAGCTCAAAAACAAGGCATTAAAGTTCCCAAGGAGCTTTCGATTGTTGGATTTGACGATCTAGAGATATCAAGACATCTTTTGCCAAGCCTTACAACGATTCATATTGATGCTATTGGCATGTGGGCTCAGGCAGCCAATCACTTAGTTTCACAAATTAATGGGGTAGATAACTTACCCAAGAAGATCAAAGCCAACGTCAATTTAGTTATTCGAGAATCGACTACTACAGCGCCAAAACGTTAAAGGCTTTTGGCTAGTGATTTTCTTTAGCATGGTTAATAGAGTACCTTGGTATCTCAATGACTAGATCTTCACGGGCAACGATCGCCTGACAAGATAAACGGGATTGAGGATTAAGACCCCAGGCACGGTCTAGCATGTCCTCTTCATTTTCATCCGGGGGATTTAAGCTCTGAAAACCCTCCTTAATGATGACGTGGCAAGTAGTGCAAGCGCACACCATATCGCAGGCATGCTCAATTGGAATGTCATTTTCTAATAAAGCCTCACAAATCGACGTGCCAGGCGCAACCTCAACAACAGCGCCCTCAGGACAATATTCACTATGAGGTAAAACAACAATTTGAGTCATGGTCTTTTCTGATTCTTTATTCGTTTTTTATTATTAGATTTCTGCAACATTCTTGCCGGATAATGCTTTTTGAATACTGGCATTCATACGCATTTGCGCAAAATCATCTGTGGCCTTAGCAGCATGATCAACAGCCTTGCGCAATACAGCGCTATCCGTTTCTTCATTTAGGATCTTTTGTAAAACAATCATTTCTCGATCAATTGAAGATTGCTCTTCCTTTGAAAGTAAGTTCCTGTCACTATCTAACGCTGTTTGAACAGCATCTAATAATCTCTGAGCATTCACCTGCTCTTCACGCAATGAACGAGATAAGAGGTCTTCTTTTGCCGAAGAGAAGCCGTCTTGTAGCATCCTAGTAATTTCTGCATCAGTCAAGCCATATGATGGTTTGATATCTATCGATGCTTGTACGCCAGAGACCTGCTCTACTGCACTCACAGAAAGTAGACCATCAGCATCTACCTGAAAGGTCACTCGAATGCGTGCCGCACCGGCAGCCATTGCAGGAATGCCACGTAATTCAAACTTGCCCAAGGAGCGGCAATCTTGAGCTAGCTCCCGCTCACCCTGCACTACCTGAACTGCTAGCGCAGTCTGACCATCTTTGAAAGTTGTGAAGTCTTGCGCCCTTGCAACAGGGATGGGGGTATTTCTAGGGATAATTTTCTCAACCAAGCCGCCCATGGTTTCAATACCCAGAGAAAGAGGAATGACATCTAACAGCAACCACTCATCATCTTTACTTTGATTACCTGCTAGCAAGTCTGCTTGCATAGCCGCACCAAGTGCTACAACCTGATCAGGATTTAAATTATTTAAAGGTTGAGTACCAAATAATTCACCAACTGCACGCTGTACATTTGGCATACGAGTTGAACCACCCACCATCACCACACCCTTAATATCTTCTGATTTGAGGCCAGCATCACGTAATGCTTTTTTACAGGCTATCAAAGTCTTGGTTACTAAATTTTGGGTTAGCTCAAAAAACTGAGCTTGACTAATGCCAACATTCACTTCGGTACCGTCAGACAAAGTCTCACGTACGCGTGCTAAAGGATTATGGCTAAGTAACTCTTTTGCATGTTTACATCCTTGCAACAAAGTACGGTGATCATGAACGGATAATGGTGGTAGCTTGGCTTGCTCTATCACCCAGCAATAGAGTCGATGATCAAAATCATCGCCACCCAAAGCAGAATCTCCGCCCGTAGAGAGAACTTCAAATACACCCCTACTCATGCGTAATATAGAAATATCGAAGGTCCCTCCGCCTAAATCATAGACGGCATAAATACCTTCGGAAGCATTATCTAAACCATAGGCAATTGCAGCTGCAGTCGGCTCATTGAGCAAACGGAGTACTTCTATGCCTGCTAACTTCGCTGCATCTTTGGTTGCTTGACGCTGTGCATCGTCAAAATAGGCTGGCACAGTAATGACTGCACCAACAATCTCATCATTAACAGAGTCTTCTGCTAGTTGACGCAAACGCGCCAGAATTTCAGCAGATACTTCAATCGGACTCTTGTCTCCTGCTACCGTTCTTAGCTTGAGCATTCCTGGTTGATCAACAAAATCATAGGGAGCACTCTCAAGATGATCTACATCAATCAATCCACGGCCCATAAAACGCTTCACAGAAACAATGGTATTTTTAGGATCCGTCACAATACTCTCGAGGGCTTCAAAACCAGCTTGAGTTCGTCCATTAGGTAGATAACGAACTACCGATGGAAGCAATTCACGGCCTTGGGCATCAGGGAGCACTTTTGGTAAGGCATCACGCACAATAGCAACTAAAGAATTCGTGGTTCCTAAGTCAATGCCTACTGCAATACGCCGTTGATGAGGCGCTAATGATTTACCGGGTTCCGAGATTTGCAATAAGGCCATAAGAGATTCAGTTTAAAGCTAGACTAATGCCGCGATAGCATCATCAAGTTCAATAGCAAATTTGTCTATAAAGAGTAGACCGCGAAGTAATTCAGCGGCGCGTGGATAGTTTTTAGCTTGATCAATTGCCTGAGTAATTTCCAATAAAGTGGTTTGCTTTGAAGATTCAACTTCCTCCATCAAAGCTTCTAGCGCCTCTAAATGATCAACCTGGTCATCTAAATTTTCTCGCCACTCCATTTGCTTCATTAAAAATGCAGCAGGCATAGCCGTGTTTGTTTCTAATTTTGCGTCTACCCCGTGAAGCTGGCAGATATAAAGGCCACGCTGCACAGGATTTTTAAGTATTTGATAAGCAGTGTTGGCCAGAGTAGCCATTTGCATTGCTAGGCGTTGCTCAGAGTCACTTCCACGAGCATGGCGATCAGGATGTACTTCTTTTTGGATTGCTAAATAAGCTTGATCCAAACGGGGCAAGTCGATCTTGAATTGCTGATTTAGGCCAAAAAAACGAAAGTAATCGTCAGACGCGGAAGGATTCGCCACAACCACACTCATCTTTTACGTTTGGATTTTGAAACTTAAACCCTTCGTTCAAACCCTCACGTGCAAAGTCTACCTCTGTGCCATCCAAATAAGCTAAGCTCTTTGGATCAATAAATAATTTCACCCCATTGGACTCAAACACTTGATCTTCAGCCGCTGGCTCGTCCACATACTCCAATTGATAAGCTAAACCAGAGCAACCTGTAGTACGAACCCCTAAACGCAAACCACACCCCTTGCCGCGCTTTTCTAAATTGCGGTTAACGTGTGCAGCTGCTTTATCAGTTAAGGTAATTGCCATAGTTTTACTCTACTTATTTCGCTGGATGTTTTTCTTTGTAATTTGCAACTGCAGCTTTAATGGCATCTTCAGCCAAGATAGAGCAGTGAATTTTTACCGGAGGAAGAGCCAGCTCTTCTGCAATTAAAGAGTTCTTAATTTCCAAGGCTTGATCCAAGGTTTTACCCTTAACCCATTCAGTAACTAAAGAGGAAGAAGCAATCGCTGAACCACAACCATAAGTCTTAAACTTAGCATCCTCGATCACACCGTCATCATTAACGCGGATCTGAAGTTTCATCACATCACCGCAAGCGGGCGCACCGACCATACCAGTACCAACACTGTCATCGCCCTTTTCGAAAGAACCAACATTTCTTGGATTTTCGTAATGATCTATCACTTTTTCGCTATAAGCCATGGTATTCCCTCGTTATTTCTTTATTTATTATTTAGTGTGCTGCCCATTGAATCGTACTCAGATCGATTCCATCCTTATACATCTCCCAAAGCGGGGATAACTCACGCAACTTCGCAATCTTCTCTTTTACAAGTTTGATCGTGAAATCTACTTCTTCTTCGGTTGTAAAGCGACCTAAAGTAAAACGAATAGAGCTATGTGCTAATTCATCATTGCGGCCTAGGGCGCGCAGTACATAAGAAGGCTCAAGAGAGGCAGAAGTACAAGCAGAACCGGATGAGATCGCTAAATCTTTTAGCGCCATCAACATCGACTCTCCTTCAACATAGTTAAAACTAATATTCAGGTTATGGGGTACACGCTGATCCATGTCGCCATTCACATAAACCTCTTCAATATCTTTTAAGCCCGCCAGTAAACGATCGCGTAATGCACGAATGCGTTTGTTTTCCTCAGCCATATCGATGCGAGCCATTCGAAAGGCCTCACCCATACCAACGATTTGATGAACTGCAAGAGTGCCCGAACGCATACCGCGCTCATGCCCACCACCATGAATCTGCGCTTCAAGACGAATACGCGGCTTACGACGCACAAACAAAGCGCCAATTCCTTTAGGACCATAAGTTTTATGAGCTGAAAAACTCATCAAATCAACTTTAATTTTTTCTAAGTCAATTTCAATCTTACCAGTTGCCTGTGCAGCGTCCACATGAAAGATGACACCACGTGAACGACATAAGTCACCAATCTTAGGAATATCCTGAATGACACCAATTTCATTATTAACATACATCACTGAAGCCACAATAGTTCCAGGCTTCATCGCCGCTTCAAGTTGAGCATAATCAATTAAGCCATTAGGCAACACATCCAAATAAGTGACTTCATAGCCTTCTCGCTCTAGTTCACGGCAAGTATCTAAAGTAGCCTTATGTTCGGTCTTTACTGTAATGATGTGGTTACCACGATCTTTATAAAAGTGAGCCGCTCCCTTGAGGGCTAAGTTAATACTTTCAGTTGCGCCACTAGTAAAGACGATCTCCCTAGGGTCGGCGTGAACTAACTGCGCTACCTCTGAACGCGCCCACTCAACCGCCTCTTCAGCAGCCCAGCCATAGGCATGGCTACGGGATGCGGCATTACCAAATTGCTCACGCAAGTAAGGCAGCATCTTATCCACTACCAGCGGATCAATTGGCGTAGTAGCCGAATAGTCCATATACACGGGAAAGTGTTTTGGACTAAACATCGGTACCGGCTGTTTCGGAAGATCTTGTGGTGCGTTCATGATTAACTTATATATAGAGGGATACTGATTTAATTCTGTCGTGCCAAATTAAATACAGAATTGATTAAAGGGGCTTTTGGTACAGCTTCTTTTTTAGCTGCAGCTGCTGGGGCTGTTTTTGTAGCCTTGGTAGATTCAACTT
>JBILYO010000200.1:0-3775 GCA_044377685.1 Polynucleobacter sp. | reverse complement strand
CTAACTATGGCGTTACTTTTCCAATGTTCGAAAAAATTGATGTTAATGGGGATAGTACTCATCCCTTGTATGTCTATTTAAAGGATCAGGCGCCTGGCATGTTGGGAACCAAAGGCATCAAGTGGAACTTCACTAAATTTTTAGTGAGTAAAGATGGTCAATCTATCACACGACTTGCATCTGCAGACGGTGCAAGCAAGATGGAAGAGGCGATTGTGAAACTGCTATAGATTAGACGCAATTAGCAGCAATCACTTCTTTTTCTTTTTATCTGAATCTAGCCATTCATTGACATCGGGGAAGGCATCTTGTACTTCTCCCATAAATTCTCGGACCATGTAATACAGGCCAGCAATTAATAAGCAAAAAACAAAGATCGATATTAGGAGTAGGTTTGTATTACTCATTTTTTACGATTCAATAATGCAGATAGTTTGAAATAAATCCCAAAGCAAAAAATTGATGGAACCCAAAGCGCCGTAAAGATAGACTGCTCTCGATCCTGGACCACAAACCATAAATAGGCGGAGGTAAAGAAGGAAATCACCACCGCCATGAGAATGAAGTAATCTGATTTTTTAAACATATTCACTCCTTTGCTTCGTTTTTAAAATAGTCTCCGATTCCAAAGCCTGTTGCGCTCAGAAGGCATCCCATGATAGCGCAGCTGCCCAGTACACGAATGCCTGAAGAAAGACCAAAGGCGAACGTTTCTTCAGAAATGAAGTCCCAGAGACTCAAGGTAATCAATATAAAACTAATAGAGCTAATGAAAAAGCCAAGAATAATTAAAGTCTTTTCAGCTAATTGGGGCAAGGTCATCATTGGAATGATAGTAGCAGAAGACTAAGCAACTGATTCTTTCGGCTTCGTAGGCCATATAAAATTGGTCATGGCAACAATCGTGATGAATAACAAAATGATTTCCAGCAAATAGACGCCACAGTAACCAGTTGCAGGGTTATTGAGATCCGCACCGAAATAATTTCTTGAAGCCATAATGGCAAAAATATCCCTAAATACTCCTCCCACACCAATGGCAATGCCTGCAGCAGTTGCTTGCACTGCTCCCCACGCACCCAAAGCCAAA
The DNA here is from genome assembly GCA_044377685.1 of Polynucleobacter sp. Taxonomy (GTDB): domain Bacteria; phylum Pseudomonadota; class Gammaproteobacteria; order Burkholderiales; family Burkholderiaceae; genus Polynucleobacter. The sequence continues at coordinate 2,685 of JBILYO010000200.1, read as the reverse complement.
CCACTTTGATTTTCTGGAGCGTATCTCATGGTGGCAGTTAAGGTTCCATGACTAAATAATCCATTGCCAAATCCGATGAGGACTACCCCCACAATAAAAATCAATGTGCTACCTAAGGGTGCAGCCACAATAACCAGTATGAATGCAGGAATACCAATTTTGGCGCCATTACTAGCCATCTTAAAGGGGTCATAACCAGCATTTAATACTTTAGAGGCAATGCTAAAGCCAAATAAACAGCCAACCGCTAAAGTAGCGGTTAATACCGTGGTGGCGCTCACGCTCATGTTTAATAATTCGCCGCCATAGGGCTCAAGTAAAACATCATTCATGCTAAATGCCATGGTGCCAAAACCTACTGCGACGAGGCGGCGAACAGCTTGACCACCTTTCTTAAAAGTTTCCCAGGATTCTTTAAAGTTTTGTTCTCTGGCTACCAGTGCTCTTGCGCGGGCTTCTTCGCGGCTTTCTTGCTTCCAAAGAGCGATCGTATTTAATACGATCGTGACTACGGCGCAACCTTGTATCACTTGTATTAAGCGTCCGGGGCTGTACTCTTCCAATAGTTGACCAAAAATGAGCGCACTGCCAATCATGCCTATTAGTAACATTACAAACATTAGCCCAACAATATTCGGTTGTGATTTCGGTGGCGCAAGATCACAAGCTAAGGCAAGACCTACGGTTTGGACAGTATGAATACCTGCGCCAACAAATAAAAATGCCAGTGCAGCAGCAGCTAATCCAATCCATGCTGGCGCTTCACTGGCATTGCCTGCGCCAGCTAGGACAAGTAACGCAAAAGGCATGATGGCTAAGCCACCAAATTGCATCATTGTTCCCATCCAAATATACGGAACACGACGCCAACCCAGAGCAGACTTGTGGGTATCCGAGCGAAAGCCAATGAGGGCTCTAATGGGAGCAAAAATAATCGGCAAGGCAACCATGATCGATACCAGTGATGCTGGTACTTGTAACTCAACAATCATCACTCGATTTAAGGTACCCACTAATAGCACAAGGGCCATGCCAACCGATACTTGGAATAAGGATAGTCTCAGTAATCTGCCTAGTGGTAATTCAGCAGAAGCAACATCTGCAAAAGGCAAGAAGCGAGGGCCTAAATTAGCCCAAGTGCTGATTAATTTTTGACTAAAACGATTCATGAAAACTTAGTGTAAACGACGGATACGCAAAGCAAAAAATAAGACCTAGATCTAATGATCTAGGTCTTATTAGACAAAATAAAACTTATTTTTGTGCCGTTGGTGCCGCGGGTGCCTTAGTAGCAGCAGCAGTGCTAGAAGACTTGCCGCCTTCTAAGAATGCTTTTACCCAAGTTGTGTTGTTTAGTAATGCTAAATGAACTGAAAAAGAACCAACTGCTACAGCGCCCAAAAACAATGGAATGCCAACTGTCGGTCTAACCACTGTCCACATTTTTCCGTAGATCATCTTAATCTCCTGTAATTATTTCAACCAAGGTGAATAGATATAAGCAAGTAAGTGGGCGAGTGCTGCAATCATCCCAAAAAATTGCGTCCCTTGAATGAGGTTGCGATGTAACTCTTCCGCTTCCTCAACACTCAGACCTGTAAGAGTGTTATTTGTCATAGCTTTTTTCCTCTCAAATCTAACTGCGTCGTGCTAACCCACACGAGGGTACTAAATTAACCTTTGTCACCACAAGGTGAATTTAGTACTAAAGTGTAAAAAAATCTATACAGTTTTATAAGGAATTTCCCTTATAAGTCAATATATTGCAATGCAGAATACTTATCCGTAACAGTGGTTTTTTGAGATACCTTGGGGGGAAAGGGATTTAAAATGACCCCTACCTTACGGTTGTTTTGGATATCAATTGAGTAAAACTAGCCCGCGCTTTAGCACCATCAAACTGCTCTTTGAGATAGCCTGTGCTGCAGGAGGGTTTGCTATGGGCCTTTTATTTGCCAAGCAACTTAATTTAGGTAATGTTCCTGGGGTGTTTATGGGTCTAATGGGGGCTATCTTCACCTTTATTCTTGCCCAGGGCATTACCACCTTCATTTTTCGTATACTGAGAAGAGATTAATCAGGGGCCTAGCCCCTTTAGGTAATAAGGATAGGTAATGAATAAGCAATCTGAATCGGGACCAGTAGATGCAAAATTAAGAAGAACGATGCTTTGGCTCAAATTTGCCATTGTTGTTTTCCCTATAGCCTTACTTGGCCAGGTCTGGATTCTGTATCAGGAGTACTCATTGACCAATGTATTTTTCGTAGTGATTACAGCCTTTGCCTTGTATTCGACGATCAATTCATACAAGAAATTTAAAGCCTACGAGGCTGCCACTAAGAATCAGCAATAATGGCTGATCTATGGGTTTTCCCTAGGTAGTAACGCCTAAATAGGTGTCAATCTTGATTGACAGATTGCTTATCAAGAGGAAAAATCATCTCCATGATTTTTCTAGATCCACCGAAAGCTATTTGTAAATAGCCGCTAGCATGCAAATACTCAATCTTGGCGTGAATCATCACACAGCTCCAATCGATATTCGGGAGAGTGTTGCGATTTCTCCAGAGGATTTACAGGATTCGTTATTGGATCTACGCAATTATTTAAGGGGTACACATTCTGAGTTAATGCCAGAGGTGGCAATCTTATCTACTTGTAATCGCATGGAGATTTACTGCGCC
>JBILYO010000199.1:0-3781 GCA_044377685.1 Polynucleobacter sp. | reverse complement strand
ACCGGTGAGTTAACTAGACACATTGCTTTTTATACAGCTTTCTTTGGTATTGGAACTGGTTTTTCTTATCTCTGTTCTGGTTGGATCTTAAGTGCACTTGGTTGGCATTATGTATTTGGCATTATTGCGCTTGGTCCCTTTAGTGCTTTTTTAATTGTGCTCTTGTTGATTCCGCCTTTGCAGCATGAGAAGTGGAAAGGCTCTATCAATATTCGTCTGCATGATATTTTTCCAGTCGATAAATGGAAATTAGTTTTACAAGATAAAAATGCATCTGGATTTATCTTTGGTTACACCGTGCACTCTTTGGAGTTATTTGCCTCAAGAAGTTGGCTGGTTGCTTTTTTTGCTTTTTGTACTGCAGTGACAGGTGAAACTTTCTTTTTAGCTGCAACAACTCTAGCTGGTATTGTTAATTTCTTTGGTGTTCCTTCATCTATTCTCGGTAATGAAATCGCACTGCGTATTGGTAGACAAAAGTGGATTTGTATAGTGATGGTGACGAGTGCGGTTTTAGGGATTGCCTTAGCCTGTTCTACAGGCCAATCTTGGTGGCTGATCTTTGCTTTAGCCGTTGGGCATGCCATTTTTATCATGGCTGATTCTTCTACTTTGACTGCAGGCCTAGTGATCAGCGCCAAAGAAAATATCAAAGGTGCTGCGATGGGGCTGCACTCTCTTATGGGCTTTGGTGGAGGTTTATTAGGCCCAGCGATTTTTGGTTTTATGTTGGATATTTCTGGATCACGCGAATCCCAATCCTCTTGGATCTGGGCATACGCTTCGGTAGTGATTTGGGGCATCCTGTTCGTTATCTATGAACATCGAAATGGTTGGGGTAGTAAAACAAGTAGATGAAAGATAGCCTCGCTTGTTACCACTGCTCTAGCGTCATACTTCCTAGTGAATTAATTGAGGCAGACTTAGGTGGTGTAACGCAGCCTTTTTGCTGTCCTGGCTGTATGGCGATTGCGCAAACTATTCATGGCGAAGGCTTGGAAGTGTTCTACGCTCGAAGGGCTCAGGCAGGTGAAAAACCTGCAGAATATTTAGCCTCTAATCAAATCCCAGAAAAACTGCAGCCCTATGATGATCCATCTTTACGCGGACGATTTACTCGTCCCTTCGGGAGTGCGGGAGAGCTAGAAACAACTCTACGCTTAGAAAAGATACGTTGTGCAGCATGTGTTTGGCTATGTGAGCAACATCTGCGGCGTACTGCTGGCGTCAACGATGTACAAATCAATTATGTGACCCAAAAGATGCTTGTGCGTTTTTTACCTGATCAAACAAGCTTAGCAAGATTAATCTTTGAAATTGAAAGAGTGGGATACGAGGCTTGGCCATTCGAGCCTTCTTTATCCTTAGAGCGGGCAAAAAAAGAAAGAAGACAATTACTAACTAGATTAGGCGTTGCCCTTTTGGGGATGATGCAAGTGATGATGTACGCCTGGCCTTCCTATGTTGGTGCTAATGACATTACGGCTGAATATGACTTGCTGTTAGCCTGGGCAAGCTGGGCTTTGACAGTACCGGTCATGGTCTACTCTGCAGGCCCTATATTTCAGGCAGCATGGCGCAGCATTCAGTTATTTAAGCAAACACATCTGTTGGGCATGGATGTGCCAATTGCGCTGGCTTTAGCCTTAGCATTTACTGCTGGATCCATTAATCTATTGATGGGTTCTGGCCAAAGTTATTTTGATTCCATCACGATGTTTGTTGCTTTTATATTGGCGGCGCGCTATGTGGAGTTATTAGCAAGGCAAGATGCCCAAGGTGGAGCTGAAGCTTTAGCCAAGCAACTACCTGCAACCTGCGAGCGCATGCTTGATTACCCCATTTCCCATGAAGTTGCTTTAGTGCCAGTAGTCAATTGCAATCCTGGAGAAATATTGCGAGTCTCACCAGGCGAAGTTGTGCCTGCAGATGGAATACTAATCGAAAATGTGAGCTCTCTAGATGAATCACTTCTAACAGGAGAATCTAAACCAGTTGAGAAAAAAATCGGTGATCGCGTCTATGCGGGTACTCATAATATTCTCAACCCACTCATTATGAAAATTGAGGCGGTCGGTCAATCTACTCGAATTGCTGGAATTGCATCATTATTAGACCAAGCTTTGTTGGCTAAGCCGGTGATGGTCAGTCTTGCTGAAAAATGGACAGCATATTTTGTTATCTTTTTATTGTTTAGCGCATTTTTATCATCTGCAATTTGGTTGTACTTTGATCCAAGTCGAGCATGGACTGTTCTAGTTTCAGTATTGGTTGCAAGTTGTCCATGTGCCTTATCACTAGCAGTGCCAACTGCAATGGCTGCGGCGCAGGGAGCTGTCACTAAGTTAGGTTTATTGATTGTTCGTGGACATGTCATGGAGGGTCTTGTAAAAGCTACAGACTTAGTGCTTGATAAAACTGGCACCGTGACAATGGGTCAGCCAGAGCTGCTAGAAATTGTGAACTTACGTCCGGGAGTCAATGCTCAGCAAGCGCTAGCGATTGCGGTGGCGCTCGAGGCTGGCCAGAAGCATCCTTTGGCGCATTCTTTATTACGTGCTGCTCAAGATCAGCAATTGCTCATCCCTGTTTTATCAGAGCCCGTCACTAATACGTTGGGTAAGGGCTTGTCTTCAGGTGTCTACCGCATAGGCAGCGCTTCTTGGATTGGAGTTCAGCCAAGCTCTCAAGTGGGTCAATATGGTCAAGTGCATCTAGCCGATAACGATGGATTGATTGCGAGTTTTATTTTTTTAGATACTGCACGAGATGGTTTGGAAGATTTATTAGCGAGCGCTCAGCGGAGGAACATCACGGTGCACCTAGTATCTGGTGATGATCCTGCAACAGTTGCGTGGTGGGCTAATCATGTCGGTATTGCAAATTATCTCGGCGGGTGTACTCCAGAAGATAAATATGAATATATAGAGCGCCTCCAAAAAGCAGGCCATTTTATTTGGGCAATTGGCGATGGTGTAAACGATGCTCCACTATTAGCGCGTGCTGATGTATCGATTGCTGTTGGTGCAGGCGCTCCCTTAGCTGCTGCTGGTGCTGATGCAATTCTCACAGCTGCTTCTCTAGAGCCACTGGCTAAGACATTATTACTAGCAGATAAAACAGCGATGATTATTAAGGAAAATTTACTTTGGGCGTTGATCTATAACTTGTTAGCCATTCCCGTAGCGATGATGGGGTGGGTCAATCCATGGGTTGCTGGTATAGGAATGTCTCTATCCTCTCTTGCGGTAACTTTAAATGCTTGGCGTTTGAGAAAGGCTTAGACTGTAGGGATGGAAAGCTTATTTATTTTGATCCCTTTGTCTTTGTTGCTGGTTGGGCTCTTAGCTTGGATTTTGAACTGGTCAGTCAAGAGTGGTCAGTTTGATGATTTAGAAGGGCCAGGCCAATCTATTTTGATGGATGATGATGCACCAACAACGCCTAAAGTTGGTGAGCACACTAGAAAATAGTCATATATCTAGTGTGTAGGTGTAACTAATTCCGATCCTATCGGCAGTACCTGAATTTTGCCCCTTTCTTTTTGATTTAGATCAAAACTCCCTTAAAGCCTTACTTTGATAATCAATCCAGTCTATTTGGATTATGTCGCTGTGTGGTCACAAAAAAGGAGAAACCATGGGACTTACCGCAGGGAGTAATCAAGATACCTTCAATTACAAGGTTGTCAGTCAGTTTGCCTTAGTGACTGTTCTTTGGGGAATTGTTGGCATGCTTGTAGGGGTCATCCTTGCAGCCCAGCTCATCTGGCCAGAAATTA
>JBILYO010000056.1:0-11163 GCA_044377685.1 Polynucleobacter sp. | reverse complement strand
GGCCCCCGTAAAAACGGTGAGAAAGTTGCCGCATGGTGGGAGCAGATTAATGAATGGCGTAAAAAAGATTGCTTAAAGTACGATGAAACTTCTCAAATTGTGAAGCCGCAGTATGTTGTTCAAAAGTTATACGAACTGACTGGCGGTGATGCCTTCATTACATCTGATGTAGGTCAACACCAAATGTGGGCTGCCCAGTTTTATAAGTTTGATAAGCCACGTCGTTGGATCAACTCCGGTGGTCTTGGCACAATGGGAGTAGGTTTGCCTTATGCCATGGGAATCAAAAAGGCATTCCCTGATAAAGATGTTTTTGCGATCACTGGTGAAGGCTCTATTCAAATGTGTATTCAAGAGCTCTCAACGTGTAAGCAATACAACACCCCAGTCAAAATCGTGTCTTTAAACAACCGCTACTTAGGTATGGTGCGTCAATGGCAGGAGCTTACCTATAACAAGCGCTATTCCAGTTCATATATGGACTCTTTGCCCGATTTTGTAAAGTTAGCCGAAGCATATGGCCATGTTGGGATGCTGATTGAGAAGAAGTCAGATGTTGAGGGTGCACTCAAAGAGGCTATTCGCTTAAAAGATCGCACTGTATTTATGGACTTTCAAACTGACCCAGAAGAAAACGTTTGGCCTATGGTTCAAGCGGGTAAAGGTATTACCGAAATGCTTTTGGGTAGTGAGGAACTCTAATGCGACACATCATTTCTATTTTGATTGAGAATGAACCGGGTGCTTTATCTCGGGTAGTGGGTCTTTTCTCTGCGCGTGGTTACAACATTGAGTCCTTGAGTGTTGCGCCGACTGAAGACCCTTCTCTATCTCGCATGACAATTGTTACTGTCGGTTCTGATGATGTGATTGAGCAAATTACAAAGCATTTAAATCGCTTGGTTGAGGTTGTTAAAGTATTTGATTTGACTGAGGGGCCTCACATTGAGCGTGAACTCATGATGATTAAAGTTCGCGCTGTAGGAAAAGAGCGAGAAGAATTAAAGCGTACTACTGATATCTTTCGTGGCCGCATTATCGATGTGACTGATAAAAGCTATACCATTGAACTGACTGGTGATAGCACCAAAATAGATGCTTTTATTGATTCTATTGATCGCGCATCAATCCTAGAAACTGTTCGCTCGGGTGGTTCTGGTATTGGACGTGGTGAACGAATTTTGAAGGTCTAATTTTTTTTAACTGATTTATTAAGCAACACAATATATTTTCAATACAAGGAAAGAGCATGAAAGTTTTTTACGATAAAGACGCGGATTTGTCCCTCATTAAGGGTAAAAAAGTGACTATCATTGGCTACGGTTCACAAGGTCACGCACACGCATTGAACCTTAAAGACTCTGGCGTTAATGTAACTGTGGGTTTACGTAAGGACGGCGCTTCTTGGAGCAAGGCTTCCAATGCAGGGTTGGCAGTAAAAGAAGTGGCTGAAGCAGTAAAGGATGCTGATGTTGTCATGATGCTCTTACCTGATGAGCAAATCGCTGATGTGTATAAGCAAGAAGTGCATAGCAATATTAAGCAAGGCGCTGCCCTAGCTTTTGCCCATGGTTTTAACGTTCACTATGGTCAAGTTCAGCCACGTGCTGACTTAGATGTGATCATGATTGCGCCTAAAGCACCCGGACATACAGTGCGCAGCACTTATTCTCAGGGCGGCGGTGTTCCTCATTTGATCGCTGTGTATCAAGATAAATCTGGCTCAGCTCGCGATGTTGCTCTGTCTTACGCAACAGCTAACGGTGGTGGGCGTGCCGGTATTATCGAAACAAATTTCCGTGAAGAAACTGAAACTGACTTGTTCGGTGAACAAGCTGTTCTGTGTGGCGGCGCTGTTGAATTGATTAAGGCTGGCTATGAGACTTTAGTTGAAGCGGGCTACTCTCCTGAGATGGCATACTTTGAGTGCTTACATGAGCTCAAGCTAATCGTAGACTTGATCTATGAAGGTGGTATCGCGAATATGAACTATTCCATCTCTAATAATGCTGAGTATGGTGAGTATGTAACTGGCCCTAAAATTGTTACGGAAGATACGAAGAACGCCATGCGTCAGTGTTTGAAAGATATTCAGACTGGTGAGTACGCTAAGAGCTTCATCTTAGAAAACAAAGCTGGCGCTCCTACTTTAATTTCACGTCGTCGCTTAAATGCTGAGCATGAGATTGAAGTGGTTGGTGCTAAGTTGCGTGCCATGATGCCTTGGATTGCTAAGAACAAATTGGTTGACCAGACAAAGAACTAAGTAATACATCAATCGCATTACATAAAAGGCTCAGAATAAAAATGATGTATCCACACCCCATTATCGCAAAAGAAGGTTGGCCGTATTTAGCGCTAGTGGGGATCATTGCTTTGTTAGTTCACTATCTAGGTGGACTAGCTTGGTCTTGGCCACTTTGGATTATTTTTATTTTTGTTCTGCAGTTCTTTCGTGATCCGCAGCGGATTCCAGCCTTAGGTCGCGATTTAGTTTTATCCCCAGCGGATGGACGGATAGTTGTGGTTGCAAAAGCGACTGATCCTTATGCTGGTCGTGAAGCGCTCAAAATTAGTGTGTTTATGAATGTATTTAATGTGCATTCGAACCGAAGTGCGGTTAATGGCTTGGTAAGAGAAATTCAGTATTTCCCAGGTAAGTTTGTGAATGCTGATCTAGATAAAGCTTCTACCGAAAATGAGCGTAATGCAGTCGTTATTGATGCTAATGGTCAAATCGTGACCTTGGTACAAGTGGCTGGGTTAATAGCACGCCGAATTCTTTGCTATATCCATGTGGGTGATCGACTTAAAGCGGGAGAGCGTTATGGCTTTATTCGTTTTGGATCTAGAGTCGACGTTTATTTACCCCTCACTGCAGAACCTTTGGTAAGTGTTGGAGATAAAGTTTTTGCAACAAATACTGCTTTGGCTCGTTTGCCAGGCCTAGATTAATTAGATCTCACTTTTACTAGGACGATTTTGCCAACTTTTCGCCGTCGTGGCCGCATCGATCGTAGTCGCTTATCTCAATCTCGCTTAGATCGCCCATCAAGTGATTGGACCGATGAAGTTGGGGATGGAGTTGATTACGAAGTAGAGGAATTGCATCCGCAAAAGCCTCGCTTACGAAGCAAAGGTATTTACTTACTTCCCAATGCTTTCACTACAGCAGCATTATTTTGCGGCTTCTTTGCCATTGTGAATGCTATGAACCATCAGTTTGAGGTTGCTGCGATTGCGATCTTTGCTTCTTTAGTCTTAGATGGTATGGATGGGCGTATAGCTCGCATGACAAATACCCAAAGTGCCTTTGGTGAGCAATATGACTCGCTGGCAGACATGGTTTCTTTCGGTGTTGCTCCAGCATTGGTTGCTTATGAATGGGCGCTAAAAGATTTGGGCAAATGGGGTTGGTTAGCGGCATTTACCTACTGCGCTGGTGCCGCCTTGAGATTGGCGCGCTTTAATGTCAATACCGGGGTTGTTGATAAAAAATTCTTTCAAGGCTTACCAAGCCCTGCAGCCGGCGCCTTAATGGCTGGATTTATTTGGCTTGCTGATGACAATAAAATCCCTGTGCGCGATACCGCTATTCCCTGGATTACCTTTTTCATTGCTGTCTATGCTGGCTTAACCATGGTCTCAAATGCCCGCTTTTATAGCGGTAAAGCCCTCGATGTCCGCTATCGCGTGCCATTTGGCGTGATGGTCTTGATGATTTTGACCTTTGTGTTGATTTCTTCAAATCCACCTTTGACCTTATTCGGTGTTTTTGTGGTCTATTCCATCTCAGGATATGTCATTTGGGCCTGGGAGCGCCTCAGCGGGAAGCGTTTTAGCTAATTTTAGAATTTTCGGGTATATTGATTCCATGTTGATGAACTTCTCACCTTTATCAGGTCTCCTTCTGCTAGCACTAAGCCTTGAGCTTGGGGCGGGTATGGCCTGAGTTGATGAGATCTCAATAAATCATTAACCACCACGTACCAGCCCCAGCAAATTGCTGGGGTTTTTGTTTTTTTAAGACTGAAATTGTGCAACAAATGAATGAAGCATTAAAAATTGGAGAGTAGTGATGAGCGATAAAGTAATTATTTTTGACACCACCTTGCGCGATGGAGAGCAATCTCCCGGTGCGTCGATGACTAAAGATGAAAAAGTTCGCATTGCTCGTCAACTCGAGCGTTTAAAAGTTGATGTGATTGAAGCTGGCTTTGCAGCAAGCTCAGAGGGCGACTTTCAGGCAATTTCTGCGGTTGCTGCTGCAGTCAAGGATTCGATTGTGTGTTCCTTAGCTAGAGCGAATGATAAAGACATTACTCGTGCCGCAGATGCATTGAAGGCTGCAAAAGCTAAACGTATCCATGCATTTTTAGCAACCAGCCCTTTACATATGGCCGTAAAATTACGCATGTCCCCTGAGGAAGTGTTGGAGCAAGCCAAGCGTTCTATTCGTTTTGCTCGAAATTTGGCTGATGATGTTGAATTTTCTGCTGAAGATGGTTATCGCTCAGAGATGGATTTTTTATGTCGTGTAGTAGAGGCAGTTATTAAAGAGGGTGCATCGACTATTAACATTCCCGATACTGTTGGTTACGCAACTCCAGAGTTGTATGGTGATTTCATTAAGACTTTACGGACTCGTGTTCCTAATTCCGATAAGGTAGTTTGGTCAGTACATTGCCATAATGACTTGGGCATGGCAGTAGCAAACTCCTTGGCTGGCGTGAAGATAGGCGGGGCTCGGCAAATTGAGTGCACCATAAATGGCTTGGGTGAACGTGCTGGCAATACTGCATTAGAAGAGATTGTGATGGCCTTGCGAACTCGTAAGGACTATTTCGATTTAATTTGCGATATTGATGCCAGTCAAATTGTTCCAGCCTCTAAAATGGTCTCGCACATTACTGGTTTTGTAGTACAACCAAACAAAGCAGTTGTTGGTGCCAATGCATTTGCTCATACCTCTGGCATACATCAAGATGGTATTTTGAAAAATCGTGAAACCTATGAAATTATGCGCGCAGAAGATGTTGGTTGGGCTGCAAACAAAATTGTTTTAGGTAAATTGTCTGGCCGCAATGCCTTTAAACAACGCTTGCATGATCTCGGTATTGTGGTTGAAGCTGAAGCGGATATCAACGAAGCTTTTACACGCTTCAAAACCTTGGCAGATCAAAAAACAGAAATTTTTGATGAAGATATTATTGCCATCATGTCAGAAACTGCTTCTTCAGAGCAGGGTGAGTACTACAAATTTATTTCAATGAGCCAACATTCTGAAACCGGCGAACGTCCAAAATCACGCATTACCTTACGTATGGGTGATAAAGAAGTGAGTTCAGAAGCAGAAGGTAACGGACCAGTTGATGCAAGCTTGAACGCTATCGAAGGGGTCGCTAAAAGTGGTGCTGAGCAGTTGTTGTATTCAGTCAATGCCATTACTTCTGGGACCCAATCTCAAGGTGAGGTCACTGTGAGATTGGCAAAGGGAGGTCGAATCGTTAACGGCGTTGGAACTGATCCGGACATCATTGCAGCCTCCGCAAAAGCCTACTTGGCGGCCTTAAATAAGCTGCATGATCCAAGCCAAGCGAAGCTTAATGCTCAGATGACGCCTTAATAGGCTACAAAGGTTCTTACTTATTTAAGTCAGAGTCTTTGTAGTATTTAGTTCCCTTGCCGGTGATCTCAGCGGCAAGGCCCGAATCTGTCAATTGGTACATTAATACGCCGGGAGCTACGACTGTAGAGTCCTGATAGGCGCTACCATTTTTTTCATATTTAGCTGCTGCTGTTACCTGCCCGCCAAAAGTCCACCCAGAATTTACAAAGTCATTTAAGGCAGTTTCGGTTTGGAATATGAAAATATTCTGAAATGATTTGATTCCAAGACCTATTCCGGCTTGAACTTCGGCCATTTTCATATAGATTGGTTTTGCACCTGACTTACTGATGACAACACCATTTCCTGTGCCGCCACCAGCAATCAAAATCTTCATGCCAAAGTTACTAAAGCTTGCATAGCCAACTGATTTATCGACAATCTCTTTTGCTTTTGGTTGAACCTTGTAAAGATGTTTCAAGATCTCATCATTCTTTTTGAGGATATCGTCCTTTTGTTGGGCCACTGTCTTATCTGGGCCAAAGATTGAGGAAAATTGCGCAAACGAATTGATCGGAAGAAGGGCTAATACACCATAGGCTAATATACAGATGCCTTTGAATTTCATTTGCATTCCCATGTGTTGTGACAGTCATTTAACATTTCCTGACTTTATACTCCATTTAATTTCTATCGTTACTTTTTGGTTCATATGCGCTTATCGCCACTTTTATTTTGCATTACATTTATCTTGACACTAACTGCATGTAGTAGCTTAGAGCGTAAATCAGCCGTACCTGCGCAAGAGATGGGGACTGCACAAGTTGCAGGTCTCTCTGGCATTAGATACATGATTGCTAGCCAAGCTAGCGTCGATCAAATGGCAATTGATATTCAGGCTGTTCAGATAAGAAGGAATAATGCGCATCTAAATGCACCAGCTAACTATCTTTCTTTATCCGGTGGAGGCGATGATGGCGCCTTTGGGGCCGGTCTTTTAACGGGCTGGTCAGATCGTGGTGATCGCCCCAATTTTAATTTGGTCACCGGCATTAGTACTGGGGCATTAATTGCGCCTTTTGCATTCATGGGCAAAGAATATGACCCTGTTCTACGTCATGTATATACTCAGATTGGACCGAGAGATATTTTTATTGAGCGTGGATTTATTGCTGGAATTTTTGGTGATGGCCTATCTGATACTACGCCTCTATATCAGTTGATTTCTAAATTCGTGGGCGAAGGCTTTCTAAAGAAAGTAGCCTATGAATACGAGATAAATGGGCGTTGGTTATTAATTGGCACAACTAATTTAGATGCTGGCGTACCAGTAGTCTGGAATATGGGAAAAATTGCCAGTATTGGCACTGTAGAGGCTCTGGAGTTATTTAGAAAGGTGATGCTAGCTTCAGCATCCATTCCCGGCGCTTTTTCCCCAGTGATGTTTGACTTTGAAGTCGTTGGTAAAAGTTTTCAAGAGATGCATGTGGATGGCGGGGCAACTACTCAAGTATTTCTTTACCCAAGTGCATTAGTACAGCGCTCTAGAGATCTGAATCTGAAATTACAAAAAGAGCGTAATGCATACATTATTCGTAATGCGCGCTTAGATCCTGGATGGCGTGAAACTCAACGTGGTACCTTGAGCATTGTCCAGCGTGCAATTTCAAGCTTAATTCAGACACAAGGCGTTGGTGATCTGTATCGTATTTATCACACTACACAGCTCGATGGCGTAAGCTTTAATCTAGCCTTCATTGGCGCTGATTTCAAATTCCCGCATGAATCAGAATTTGATACTGCCTACATGCAAGCCTTGTTTGATTATGGTCACAAGCAAGGCTTAGGAGGCAAGGTGTGGCAACATTATCCGCCGGGTTATAAGCAGGGATTTGATAACATGCCTTCAAAGACCAATTGATCTAGTTGGCTGAACCGCCGAGGGCTAAATATAAGTTGACCCTCTGAGCTAGAGCATCAACTTGGCCTTGACGCCAGTTTATATCAGTAGTGTTAGTTTTAATGCGTTGTTGTTGAATTTGACGTTGATCAATCCTGCCAATTTGAAATTCGGATTCAGTGCTTTTCATAACTAGTTTTTGTTGATCAAGTTGTATTAGCAGCTGTGTACTGCGCTCACGCCATGTCGTTTCGCCATTCAGCGCATTCTCAACATCATTAAAGGCTGCAAGAACTACTTTTCCGTAGTTGGCAAGTGCTGCTTGTGCCTCTGCATTTTGGTAAGCAATCTGCGCTTCAATTGTTCCGCCCTGAAATAAGGGGAGTGCAACATTGGCGCCGACGCCAAAGCTAGTGCTAGCGCCATTAATCAGAGCAAAGATCTGGCTATTAATATAGCCATAACCAGCAGTCAAACTAATTTTAGGAAGTCTTGCAAGTCGCTTCTCATCAGCAAGATAGAAAGCGCTATTGACACGGGCTTCAGCGGCAATTAAATCAGGCCTGCGCTCCAGTAAATCTGCCGGTAAACCAGGCGCAACAGGTTGGGGTAATGCTGGCAGGCTAGTAGTTTTGAGCTGCTCTGCTTTAGGGTAACGTCCAAGTAAAACCTCTACAGCGCGCAATGCCTGGTCTCTTGCCATGGCAGCATTGAAAGCTAGCTCCCGTGCTTGAGCGGCAGTAATTTTTACACTTGCCACATCATTAGCAGAAGACGCGCCAATTCTTTCTCGCACTTGTGTCAAGTCTGAAATTTTTTGATAAGCGTCCATATTATCCTTGGCTAACTGCGCTTGCTCTTGCAAGCTGCGTGCAAGCCAAACAGATTTAGCTAAGGTGGCAATGAGGGAGAGACGTGCTGCTTCTTGATCCGCATTAATAGCCTTGGAATTTTGTTTTGCTCCTGCAATGGAGGTGCGTACACGACCCCATAGATCAATCTCCCAATTAGCGCCGATATAAAAACCTGTGAGTCCGGTTCCGCTAGATCCAATTTTGCTGCCCGTATTACCGATGGCGTTAATGCCAGGATATTGTGAGCCACCAGCAGCATTAATTAGGGCTTCAGACTGAGTTCTACGTGCCGCCATAATTTGAATACTTGGGTTATTTTGTAATGCTTCTGCTACTAAGTCATTTAGCTCAGGATCATTAAATTGCCTGAGCCAGACGTCATCTACATTCAAAAAAACTTGAGCGCTGGTTTTATCTGCTTGAAATTGCCTTGGGATGCTTGTGTTAGGTAGTGATTGGTTTATTAGCTCTTGATTGTTTTTCAGAGGACTAATAGTGCAGGCGCTTAACGTTATGGCCCCCCATAAATAGAGTGCGGCCTTATGAAACGAGTTCATATGTAATTTATACATCTCTATTAATGTAATTTTGGAATGATGTAGTTCAGCTTAGTGCTAATACGTAACATCACCTTGCGGATAATATGCAAAAACGCAAGATGATCGGTAAATACAGCACCATCACCTACAGCGCCAGCTGGTAGCAGTAACTCTGCATGACGATCGTCCATCTGCAATTTGACTGCAAAACGATTTACCGGAATTTCTTTCAAGCCAGTAGTGGGGAGATTACCGCTGACGCTGATTTGTCCCTGACCTTCAGCCAGAATGATGGATTCAACCTTTGCCTTCAGGATCTTTCCAGGGTAGCTGGGAATATAAAACTCAGCTTCATTGCCGACCTCAATCTGATGTAACTCATTCTGATTAAATAGCGCGTAGATTTGTGGAGTATCTTCCATAAAGGTCATCACGGAAGCAATTGGAAACGCTGCTACATAAGCACCGGGGCGCAGTTGCACGTTTACTAATGTGCCATCACTGGGTGCTCGAACAATAGTTTGCTCAAGGTCATACTCAGAATTGACTATTTGTTCGCTAAGTTCTGCAAGATCTGCTTCAGCCTTTTCTAAATCAAAACGATTACCAGCCCCGCTTTTTACAAGCGCCTGGTTTTCGCTAACACGTAACTTTGCTAGTTTCAGTTTTGCCTTTAACGCATTAACTGTTGCTTGATATTGAGTTGGGTCAATCTTAAAAAGGACATCACCTTTTTTGACACGTTGATTTACTGTCACGGGTACATCGGTTACACGACCCTTTACTTGGCTCACGATGCCAACAGAGTTCCTAACGACAACAACATTGCTAGAGGAGGGTGAAAAGATATTGAGTAGCAATATCAACGTAATCATGCCGACAACGGGAATCGTAAAAACGATTACTTTTGCTGCTGTATTCCAGGTGAGTAATTTGTATTTAAAAAAGATCAACCAAACAATGCCGGCATAAATGCCTAGAATCAGTGCTTCCATGCTTATTTCACCTCAGCATCTAGTTCTTCTTGGCGTTCTTTATCTAGAGGCATGTATTTATCAGTGCCAAAGGCGAGTTTGTACATCGTAGGTCGGGTATACGCCCAAAGGTAGGCAAAAGGCCAGAGTAAGCCTCCTACAAAGAGGGAGAGTAAGCAAAGGGCATGAATGGCATCCCTTTGTGGATGCTCTCTACGTTTGGCAATCGTATCTGGAAGGATATGGACATACCAAAATGCAGCAATGAAACCCACGGGCAACACAATGAGAACAACCCATGAAATGATGTTAGCGAATCCATCAATCATGTCTGGGGGTAAAAAGGAGGCATTTGCTAGGTTTGGTGCAAGCAATGTAACTATTGCAGCAGGTATAACTGTGGTCTTTTTCATGGTTTTACTTAAAAAGTCTGCTAAATGGGGGCTATAGCTCAAAAATTCGCTTAGATGATTGATTTTTAAGCAATTTATCATTCATTGTTAATAACTGTTATTAGCCTTAAAGCTAATAATTACCCAATAGAGGCATCAGGGATGGTTGGTTTTAGCTCTATCTGATACAATTCGAGGGCTTTGATTTATAAAGCTTTTTTGTAATATTTTGTTAATAACGCACGACACATTCAGGGTGAAAGCTCTTGTGTTCGCAAGTAAGGAGTTTTAAAAATGGCAGTTGCTGATATCAAAACGGCGGAAATCGTCAAAGACAACGCGCGTAGCGCAAACGACACGGGTAGTCCAGAAGTACAGGTTGCATTGCTGACCGCCCGCATCAATGAATTAACCCCCCATTTCAAGGCCAACGCCAAAGACCATCACAGCCGTCGTGGCTTGTTGAAGATGGTTTCACGCCGCCGCCGCCTTTTGGATTACCTCAAAGGCAAGGATTTGGCACGCTATCGCACATTGATCGAGAAATTAGGTCTCCGTAAGTAAATCGTATCCGTATCGCCATGCCATCGTGTCTTGAGAATGACTCATTCGTGATTCAGTCTTAGGGCGGTGGCATATTTTTTTGAGCGTTTTAGATTACCCGTTTAGGGGATCGTGTCATTCCAATGAGTTTCTGGGCTCACGTGCTCAGTGCCTCCCTGGAATGGCATCCCTTGTAATCTGCAATCGCTCCAGTGGTGTCGTAGCGCTGATTTATCTGCGACGCAAGTAGCACGCACCTGACATTCATGTGAATGGGGTGTGAACTTAATTGGAAAAGATCAAAATGACCATGTTTAAAAAAGTAGTAAAAAGTTTTCAATGGGGCAATCATC
>JBILYO010000198.1:0-3784 GCA_044377685.1 Polynucleobacter sp. | reverse complement strand
CAGAATTAGATCGTATTTGTCATGAGTACATGCGCGATGTTCAAAAAACAATTCCCGCCCCACTCAATTATCAACCGCCAGGCTATCCACCATTTCCTGCTTCCATTTGTACCTCGGTTAACGATGTCATTTGTCATGGAATCCCTGGTGAAAAGATTCTGAAAAATGGAGATGTCGTCAATTTAGATATCACGGTAATAACGCCTGACGGATATTACGGTGATACGAGCCGGATGTTTATGGTTGGCGAAGTCTCTGTCCTAGCCAAACGGCTTACACAAGTGACTTTTGAATGCATGTGGCTTGGTATTGCACAAGTAAAACCGGGAGTATCTTTAGGTGATATTGGGCACGTGATTCAAACTCATGCTGAAAAAGCAGGCTATTCAGTTGTGCGGGAATACTGTGGACACGGCATTGGAAAAGTTTTTCATCAAGATCCTCAAATTTTGCATTATGGCCGCCCCGGTACCGGTGAAAAATTAGTTGCTGGTATGACATTTACGATTGAGCCAATGATTAATGCAGGCCGTCGCGAAATCAGGACAATGCCTGATCAATGGACAGTGAAAACGAAAGATCGAAGTTTGTCAGCCCAGTGGGAACATACTTTACTGGTGACCTCTAATGGTGTTGAGGTCCTAACATGGTCCCAAGGAAGTAACCCTGCACCTGATTGCGTCAAGGACCTCTCGTTTAGACCTACATTAGCTAACGCCTAAACCAATGAGCATGTCTCTGGCCACTGGCGATATCAAAGATGCAGCTAGCCTTCGAGCTGCACGAGAAATAGCCTACAGTGAGTTTAAAAAAACTCAAGTCATTGGCAAACTGACCAAGCAATTAAGCAAACTGAGTGATGAACACCTAAGTCTTTTGTGGGATAGTTGCGGCCTAAACAATGAGGCTGCACTCGTTGCGGTGGGTGGTTTTGGTAGGGGGGCTTTATTTCCATACTCTGATATTGATATTTTGATATTGCTTCCGGAAGATCCCCAGCAAATAGAAGCACTATCTAAAAGAATTGAGCAATTTGTTGCTCAGTGTTGGGATACCGGTCTCGAAATTGGCTCTTCTGTCAGAACTGTTTCAGAGTGCATCTCTGAGGCAGAACAAGACATCACCGTAAGAACCTCTCTGCTTGAGTCTCGCTTAATCTGTGGCAAGAGGCAACTCTTTAAAGAATTTGCAAAGATCTTTGAATCATCCTTGGACCCTAAGACTTTTTTTCAAGCAAAACAAGCCGAACAAATCCAACGTCATTATAAATATCAAGATACTCCCTACTCTCTTGAGCCTAATTGCAAAGAAAGTCCAGGGGGTCTGCGCGATTTGCAAATTATTTCATGGGTAAGTAAGGCTGCACTACTTGGCAATACCTTTAAAGATTTAAATCAAGCTGGCCTAGTAACTTATCGTGAATTAACTGAACTGAATCGCAATCAACGTTTTTTAGAAACCTTGCGTGCCAATTTGCATTTATTAGCAGGGCGCAGGCAAGATGTGCTGGCATTTGACTTACAAGCCGCGCTAGCTGCCTCAATGGGCATCCAAATTGATAACCCCCGCCTGGCTAGCGAAGCGCTTATGCGTCGCTACTATTGGGCAGCTAAAGCAGTGACTCAGTTAAACGATGTCCTTCTTCAAAATATTGAAGCTTTACTATTTCCCCAAGAATCGAAAACCACTCACTCCATTTCCGGTGAGGGCAATGAATTCTTTATTGAAAGACAGGGCGTTCTGGATATCACTGATCCACAGCTCTATCAAAAACATCCCGAGCAAATACTGCGAACGTTTTTAGTTTTTGCACAAACATCTAATGTAAAGAGTCTTTCTGCCACTATTTTTAGAGCCCTTTATAACGCCCGCCAAAAAATGGATAGTAAGTGGCGCGCTAATCCCTTGAATCGTGCTCTCTTTATTGAGATTCTTCAGCAACCCGATGGTGTTAGCCGCGCATTTCAGTTAATGAATCGCACTAGTGTTCTAGGGCGCTACTTACCTGTATTTAGAAGAATTGTTGGACAGATGCAGCATGACTTATTTCATGTGTACACGGTCGACCAACATATTTTGATGGTGTTACGCAATGTTCGTCGCTTCATGGTGATTGAGCACACTCATGAATTTCCATTCTGTAGCGGCTTGATTGCCCATTTTGAGAAGCCATGGCTACTAGTGATTGCAGCTCTCTTTCATGACATTGCCAAAGGACGTGGCGGTGATCACTCCCAATTGGGTAAAGTAGAGATGCGAAAGTTTGCTAGAGAGCATGGTTTAGATAAAAAAGATACCGAACTATTGGTATGGCTGGTTGCAGAGCATCTTAATATGAGCCAGACGGCACAGAAACAAGATATTAGCGACCCAGATGTGGTCAGAGCCTTTGCTAAAAAAGTAGGTGATGAGCGTCACCTTACTGCACTCTATTTATTAACTGTGGCCGACGTACGTGGTACGAGCCCTAAGGTATGGAATGCCTGGAAGGGAAAACTTCTAGAGGACCTCTATCGCGCCACGCTCCGAGTCTTGGGTGGCGCTAAACCCGATGCTTCTTCAGAGTTGGCACATCACCAGGAAGAGTCTCGTACTAAATTGCGTTTATATGGCATTCAGGATGACGCTTATGAGGATCTCTGGAAGCAACTTGATGTAGCCTTCTTCTTAAGACAGGACTCAGAGGATATTGCCTGGCTGACACGACACCTTTTCAATAAAGTGAATAGCGAACAGCCCATCGTCAGCGCGCGCCTCTCACCAATTGGCGAGGGACTTCAAGTTGCGGTGTATGTGAAAGACCAAGAAGATCTCTTTGCCAGAATCTGCGCCTACTTTGAAAGACATGCATTCTCAATTTGGGATGCTCGAATTCATACGACTCGTCATGGCTATGCCTTGGATACCTTTCAAATCTCAGGCAGTAACTTAGTTGATGAAGGCGGAAGTTATCGTGACATCATTCAATTGGTCGAGTTTGAATTATCGGCAGCGTTAACGAATGCTGGGCCACTACCCAACCCTAGTATGGGACGCCTCTCCAGACAATCCCGCACTTTTCCCATTCAACCACGAGTCCATATGGTCCCCGATGATCGTGGCAGATACTACACGCTGGCATTGTCCGCTAGCGACCGGACCGGTCTACTCTATACGATCTCTAGAGTATTGGCAAAGCATCAGGTATCGATTCATACCGCACGCATTAACACGCTTGGAGAACGAGTAGAAGATGTGCTCTTGCTAGACGCAATGAACTTAAGCAAAAATCCTAAGCTACAAATTCAACTTGAGACAGAGTTATTAGAGGTGCTAGGGGCGTAATTTAGTTTTGCTAATGCCCGTTTAATGCGATTACTCTCAATCTGGTCAAAAGGAATCCAAGCACAAGCAATGTCTTCAGCAGATTTCTCTTGACGAGAGACCCTTAGGCAATAAAGTAGATCGATATGCAAATGAGCATCTTCACCCTTCATGGGATTTTCCGGAATTTCATGGACATCAATATCGATTGGCTCAGGATCTTCCGAATCTAAAACGCAAATAAGCCCAGTCTCTTCATATACCTCACGAATAGCAGCATCAACTGGAGACTCTCCATCGTCAACATGACCTCCAGGTTGCAACCAACTTTTGATATAAGGATGAAAGATAAGCAATACTGCGCCATCTTTAATAACTAAGCCACTAGCAGTAATGTGACCTAAAGTATTTAATCTATCGCAAGAATTTTCATAATTTAGGATCGAATGAACCCTATCGCTAAAAATAGAATTGAAAACTT
>JBILYO010000055.1:0-11333 GCA_044377685.1 Polynucleobacter sp. | reverse complement strand
GCGGGCCAATGCTAGTGCTGTCATGTCATCCATTCTAACAAGCTAAAATGGAATTGGACGGGCCTCCCCGCATGGTGGGTTGGATAACCTGGTCAGGTCGGGAACGGAGCAGCCAAACCCAATTTCCGCCAGTGCCGGGGGTCAGGCTCGTCCATCCTTACTTCAGTCTATAACCCTCAAAGACCTATCCTCAAAAAAGAGATGAATACAAAAATGACCTTAATTGATGAGAGCGGTGAAGTTCGCGAGTTGACCTCTGAGGACATCAAGCAATTTAAGTCAGCAAAAGAAGTTTTACCGCCCTCCTTATTAGAAAAACTCGCTATACCTCAGTCTCCCAATGATCTAGAAGATTAGGGTCTGTGAGTTAAGAGCCAATCTTTCAGAGCTAAGTCGATTTTTGTCTGCCAGCCAGCACCTGCAGACTTGAACTGCTCAATGACCTCAGCAGATAAGCGAATAGTCGTTAACTTTTTAGGCGATTTGCTCACACTACCAACAGGCCTACCCCGTAATTTTTTTGCAAATGCATTGCGGCCCTCATTCTCAGAAACTACCTTTCCATCAATAGCCCATATGCCACGCTTTAAATCTTCTGCGGTTATTTCAGGGGCGTCATCAGGATCAACCCATTCCTTGTGTGTACTCTTTAATTTCACGTTCATTCGCTTTCCTCATCGAAATCACTCTTCTCTTCATACCTCGGATAGTCCAAACCACCACAATCAAGCGACCATCTAAAAATCCAAGAGTAATAAATCGTTTCTCGCCGTAAATCTCTCGCTGATCCTCAAAGGTATGAATGGTGCGACTAAAGACCTCTCCAGTACGAGCAAAATCTAAGTCACGGTTTAATAGAGTCTGAATACGCTTTTGCTCATCAAACTCTATATCTAAGTTTAATTGTAGTAACAAATTATTCAACAATCAAGTAATTATTTGTAACAACAAATAATTAAAGAATGCGTAGGAAACGCATAATCCCCCAGATCATCCATATAAGGAGCAGGACTAGGATAGTTCGCGCATCTAGCGAAACTCTAAATAGCTGTAATTGTTTGTGGCAACACTCAATAGAAACTCGCAAACTGAATCCTCCCCTAGATAGAAAGATTCAGCGTAGAGCTTTAGATATTGAAAACCTAGGGAATGAGGATGAATTGCTTGTAGGAATGAATTGATCTAGTTTTTACCTTATTTACTCATTTTTAGCACGATCATGCTAATATTTAGCTATGTCACTATCCAGCGCACTGTTTACTAGCAGCCAAAGCCAAGTTTTAGGATGGATCTTTGGTCATTCTGAACGAGAATTCCATTTCAGCGAACTTTTGCGCCTTACTCAATTGAGTAGCGCATCACTACAGCGAGAACTCAATCGACTTTCTGAAAGTGGAATTGTTAATTCTAAAAAATTTGGCAATTTAAGAATATTTAAAGCCAATCAGAAGTCACCCGTTTACCAAGAGCTTCATAGTCTTGTTAAAAAAACTTTGGGTATTGATCATGAAATTAGTATTGCATTAGTCCCACTTCATCAAAATTTAGAACACGCTTTGATCTATGGATCAGTTGCAAAAAATACTGATACAGCAAGTAGTGATATTGATCTGATGTTGGTCGGTAAGAATTTACGTCTTGGTAAAATATTGGATCTACTCACCCCAGTTGAATCTAAGATAGGACGAAAAATTAATACTACCTGCTACACACCCAAAGAATTTGAAAGTCGTCGTGCTGAGCGCACCTCATTTGTTAACAAAGTTTTAGCACTCCCTACTATTGTTGTGTATGGTGCTGCAATTGACTAAACCAAATCTAGATAACTTATTCAAAAATGGACACCTCAAGCAAGAACCCTGTGATCAAGAAGAAATTGGGCGAATGCTCGAGATCTCCCATAGGCGCTTATTAGATTCACAGATACAAGAGATGTCTATAGAAGGTCGATTTACCTCTGCCTACAATGCCGCTCACGGCGCCGCGGTAGCTGCCCTTCGCTGGCATGGCTACAGAAGCGAGAATCGATTTATGGTCTTCCAGTGTCTTGGCGATACGCTAGCGTGGCCAGCTAACAAATGGAGGGCGTTTGATTTGGCCCATCAGAAGAGAAACCTAGCTGAATACGAGGGCTATCTTGAGATTGAAGAGTCCACCATTACAGAACTGCGAGACTTAACTAGCTCATTAATGAGGGATGTTGAGAAGCTGGTGAAGATGAAGTAGGCACATCAGCAATCAGTTCAAGCAATAGACTCTTTAACAACAGAATGACTAGGGCCTCCGCGAAGGCCCTAGTCATTATCAGATTTGCTAATTGTTAGTTTTTTACTTCTGTGAATCTGAATTTCTGCCCTGCGTTACTTTTGTAAGGTTTAATCGCTTAATTTAACAGTAATTGATTCATCCGCTTTACAAAACTTGCTGGATCATTTAACTGACCACCTTCGGCCAATAAGGCCTGATCAAATAAGAGATTAGTCCAATCATCAAAATGCTGATCATCATTTTTAAGTTTGGACAGCAATGGGTGCTCAGGATTAATCTCTAAGATTGGTTTCATATCAGGAGCATTTTGACCAGCCGCTTTGAGCATGCGCAGCAAATTGCCGGAGAGTTCATTCTCATCGGCAATCAAGCAGGCAGGAGAATCAGTAAGGCGAAAAGTCACGCGCACATCTTTGACTTTATCTTCTAAAACTTTTTTCATGCGCTCAACTAAGTCTTTAAACTGTTTCTCGGTTTCTTCATGCGCTTTTTGTTCTTTTTCATCACTCAGACTTCCTAAATCTAAGCCGCCCTTGGCAACTGAAGCCAATTGCTTGCCGTCAAACTCAGTTATGAAAGAAAGCATCCACTCATCGACACGATCGGATAGCAAGAGCACTTCGACGCCTTTCTTGCGGAAAATCTCTAAATGCGGACTGTTTTTAGCTGCGTTGAATGTTTCACCCGTGACGTAGTAAATCTTATCTTGGCCTTCTTTCATACGTGAGACATAGTCAGCTAAAGATACTGTCTGCTCAGCAGAATCGGTATGGGTACTTGCAAAACGTAATAACTTGAGGATGCGCTCCTGGTTTGTTTGATCTTCTCCAACACCTTCTTTGAGCACTTGACCAAACTGGGTCCAGAACGTGCGATATTTTTCTTTCTTAGCTTCATCTTCGCTATTGGCAAGTTCCTCAAGCATACTCAGAACACGCTTGGTAGAGCTCTCGCGAATAACTTTAATGTCACGTGACTCTTGTAAGATTTCACGGGAAACGTTCAATGGCAAATCAACTGAATCAATGACACCAGTCACAAAACGCAGATACATGGGCATGAGCTTTTCAGCGTCATCCATAATAAAGATGCGTTTTACATAAAGCTTAATGCCGCCGCGCTTATTGCGATCCCACAGATCAAAAGGGGCTTTAGTAGGCACAAAGAGTAGCTGGGTGAATTCACTTCTACCTTCTACACGATTCAGTGAGTAGCACAGCGGATTTTCAAAATCATGCGAGAGGTGCTTATAAAACTCGTTGTACTGCTCTTCAGTAATTTCAGACTTATTGCGAGCCCATAATGCCGAAGACTGGTTAATATTTTCTAACTCATCCTTTATAACCTGCTCTTTTTTATCAGCATCCCACTCTTCTTTACGCATCTGGATCGGCAAAGAAATATGGTCTGAGTACTTACGAATAATGGACTTGAGCTGATAACTATTCAGAAAATCATCTTCCCCTTCGCGTAAATGCAAGGTAATTGAGGTGCCTCGCTGTGGAAGATCAATTGTCTCGATTGTAAATTCGCCCGAACCATCTGATTCCCAGCGCACGCCCTCTGATGCAGGCAGTCCTGCACGGCGTGTATCTACCGTGATGCGGTCGGCAACAATAAAAGCTGAATAAAAGCCCACACCGAACTGGCCAATTAAGGCTGCATCTTTTTGCTGATCTCCCGATAGTTTGGAAAAGAATTCTTTAGTGCCAGAGCGGGCAATCGTGCCTAGGTTACTAATGACCTCTTCGCGACTCATGCCAATGCCATTATCAGCAATGGTCAGCGTTCTAGCCTCCTTATTAAGCTCGATCTTGATTTTGACTTCAGGGTCATCACCATACCAATCTGGATGGGCAATGCCTTCGAAACGTAATTTATCGGCTGCATCTGAAGCATTCGAGATCAGCTCGCGTAGGAAAATTTCCTTATTGGAATATAAGGAGTGGATCATCAACTGCAGAAGTTGTTTTACTTCAGCCTGAAATCCGAGAGTTTCTTTAGTAGCAACAGTCATTTCTATTTCCTATAAAAAGATCAATTGTCATTATTTGGGGCTGATTTTGCGTATTTCAAGACCTTAAGATAAGGTGCATAGCGGCGCCCTCCTCCCAAGCAGGATAGGTATGTTTCATATTACCCCCCTCATCTGCAACCGCTAAATGGGCTTTTCTGCCACTTCTTATGTGGCACCGCAGTATTAAAAAGGCTTCCGATGCCTAGCTCTAAGGCGTATATTGATTGTAGAAATTACTTGGATATTTTTTGCCATGGCAAATAGCGCCCTACATGCGATTGCAATAGAAGATCTTCGAATCAGTCATCCTGCATTTCATCAGGAATATTGTTTGCTCGTTGAAGGCATTAGCAATCTCATATTTCGTTTGGCCAAAAAACATGGTGATTACATTACCTACTCCACCTTTACCGAATCCTATGATCGGGCTAGTAAAGAGCCGATTCTGCAAATGGTCTTGGGTAGCCATAAAAATGAGTTTTACCTGCACATCTATATCTCCAAAAATCGAGATTTTATTGTCGGCAAGAATGGTGTGGGCTCTAGCGCACAAACTGGCGCGCAAGCGCTCTCTTTCATAGAAGAGGATATTCATAAGGCTGGCTGGCTTTGATGTATCTCCTTTGATGTATCTCTTTAGCGGATCTTTTTCAGCCAATAAAAAAGCCCCAATTATGGGGCTTTTTCAGTAAAGCGAGTTACTAATTAAGCAGAGATTTGCTTACGTGATTTAGTAGCTGGAGCAACCTGACCCTGGAAAGAGCTCATTGCAGCATCTACAGACTTTTCAAAGTTTGCATAGGCATCTTGTGAAGTAGCACGTGCTTGATCAAAGCTCTTTAAAGTTGCTTCAAATACGCTATTAAATGCAGATACAAATGCCTCTGAACCAGCAGGAGCTTGAGTAGTTGCTTCTTTAATGAATTTCTTCAAATCTGCTTTTGAATCATCAATTGCTGAGTCAATCAAGCTAACAACTTCTTTACTGTTCTTACGCAATACTTTGTTTACTTTGTTTTGATAGCCAACAACATGAGCAGCAGCTTCTTGAGCTGTTTCAGCATCAAACATTTCTAAAGCAGCTTTTGGATCTTTCAATTGAATCAATTTTGCTGATTTAGCTTGAGCAGTAGTAGCTACTTCCTTAGCTGCGTCATAGTTGATTGCTGCAATTGCTTCTACGCTTTGCACGGTCAATGTAGCGATCGTTTGTGCGGACTCAAGTGATTTAGCTTGAGCAGCTGTCAAAGTTGTATTTAGTGTGTTTTGAAACATGGTCATTCTCCTGTATGGGTATTTACTGATTGTTCGTAATGGTGCACTGCAATTACTGCATTGCACCATTTTAAAGAACAATTATGAAATTTGCACACATTTTTTGTATTTTCCCAAAAAACTGCAAATTTGACCCTTTTAAACAGGGGGCCTAGGAAGATTGCCTATTTTTTAAGCAATCTACATCCCGAGATTGACCACCCTACTTAGAAGCTCAAAAGTGACTTAATCGCCCCTTTAAAGCTCTGGTCACGCTGGGTGTTTTTTAATACGGCGCAGTAGGAAAGCACCATGATGATGGCCAGTGAAATCCCGTTGAAGTGATTGAGTACGTCCATGTTTTTCTCCTAAGTGGGTTGATTGCTGTTGAAATGATTTATTGCGCCACCGGTAACTCATCCCACTGCGTGGTGTAGTTAGGTGACTTATTGTTTGATCGCATTTGCCACTCTTGTTTAGTGCCAGATGCTGCGAGTCGAATGACGGCATTACCAAAGCGCGAATTAATTGCATCCATTGCATGCATTAAATCGGCTGACTTACCTTTGCTCTCGATATCCTCAAATAGTGATTGTTGGATAGTCGGTTTATCTGCAATGAGATTGAGAATGACGCCTGCCTTTTTATAACGAAAGCCGCTTTGATAAATCTGCTGAAGACCCTTCAAGGCAGAGTTTGTCAAAGTCACTGTGTTATCGCTTGGATCACTGAGAGCAATAGTGATACTTTGATGATGCTGTGGCTCGTTTTGCTTAAACGGATTGGTCTGAATAAAGACCGTGATAGCACCGGTTACCGAGTCTTGACTGCGCAATTTTTCTGCAGCTCTCGCAGCATGCGTAGCAACTGACTGGGCAAGTTCTTCTTGCTTAGTCACTAACTTACCAAAACTGCGAGATGCAATAATTTGCTGTTTAGCGGGTGCGACTTCTTCTAATTTCAAGCAAGAGGTGCCACGTAGCTCATAGCAAAGTCTTTCTACGACCACACCAAATTGCTGACGCATCGCCTGTGGTGAAGCTTGTAATAGGTCAAACACGGTATAAATCTCTAGTACCTTGAGTTTCTTGGTTAATTGGCGCCCAATGCCCCACACTTCCGATGCTGGGGTTTCGCTCATCCATTGATAGAGCTCAGACTTAGGCATCACCTCAACATCGCACACCCCAGAAAACTGTGGATGCTTTTTAGCTAAGTGATTAGCAAATTTTGCTAAGGTTTTACTAGCACCAATACCAACGCACACTGGTAAACCGGTAGTGTCTTTGACCTGCTGCTTCATGATCATCCCTAAAGCAATCGTGTCAGGATATTGCTTGAGGACGGTTTCAATTTGCAGAAAACTTTCATCGATGCTGTACACCTCTAAATTTGGTGTAAATTTTCTCAATACCTGCACTACGCGATTACTCATATCGCCATACAAGGTGTAATTAGATGAGTAAGCCTGAATGCCATGTTTCTTGGCCAGGTCTTGCATCTGAAACCAAGGTGTCCCCATCTTCACGCCCAGTGCTTTTACTTCGGCGCTGCGCGCTACCGCGCAACCATCATTATTCGAAAGCACCACCATCGGCACTGCTTCTAACTTAGGGGCAAATACCCGCTCACAAGAAACATAGAAGTTGTTGACATCAACGAGCGCAAACAGTGGATTGGTCAAATGATCACTCATCTCACTTACCGCCTCTAGCACTGGAATGGCTGTACTTGCGAACCACCCCAACGACGACGCCCCAAATTTGTAACTCATTGTCTTCATTAAAGGTAATGGGCTGATAGTTTGGGTTTTCAGGTTGGAGCTCGATGCGACCACGTAATTGATAAAGGCGCTTAATGGTGTACTCCCCATCAACCACGGCCACCACAATATCTTTATGTTTTGGCTTGAGGGCTTTGTCCACTACCACCTTATCGCCATCGCAAATTCCGGCGCCCATCATCGAGTCACCCTTCACGGTGAACATAAAGGTGGCCGGCTTGTTCTGTACGAGGTAATGATTGAGATCTAGCCCCTCTTCGGCGTAATCAGCCGCTGGACTTGGAAATCCAGCAGAAATCCGATGGCTTAATAGCCTTGTCTCATAGGCGGCAAAATGGGCTGCCAAGGCTTGTGGCGCTTGGCTTAAGGTGACTTTTGTAGGATGCATAACTGGTGTCATAGTGATTAATATACTGTATATTTATACAGTATATGTAAAAACCATCAAAATGAGGTGATATTTGTTGTTTTTGATGTATCCATTTGGGTTTTCTAGCTACAAACCCCAAGTTCCTTGATCGGCTAGCCCTCCCATAATGGGTAGAGCAATACCTCTATCAAAAGAACAGCGAGAGACAGATGAAGATGTACAAAATAGCCTCTATTCCGGGTGACGGAATTGGTAAAGAGGTGATTCCTGAATGTGAAAAAGTCTTAAACGCATTAAGCAAAAAACATCCTGAAGTTGCTTTTGAATTCGAGCACTTTGATTGGGGTGGTGATTACTACCGCAAACACGGCATCATGATGCCCGAAAATGGTCTTGAGCCTTTGCGCTCTAAAGATGCAATCTTATTTGGCTCAGCTGGTGATCCTAAGATTCCAGACCACATCACCTTATGGGGCTTACGCCTCAAAATATGTCAAGGCTTTGACCAGTATGCCAATGTCCGCCCTACCCGTATCCTGCCTGGTATTGAATCCCCGCTACGCAACTGCAAACCCGATCAACTAGATTGGGTGATCGTGCGCGAGAACTCTGAAGGTGAGTACTCTGGCTTGGGTGGTAGAGCCCATCAAGGCCATCCAATTGAGGTGGCATCTGATATGAGCGTGATGACGCGTGTTGGTGTTGAACGTATACAACGCTACGCTTTTAAACTAGCGCAATCACGCCCTCGTAAACATCTGACCGTCATTACCAAATCAAATGCACAGCGCCATGCCATGGTGATGTGGGATGAAATTGCAGTGCAAATTGCACAAGAATTTCCGGATGTCACTTGGGATAAAGAATTAGTTGATGCTGCGACAGCCCGCATGGTTAATCGTCCGCAGTCTCTAGACACGATTGTCGCCACTAATTTACATGCGGACGTACTCAGTGATCTAGCAGCTGCCTTAGCGGGTAGTTTAGGGATTGCACCTACTGGCAATATCGATCCTGAACGGCGCTATCCATCGATGTTTGAGCCCATCCACGGATCTGCTTTTGACATTATGGGTAAGGGACTTGCTAATCCGATTGGGACCTTCTGGTCAGCGGTCATGATGCTCGATTTTTTAGGGGAGCCGCTCTTAGGAGCCAAGCTCATGGATGCCATCGAAAAAGTGACGGCCAATCCAAATTTACATACTCGCGATCTCGGTGGCACTGCCATGATGAGCGATGTTACTAATGCAGTTATCAAGGAGGTATCAAAATGAACGTATTACGATTAATCAGTATTGTCTTGTTCACATTCGGTCTCTTATCAGGAGCGAACGCACAACCGTTTCCAGATAAAACCATTCAGTACATCATCCCCTTTCCTCCAGCAGGAGAGTCTGATTTAGTGGCACGCTATCAATCTGATATCTCTGCCAAAAAATTTAAGCAGCCGATGGTAGTGATGAATCGGGCTGGCGCTGGTGGCGCACTTGTCTGGAGCGCTCTCAACACCTACCCTGCCGACGGAACTACTGTAGTGGGTGTCAATATCCCGCACACTATCTTGCAGCCCTTACAAGAGGGCATTCAATATAAGACTGAAGATATTAATGCGATCTACTACTACCACTTCACTCCAGATGCCTTGATGGTCTCTGCTGATAGCCCCTATAAGACCTATCAGGAATTTATTGCAGCAGCTAAAAAAGATCCTGGCAAGCTATCTTTAGCAGGTTCAGCACAGTTCTCAGCAAACCATATGGCAGTAGAGCGACTCAATAAATTGGCTGGCGTCAAAATCAATTACGTACCATTCAAAGGTACGGGTGATTTAATTACCGCCTTAATTGGAATGCACGTAGATGGCGCTATGGGTTATTTACCGCTGGCTATTCAGCAAAAAGGGAAAGTGCGCACACTAGCTATTGCTACTGAGAAACGGAACCCTGCACTACCCGATGTGCCCACCTTTAAAGAGTTAGGCCTGAACTGGGTAGATGGGGCCTATCGTGGCGTAGCCGTTGCCAAGGCGACACCTCTCATACTTCAACAAAAGTTATCTGACTACTTTGCACAACTGAATGCAGACCCAGAAACCAAAAAGAAACTAGAGGATTCAGGCTTTGTCATCGTAGATGTGCCTTTGGCAAAAATGCCAGCATTTATGAAAGAGAAAACTGTACAAGCAATGGAAGATGCGAAGAATGCTGGAATGATTAAGTAAATCATCTAGGATTTGTTCTTCAGAAGTAAAAAACCACCGAGTTACTTCGGTGGTTTTTTTATTCAATACTAGTGTTTACTGCAGTTTACTGAGCGATAAAGAGGATGTTTTAGACATCATCCATAAAATCACCGCCACCACTATCATCCCAACCACTAGCGCCACTATCATCCCATGAGCCTTCACGCACACCAAAGTTCTGATCACCCAGTGGAGAGCCGCCTACCTGAGTCAGGTTAGGGTTAGCAGTATTAGAGTTACCAAAGTTATTATCGCGACCGCCCATTAAGTGACCAGCTAAAGCTTGACCAGCATACATGCCTGCACCTAAAGCAGCACCCGTTGCCAAGCTACCCATCAAGCCGCTACCAGCAGCAGGTGCGCCAGGTGCACCAGGAGCGCCAGGACCGCCGGGAGCACCAGGGCCACCGGGGGCACCAGGGCCGCTGGGAGCACCAGGAGTGCCAGGGTTACCAGCAGCTGGGGAGTTATACATCTGAGCCGCATCGCGCTTACGACGCTTTAAAGCCATGATGATGCCAACTACTAGAATGGCAATCAAACCCCAAAACAAAGGGCTACTGAAAATAGAAGTCGCGCCGACGCTAGGAATAGCTGCTGAACTTGCTAATTGCGTTTGCAATTTTTGCACTGAGCCTGCTTGTGCAAACGGTAATCCTGGCGCCAAGCTTTCCGCTTTCAGAAGGTAGCTGCGTGCTGCATCCAATTTACCTTGCTTGGCATTGATCTCTGCAGCAACGTAATGTGCTTTAGCACTATTAGGATGATTTTGTAAAACCTCTTTAATCATGGCATCAGCTTTAGTCAGTTGCCCTGCTTGCACTGTCTGATATATCTCAGATAATGTGGCTTCTGCAAAGACAGCATTACTCATCAGCAAAGTCATTGCCGCAAATATGCTCAGGAAAAGATTCGTTACTTTACGCATTTTCATAAAAACTCCTTGATGGCTTAGCCGCCTACGGATAGGCGAATCAATGCATTATCCCTACTTTAGGGAATTTTGTTACCTGCACAATATATGCGGTCTAAGTAGGGGAATTCAAGGGGGTCAAACTGCTTAAAAACACTGTTTTAGGGCAGCTAAATAACTTAAGTCAGTATTCAATGGGATTGACTATGAATAAAGTCCAAAACGAGTTTATTAAATTGCTCGGGATTGCTTCTGGAATAAGCATGCCCACCCTTTTCGAAAAGGATTAATTGCGCATTGGGTATCAGTGTCGCCATCTCTTTAGAAAAGTACGCTGGGGTTAAAAGATCATCTTCAGCGCAAATGACCAATGTAGGCGTCTTGATTTTTCTAAGATCAGCACTCACATCAAATTTCAAGATGGATTCAATCCGGCTTCCCATAATTTCTGGTGAACTTAATTCAAATTGAGCCGTTCTTGCT
>JBILYO010000054.1:0-11369 GCA_044377685.1 Polynucleobacter sp. | reverse complement strand
CTGGGCTGGCACCCATGGTGCGAAGAATAGCAATATCAGCCTGTTTTTCATTCACAGTCATCACTAATGTGGAAACTAAATTAAATGCAGCCACCGCAATAATCAAAGTCAAGATAATGAACATCATTTTCTTTTCGGTCTGTACTGCTGCAAACCAATTACGATTAGAGCGAGACCAGTCAGTTACCCAAAGGGCTTGTGGCACCACTGCCGCCAACTCACTAGCCACTTCCGGAGCGCGCTGCATATCATCTACTTTGACACGCAGACCTGATGGATCCTGCAATCGCAATAAGGCGGCGGCATCTTTCCAATGCATGATGGCTAAGGAACTGTCATATTCGTAATGACCACTATCCACAATCCCCACCACTGTCAGTGCGCGCATTCTGGGCATTGCACCCGCTGGAGTTAAATCACTCTCGGGAACAATTAAATTAATGCGATCGCCTACACGAGCACCCACAATCGATGCCAGTTGAGCACCCAGTGCCACTCCAAAACTACCAGGCTGAAGATCATTCACACTACCCACAGTAAATTGTTTTGGCAGATCCGAGACCTTGCCTTCATCTGCAGGTGAAATTCCACGTATGGATACTCCGCGCATCATGTTATCGCGAGTGAGAAGACCTTGCGAACTGACCATTGGTGCAACCCCGACAACATGAGGTTGGGCTGCTACTTTTAATGCGAGGGGCTCCCAGTTAGCCAAGCCATCAGGTGCCGAAATCTCAACATGCGATAAGACGGAAAGCATCCGATCACGTACCTCCTTCTGAAATCCGTTCATGACCGAGAGCACCACGATCAATGCGGCAACACCCAATGCGATACCAGCGGTCGAAATACCCGAAATAAAGGATAGGAAGCCATCACGCTTACCTACCGTCTTACGACGCTTAGATCGGGTATAGCGCAGGCCAATTTCTAGCTCGATTGGAAGTCTCAACATGGCTACAGTTTAGACAATCGGCCAAACAAACTGATGGAATATCTAAATGCCACCTAAAATCAGGGAAATGATAGTGAATGTAGATTCCCCCAAAAAGCTTAGCAAACGCTTTACCCTGATGGTTTCAGGGGAAGATGCCCTGGATTCTCAGAAGACACAAGGGGTAGAAGGTCCACCCCAAGGCTTGCCTCATGAAAGATTTCTTTTGGGGGATTTAGTGCCGATAGCTCCTGTTCTGCTACTAGGACAGTCCAGTCAGCCGTTGAACCCTCAAGAAATCATTTCCTGCTTACAGCCCGTTCATTTACACGCTACTCGTGACCATCTCATTTTGATGGGTCAAAATCAGGTAGATCTGACATCGACTGAATCAGCCAGCCTTCTCAAGATAGCGCTGCCATTTATAGAAGAGGATTTTCAGTCGGCTGTTTTATATCAAGGGCAACACTATTGGTTTATTCCAGCGGGCCCCTTTGCCAGTCTAGTGACCCATAGCGTAGATCAAGCCCATGGCAGAAATATCGATTGGTGGATGCCTCGGGATTCTAATGAAGTCGGAATGGCAAAACGTTGGCGCAAACTCCAGAATGAAATTCAGATGCTTTGGCATATCGACCCAGTAAATGAAACACGTGCACTAAGTGGCTTACCCAGCATCAATTCTCTTTGGATTAGCGGAATTGGAAAATTGGCTGACCTTCATGCTCCAGGAGTGATTCAAAATGCACAATGTCTTTATGGGGCACATCCCTTGCTGGCTGGCTTAGCCAAGCACTACAAGACAAGCTATAAGGAGAAACTTGATCTGCAAAATATATCTGGAAGTTTTGCTTGGCTTGAAAATCCTGTAGAAATTTGGCCGGTACTATGTAATGCGCTACAAGCAAAAGACTTAGAAGAGATTCTCATCATTGATTTTCCAGCAGGCAAAAAACGAGAGCGTATCTTCACCAGCAAAGATTTATATCAAAAATCGTGGATGTTTTGGAAGAAAACACAAGTGCTGAGCTGGAAGCAGATTACTCAGGAATAATCAATCATATGAGTCATTTTTCACAACGTCCATTTTCTGAACGAGCGGCTACCTGGTTACAGCAAAGCGGTCTTCATCCATTGCTTGCAAGGCTCTATGCTGCGCGTGGCGTAGAGTCACCCGACACACTGTCCCTCGATTTAAAGCAACTACTCTCGCCTACCGATTTAAAAAACTGCCTCAGTACTGCAAGTCTATTAGCTGACATCCTCGAAAATAAAGAGCCGATATTGATCGTTGCAGACTATGACTGTGATGGGGCTACCGCCTGTGCTGTTGGATTACGAGGCCTACAAATGTTAGGTGGCTCTGATACACCAATTCAGTTTCTAGTACCTAATCGCTTTACTATGGGCTATGGCCTAACACCTGAGGTGGTAGAGCTTGCGGCGCAACAAAGCCCCAAACCAAAATACCTCAT
The DNA here is from genome assembly GCA_044377685.1 of Polynucleobacter sp. Classification (GTDB taxonomy): domain Bacteria; phylum Pseudomonadota; class Gammaproteobacteria; order Burkholderiales; family Burkholderiaceae; genus Polynucleobacter. Next base: position 8,960 of record JBILYO010000054.1, on the reverse strand, counting down.
TACCGTAGATAACGGGATCGCCAGTGAAGCTGGTGTAGATCGTGCACGTGAACTAGGAATCGAGGTGATTGTTACTGACCATCACCTCCCCGGGGACCATCTTCCCAAAGCGATGGCGATCGTCAATCCAAATCAGCCAGACTGTCAATTTCCAAGTAAAGCATTGGCTGGGGTTGGAGTCATGTTTTATTTATTGGTCGCATTACGTGCGGAGCTTCGTAAGCGAGGTAAATTTACCGCAGAGACACAGCCTAAGATTGAGAATCTTTTAGATCTCGTAGCGCTTGGAACCGTTGCAGATGTTGCTCAGCTCGATAGAAATAATCGAATTATGGTTTCCAATGGTTTAAAACGTATACGCTCAGGAATATCCCAGCCTGGAATACAAGCCCTCTTCCAAGTGGCAATGCGAGATCCACGCAAAGCCAATACTTTTGATCTTGGATTTGCGATTGGCCCTAGACTGAATGCCGCCGGTCGCTTAGCTGATATGAGTTTGGGTATTCGTTTACTGCTCACTGATAATGCGGATGAGGCCTTAATGCTTGCACAAGAGCTAGATCGCATTAATCGTGAGCGTCGTGTGATTGAAACGGGTATGCAAGAAGCTGCACTAGCCCATCTTGCCGAGGATCAGTTAGATGGCACTCTATCTGAACGAACCAGTATTTGTCTTTGGAACCCCGAGTGGCATCAAGGTGTTGTTGGTATTGTGGCCTCACGATTAAAGGAGCGCTTTAATCGTCCTGCAATTGTGTTTGCACCAGCTGATGGCGCTTCAGGTGAAGAGTTGCGGGGCTCCGGACGATCGCTGACTGGTTTTCATCTGCGAGATGCCCTCGATCTGGTATCCAAACGTGAACCTGGCCTGATTCTAAAATTTGGTGGGCATGCAATGGCTGCAGGACTCACCATACGCAAAAGTGACTTTGAATGCTTTGATTTTTGCTTTCAACAGGTCGCCAGTGAACTATTGAATGAAGAGCACTTACAAAGGCGTCAGATTCATGATGGTGCTCTCGAACTATCAGAATTCACTCCAGAGATTGGGGATTTACTCGCTGAAGAGATTTGGGGTCAAGGTTTCCCGCAACCGGTTTTTTACGGGGAATTTGAGATTACCAAGCAAAGCCTGATGAAAGAAAAACATTTGAGATTAACGCTTCGCCCCCTAGGCGCAGGTCCATCGGACAGCAAGCCGTTTACCGCAGTTTGGTTTAACCACACCCAGAGTTTGCCCAGCAAGGCTAAACTGGCTTATCGGCTCGTCACTGATCGTTATCAGGGGCAAGCCCGGGTCCAGCTCATGATTGAGGCCCACGACGACAGCCCTAAGGCCTAAACAGGCCGGCAGAATAACCCCCTTATAATTAGGGGATGGAAGCCGAACAATTAAATACTATTTCAAATACCTTGTCAGACCTGCTCTCACGAGAGCAAGCTCTTCGGGGGTATCTTTGACTTCGAAGTAAAGTCACGCCGCCTTACTGAAGTCAATTCCATCCTAGAAGATCCAACGCTCTGGGATGATCAAAAGAAAGCACAAGCACTGGGCAAAGAAAAGAAGCTGCTCGATGGCGTTGTCGCAACCTTGACTGACCTCAATACCAATATTGCGAGTGCTCTCGAGCTCTTTGATATGGCTAAGGAAGAAAGTGACTTTGAAACCATTGCTGCCATTGAGCACGATGTGGAGAACTACAGCAAAATTATTGGTGACCTTGAGTTCCGCCGCATGTTTCACAATGAGATGGACTCCTGCAATTGCTTTATTGATATCCAGGCAGGAGCCGGTGGCACAGAAGCTTGTGACTGGGCAAGTATGCTCTATCGTCAATATCTAAAATATTGTGAGCGCAAGGGCTATAAAACAGAAATTTTGGAAGAATCTGATGGCGATGTTGCTGGCATTAAAAGTGCTACGATTAAAGTGGATGGTGAATATGCGTACGGTCATCTGCGCTCTGAAACTGGAGTTCATCGCTTAGTACGCAAGTCACCGTTTGACTCATCGAACGGTCGCCATACCTCTTTTGCTAGCATTTATGTCTATCCTGAGATTGATGATTCGATTGAGATTGAAGTCAATCCAGCAGATATTCGTACAGATACTTATCGTGCCTCAGGCGCTGGTGGTCAGCATATTAATAAAACCGACTCTGCAGTGCGACTGACTCACATCCCTACTGGAATTGTGGTGCAGTGCCAAAACGATCGGAGTCAACACCGTAATCGAGCTGAAGCAATGACCATGCTGAAGTCACGCTTGTATGAACATGAAATGCAAAAGCGTCGTGTAGAGCAAGATAAGTTAGAGGCTACCAAGACGGATGTAGGCTGGGGTCATCAAATCCGCTCCTATGTGCTTGATCAAAGCCGCATTAAAGATTTACGTACCAATGTCGAAATCTCTAACACTCAAAAAGTATTGGATGGAGACCTCGATGCATTTATTGAGGCTAGCCTCAAACAAGGCGTGTAATGAAACTTAACCGTAATAATTAATAGTAGTCATATGAGATATGAACGATAAAGCAAACCCAAATTCTGTCCCAGCAAATGAAATAGTTGATGAAAATCACATCATTGCAGAGCGCCGCGAAAAGTTAGCTAAGCTGCGCGCAGACGGGATTGCCTTTCCGAATGATTTCGTACCCACCCATTTAGCAGCTGATCTCCATACTCACTATGACAGCCTTACTAAAGAAGAGCTAGCAGCGAAGAAAGTTCATGTTAAGGTTGCTGGACGCATGATACTTAAAAGAGTGATGGGTAAAGCAAGCTTTGCCACCATTCAAGATCGTAGCGGCCAAATTCAGTTCTATATCAATGATGAGCTTACTGGTGCCGATACCCATGGGGCTTTTAAACATTGGGATATGGGTGATTTCATCTCTGCAGAGGGAAATCTTTTTAAAACCAATAAGGGTGAGTTATCAGTGGAGTGCAGTCAGTTACGTCTCCTAACTAAATCCTTACGCCCACTTCCTGACAAGTTTCATGGTCTCTCTGATATTGAAACCAAATATCGTCAACGCTATGTTGACTTGATTGTGAATCCTGAGAGTCGCAATACGTTTAAGTCCCGTAGTAATGCAATCGCATCCCTACGTCGTCATATGCTTGATGCCGACTTTATGGAAGTCGAAACACCAATGCTCCACCCGATTCCTGGTGGTGCTACAGCTAAACCATTTATTACCCACCATAACGCCTTAGATATGCAAATGTTCTTGCGGATTGCGCCCGAGCTTTACCTCAAGCGCTTGGTTGTTGGCGGTTTTGAGCGTGTCTTTGAAATTAACCGTAACTTTCGTAACGAAGGTGTCAGTCCACGCCATAATCCAGAATTCACAATGATGGAGTTTTATGCGGCCTATACTGATTACCGTTGGCTAATGGACTTTACTGAAGGACTTATTCGTGCAGCGGCAATGGATGCACAAGGTACAGCAGTACTAAGCCATCAAGGACGTGAACTCGATCTGAGTAAACCATTTCAACGCTTGACGATTAATGAGGCCATTCTTAAATACTGTGGTCAATCTGGCAAAAGCTATCAAGCTAGCCAACTTGATGACATCGACTTCATTCGTACTGAGCTGAAAAAGGGTGGCGAAAATCCAGCTAGTCCAGCCTTAAAAAATGCAGGTATTGGCGCTTTGCAATTAGCTTTGTTTGAATTGGTTGCTGAAGAGCATTTATGGGAGCCAACGTACATCATCGATTATCCGATTGAAGTAAGCCCGCTCGCTCGTGAATCAGATACTCGTCCTGGTATTACCGAGCGCTTTGAATTATTTATTACTGGCCGTGAGATTGCGAATGGATTCTCAGAGCTAAATGATGCTGAAGATCAAGCCAATCGCTTCCGCAAGCAAGTAGAGCAAAAAGAAGCTGGCGATGAAGAGGCGATGTACTTTGATCACGACTTTATACGTGCCTTGGAGTATGGTATGCCCCCTACTGGTGGCTGCGGAATTGGCATAGATCGTCTAGTGATGCTTCTAACAGATGCGCCAAACATTCGTGATGTAATTCTCTTTCCTCACCTGCGTCGAGAGGAAGAGTAAGGGCTATCTAGAGTGAGATAGGAAGCGACTGCAGGCCCGCGACGATGCCATGCGGATTTTGAGCATTACGGGAGATGGCGGCAGTATCTAGAATAATCAGCAAACCATTAGACAACTTGTAAGCACCCTCGATAGCCTCTTGAAACTGTCCTGATAAATGGGTTGGAGGCAATACTAACTCTTGCGTTTCAAAAGCCATAATATCTCCGATTGAATCGACCATCAGCGCAATATTATTTTCTTGGACTTTTAAAATAATGCTAAAAGATTCACACGCAGAATCCGGAATATCTAGATAGGCACTCATATCCACAGCAGGCATCAGTAATCCGCGCAGATTTAAGATGCCACGAATCATTTTTGGGCTACCGGGAACCTTGGTGCAACTTAGGTTGCGATTGACCTCAATTAATTCTTCAGCAGGAACCCCAAGAGAGTAAGCGCCGACATTAAAGGCTAGGAATGAACGTTGCATATTCAATTAGGTAGATATAAATCAATCACTTTGGGATATTCATCAGACTCTTCTTGAATATTGTGCATTACAAGCACTTCTTCTAAGTCCAATACATTAATCACTTGATCATTGAAAATAATGCATCCATTCAGGCCTCTTTGAGGGGTAGATAATTCATGGAGCTTAGCGGGCACTTCGATAATATCGGTTACCTGCTTAACCATCAGACCATACAAGCGATCACGATAATGACAAGTTAATACTGGGGTAGATGATTGATGAAGATGAGAATTCTTCGAGCCTCCACTGACATAATGATCTAAGCGGACTAAATCCATTAATTGCTCATTGAAATACACCACTTCACGACTGCCATTTTGCTGAATCTGAGCTGGGTCCAATTTAATAATATGATCAATAGCATCTAATGGCAGTGCGATCTTATTCAGCCCAGGAATCTCAAAGAGCAGAACTGAAATCATTTCTTCAACAGGCGCAACATAAAGCTCTTCCTGTCTAATTGGATTAGCCTGAAGGCGCTCTACAAGACCGGATTTACGTGCAATGCCATCAATATCCAGAATCAGCGCTACTTCCCCATTACCCATAATGGTAGCGCCTGCAAAATTAGACATATCCCTTAATAGCTCTCCTAAAGGCTTAATCACAATATCTTGAATATTTAAGACCTCCTCAACCACTAAACCAAAGAGAGTGCCGTTAAAGTTGACGACAGCTATAAATAGCTTTTGCTTAGGCTTTAGAGGGGACACTGCTAGATTAAGTTGCTCATTTAAGAACAATAGAGGAATTAACTTATCCCTCAAGCGAAACGTAGGAGTGCCATAAAAATCTTCAATGCCGTTATCAGGCTGATTTGGAGCAAAGCGCACTAGCTCCAATATGCGATTTTGAGGAATTAAAAATATCTCCTCGGCACATCCAACAAACAAGGTAGGTAAGATAGCCAGCGTCAGAGGAATCTTTAACTTAACATGCGTACCTTCATTAGGAATACTGGTAATTTCAATACTGCCGCCAATATTCTCAATATTATTTTTCACCACATCCATACCAACCCCTCTTCCAGAGAGATTGGTAACCGTATCGCGAGTAGAAAAACCGGGTAAAAAGATTAAATCAATTAATTCTCTATGATTTAGGGCCTGAGCTTTTTCTACGCTAATTAATCCTCGAGAAATAGCCCTCTGTCTGACGCGCTCATAGTCCACGCCAGCACCATCATCAATCACCTCCACAATCACTGTGCCATTTTGGTGGGCTGCACGTAAAACTAAATAAGCCACTTCAGACTTACCCTTTTCCAAGCGGACCTCGGGGGTCTCAATACTATGATCAATACTATTTCGAATCAAATGGATTAAGGGGTCTCTGATGCTATCTAGCAAAATACGGTCTAACTCAGTCTCAGCGCCCTCTTGAAGGAGCCGGACTTTCTTGCCACATTCTGCAGATACGTCACGCACTAAGCGAGGAAACTTATCCCAAATATGAAAGATCGGCTGCATCCGCATTTTCATCATGCGTTCTTGCAGCTCTAGCGTCAGCAAGTCAATGCTTCGAACTGCACTAGTAAATAATTTATCCGAGGATTGTTGTGAAAATGGTAATAAACGATTTCGAGCTAGCACCATCTCACTAGCGATGTTCATTAACTTATCCAAGACTTCTGGATTGACTTTGACCGGCACAATAACTTCTTGTCCTGGTGCACTGGATAAAGTCACTTCTGGAGGTTCTTCAAATACTGCATCCTCCTCCTGCACGAATTCCTCAGGCGTCACCTCTATCACAGCAACCGCGACACTTGCAGGCTCCTCTTTTTTTTCATCCTGAGAGAGTCCTAATAAAACAGCAATCAGCTCCTGATCATCTCCGGCCGGTTCAACATGATTAGTCTCTACCCCCTCAATAATGCTGCGGAGAATGTCATTCATCTCTAGCAAGCGAGTTGATTTATCAAAATCTAACTGGGCCTGTCCAGCACGAATTTTGCCCAACAGACTCTCTCCAGCATGAGAGAGCTTTTCCAATCGCTTCAAGGAAAAAAAGCCGCTGCTTCCTTTGAGGGTATGCAAACCCCGAAATATATTTCCTACTAGCGCTTGATCGCTAGGATTTTCCTCCAAGCGTACAAAATCCCCATCTAGTCGATCGATGATTTCCCGAGCCTCTAGGATAAATTCAGCAAGGATTTCGTCGTGGTTTTCCATGTAAGCTAATAGTAATGGACATTTATTTGGACAGGCGGATAGAATGGGGGTTTACGAGATATTAGCTTATATTAGGCAATAATCCCATAGTTAGCCCCATACAATAGGCTGACTAACGCATGAACCTTCTATAGGAAGCCCGACCGAATGTTTCGCACCTTTTTAAATAAATTTGACAGACAATCAACTGTCAAAACCAAGCTTGTAGTGAGCTTTGGCCTGATTCTATTTTTCACGATCATTGTTGGCGGTATTTCGATCTACGGCTACTATGTCATGGGTAAAAGTGCTGACTGGCTTTATGTGCAAGGCGCTAGAGGAATTGAAGAGTCTAAGCAATTACAAATTGAAGCTGCGGCCTTTGACATCGAAGTAAATCACCTACTACTTTCCTCCACTCTTACAAATAAGGCTGAGGGTCAAGCATTACGCGAACGGTCAATAGCCAATATTGAAAAGCTCAGAACTAACCTAGAAAAATCGCTTAAAGTTATTGAAGGCAACATTATTCGCTCTAAAACAAGAGTTGAGTTTAATGAGCTAGTTGAAGACTTTGATATTTACTTAATTGCAATCGAGCAGATCATTTTGCTTGAAAAGGGTTCACCAACTACAGCAACCTCGATGTATTTTAGTGATAAGTTTCAAGGCTTTAAACCCCGTATCAATAAAGACTTACAGGATTTTGTAGACGCTAAATTAGAAAGCGCTAAGTTGTTCCATCAAGAATCGGAGATAGCTCAGCAATATGCAATTCTCTCTACGATTGTGACCATTATCATCGCAATCTTATTTAGCATTCTGATTGGTATTCGCTTCAGGCATTCCATTATTGATCCACTCCATAAAACAAAAGAAGCTCTGAATGCTTTGGCTGGGTCTCGTCTCAACACCACTATTGAAGGTTTGGATTATGTTGGCGTGGTTGGTCAGATTGCTCAGTCAGCTCAAATTTTGCAAAATAATCTTCGTGGTGCCATTCAAGAAATTAGTAGCAATGCCCTAATGATCAGCGCTTCCTCAGAAGAACTTGCTGCAGTAAGCGCTCAACTCAATGCCAATGCTGAAGAGACTTCCTCCCAGGCAAATGAAGTAGCGCAATCCTCTGATATCGTTAGCCAAAATACTCAGTCTGTTGCTACCTCTGCTGAGGAATTTAGCACTAGTATTCGTGAGATTTCAATTAATGCGATGGAAGCCTCACGAGTTGCTAATCAGGCCGTGACTATTGCCAATAGCACCAATCAACAGATGTCTAAGTTAAGTAATAGCAGCATTCAAATCGGTGAAGTAGTTGCTGTGATTGCTGATATTGCTGAGCAAACGAATTTATTAGCCCTGAACGCCACCATTGAAGCGGCTCGGGCTGGCGAGTTGGGTAAAGGCTTTGCTGTAGTCGCAAATGAGGTAAAAGAGTTAGCTCGCTCTACTGCCAAGGCTACTAATGAAATTGGTCAATCCATCGATGCTATCCAAGCGGATGCTAAAGGAGCTATTGAATCGATTGCAGAGATCACACAGATCATTAATAAGATTGATGATATCTCCAGTATTATTGCGACTGCTGTTGAAGAGCAAGCCGCTACTGTTAGTGAGATCTCTCGCAATATTTCTACATCAGCAGGTAGCTCAGCCAGAATTACTGAAACCGTTGAAGCCGTAGCTCTCGCCTCACGCGGAATCTCTTCAGGCTCATCTGAAATTCAAAACTCCTCTGCTGAATTGGCAAGAGTGTCTGCTAAGCTTAAGGAATTGGTTTCTAAATTTGAATGCTAATCTGATTGAGTAGACATTAAAAAGGCATCCATTGGATGCCTTTTTACTTTGCGAGATGAATAATTATTCGGCTTTAATATCTGCCGCCTGAATCACCTTACCCCAACGCTCTGTTTCTGATTTAATTCTTGCTTTAAATTCATCAATAGAGCCCCCAACTGTATCTGCGCCTACTTTAGTCATACGCTCACGAAATTCTGGGGTACTAATAATCTTGTTTGCCTCTGCATTAATCCTTTCCAAGATAGGTGTAGGAGTTCCAGCAGGAGCTAATAAAGCAAACCATCCTTGCGAATCAAAGCCTTTCATTCCAGACTCATCTAAAGTCGGGATCTCTGGTGCTGAGGCGGTTCTCTTGAGAGTCGTTACTCCAAGTGCTTTGATTTGGCCACCATTGATTAACGGCAATGCAGCAGGTAG
>JBILYO010000015.1:0-20924 GCA_044377685.1 Polynucleobacter sp. | reverse complement strand
CTGAGTAACTGCAACAAGAGAACTTGAGCATGCGGTATCTACAGAAATACATGGGCCGTGAAGATCTAAAATATAAGCAATTCGCGCAGCCAAAATAGAGCCAGAGCTTCCTATTAAGCTATAAGCATTTCGCGCTTTAACTAGGTCAGAGTAGCCACTATTTCCGCTGGCTACAAAAACACCACATTGGGAACCTGCTAATTCTGAGGGTAAAATAGCAGCGTTCTCAATTACATGCCAGGCATGCTGAAGAAATAAACGCTGCTGTGGATCCATCAACTCTGCTTCACGTGGATTGATATTGAAGAAATCAGCATCAAATCTATCAATATCATCGATACTACCCATCCACTTAGAATAAGATTTTTCTAGTGCAGTTGGATCAGAATCATAGTATTTAGAAACATCCCATCGATCAAATGGGACTTCCTCAATGCAATCTCGTCCAGAGCTAATATTTTTCCAGAAATCTACAAGATTTAAGGCTTTGGGAAACCTCCCCGAGGCACCAATGATAGCAATGGCATCTGAAGACTCACGATTTATAAATTTCGGCAATGATTTGAGTCTGTTTAAATCCTCAGGTTCAAATTTTTCTTGGGTATTGATACTCTTCAGTTGAGAATCTAACTCTAACAATGCATTGAATTTTTCAGCTTGTGTTGTTTCCTGAGCATTCTGATTAGTGAGTGCAGCATCACGCATTAAGAGCGAATTATTTTTGATCAGCGATTTAATATGTTCTGCAAGTACATTTACTGTTGAATACGTATAGACAACTGTTGCTGGCATACTAATGTCAAATATTGAATTTATTTTTCTCACCCAAATCAGCGCCAAAATAGAATCAAGACCTAGATCTAAAAAAGTAGATTGGGCACGAATCTCACTAGAATCAATCATGAGTTCGTTTGCCAAGGATTTAACTAATTCATCTCGAATCCATTCGGCAGCATCAGGTTTGCCTAAGAAAGAATTAATAGGGGCTTCATCTGAAATATTAGATTCTGTATTTGATAGTAAGCCCGGATTTACTTCTTCAGCCACCAAATTAACAGACAAATCCTTAATATGAGCAATAAATGCACCTACTGTAGGATGTTTATAAACAACTGTTGCAGGTAAATTTAAATCAAATATATGATTTATTTTTCTTATCCAAGTTACGGCTAGTATTGAGTCTAGTCCAAGCGCAAGAAATCCAGATGCATCTGAAATTTCTGAAACATCAATCATTAATTCTTCGGCCAATGTCGCAAGCAGCTTAGAGCGAACATCCATAGGGTTGCTCTTATTAGTATTCCCACTAGAACTTCTTTGCTTTGCTAAAGACAGTTCAGCATTCATACTTACTGAAGTTCCTTCAGAAAAATGTTGATTAATTTTTTCTAATACCTCCATGTTTCCAATGAAGGTTTTTTCATGCATAGCTAACTCTTTTACAAATATCTCTTCAAGATGCGCTGAAATTACACGTCTTTTATTAGCTTTTTGAAAAATAAGCTCCTCACGCGAAGATCGAGCTAACTGGTGTGCTCGCTTAAGTGCTTGTGTTAGAACTTCCGCTCCTGGGACTGCAGTTATGCCAACGCCACGTTCTAATAGAGTGTGCCCTCTATACTCTGCTGCAGTAAATAATATTTCTCTACCTAAATGATCACCCAGTCGTTCTGGAAAGATGAATGTTGCGCCTGCACCAGGAGTAAAACCAAACCGCATGTAATTACTGTGATAGATACTCTCTAAACTAAACAATGTTTCATCACAAAACATGCCTAAGGACCAGCCAGCACCAATAGCATGCCCTTGCATTGCCGCAATAACTGGTATTTCACATTCAATTGGAAGCGTATAGACTTTTAAATCTGTAAATTTAGATTTACCACTTTGAAGACTTTCCAAGCCCTCATGAGTTCCACCACAAGCAAAATAAGCACCATATCCAGTAAGTACCAATACCTTTAATTCTGGCATTTGAGATATACGTTCAAAAACTTCTATCAAACCATTCATTAATGCATCGTTAAATGAATTTTTCTGCTTTTCTTCGCGCATGTGAATCACTGCAACTCCATCATCAAAGACTTCTAGCCTAACAACGGTTGTCTTTAATGAAATTTCCTGGCGATGCTCTTGATTAGATGTTAACCCTTCCAAAGGAATCGAAAGAGGGGTCATTTTTAAACCAAGAAACTCAAATGAGCTTTTCCTCATATGCTGCTTCAATAGAACCAGAGACAATCGAGGAATAGCAACTAAATGATGAATTATCTCAAGTCCATAATCACTCATTTGATTTTGATCAACTGCAATCATTCCCGTTCCACAGGACTGGCATTCTAAACCAGTCATGAAGGTGCCATTACCTAAGATTTTCTTTGCAATATTGACATCTAAGTACCGTTGAAGAAATTCCATATCTTCAGCTATGTCTAACGGAGAAAAGCCATATTGTCCATGGCTATCTAAAATCACAAAATCGCAGAGTAATAGAAACATTAATCCCCTGCCTGATGCCCCACCCTTAACAGCAGCAACAATTGGAATTGAACATTTGAAGGCAGGATTAGGTAATCTATTTTCAATTACCGAAAAATGACCGGAATCACTCCATGGGGAATTACCATTGATGAAAACAGCTTTAATAGCTTCGTTCTGACCAGCAATTTCTAACTCCCTAACAAGGGCCTCTTGAAATTCTGCAGACCAAGAGCCATCAGTGATCAGGTGTCGAATGCCTTCACGGTCAGGAGCCCTAGATATTGAAAATAACACCCTACCTTCATCAGATTCCTGAATGGGTTGCAATAGCACTTTTTTTCTTACTAACCCAGTTGATGTGTTCTCTAAGCTTGATTGTTTCAAATCTAGAGAAATATTTTGATTTCCTGAATTTTTCTCACCTTGTTTGATAATTGGAAAAAAATCATTGACGGGGATGTCCCCACCTACCCAATAACGATCCGACTTAAAAGGATATGTTGGGAGAGCTAATCGCCGATGCTTGGATTGATCGAATTGCAAATCTAATCTAGCTTTGCTACCCCTCAAAAAGAGTTCACTCAACTGCTTCAAGCAGTTTAAATATTCTTCATTCTCTAGACGGGTGTAGTTACGTATTGTCTGAATGATAGTATTTGCACTCTCCAGATCTGATGGCTCTTCGTCTAATTCAGATTCAATCAATCTCATCTCTACACCAGATGCAAAACCATTATTAAGCCATTGATATAATTTGGTACGTAAGTCATCAAGACTTGTCACTACTATTGCAAGCCTATGAGAAAGGGGTCGCCGACCTGCGAGTAATGTAAATGCAAGATCTGCACAGTTAGATACCTGAGTAAGCTCTAAAAACTCAAGTAAATCCTTAGCGTACTGCTTAAGTTGTGCCTCGCTCCGTGTTGAGAGCGCTATTAAATAGCCAGGACGGAGATTCTCATGGGTCTCTAATGGTGGTGGCTCTTGAATAACAAGATGTGCATTTGTACCGCTAAATCCAAATGAGCTAATTGCAGCAAGTCGATTAGTCTCAGATGATGGGCCCCACTCAATCGGCTTATCGTTTAGATAAAAAGCACTATTTTCCAGGTGTATGGCTGGATTAAGACCATCCAAATGAATTGTAGGTGGAATTCGTTCATGCTTAATGGCTAGCAATACTTTAATTAAACCTGTAATGCCAGCCGCAGTAGTGGCATGACCTAAGTTTGATTTTACTGACCCAAGAGCACAATAATGCTTATGTGAAGAGCTGGATGTATATACCCTATCCAGAGCTGAAAATTCAATTGGGTCCCCTAAAGGGGTGCCGGTTCCATGAGCCTCTACCATACTGATTTCAGCAGGATTAATATTAAACTCAGAATAAATTTGTCGTAATAATTGCTCTTGTGAAACTCCACTTGGCGCAGTTATACCATTGGTTGTACCATCCTGATTTGTACCAACACCTGCAATTACACCCAAAATATTATCGCCATCTGCCAGGGCGTCCGCTAAAGGTCTCAGCAATACTGCAGCTGCAGCCTCGCCTGGAACAATACCATCGGCATGATTTCCAAATGCTGCACAACGACCACTTAAAGATAGCATTTGAGCTTGATTTGCATAACGGTAAAAACGTGAAGTGCACTGTACAAAGACTCCGCCAGCTAAGGCCATTTCAGATTCACCACTCCATATACTCTGACAGGCCAATTGAACCGCTACTAGTGAACTCGAACAAGCAGTATCTACTGCTATCGCAGGACCTTTGAAATCAAGAAAATATGAAATGCGAGCCGGGATAAGTGAGCTGGTGTTTCCCCAAAATGCCTGTCCTGGTGGCTGAGAAGCAAATAGCTCTTGATAATCACCTGAGCTGCAGCCAACAAATACCCCACAGCGGCGTCCGATCATATCTAAACCTGCATGTCCCGCACTCTCTAAAGTCTTCCATGCTTCTTCAAGAAAAAGCCTTTGTTGAGGATCCATATAGGTGGCCTCAAGACCAGAAATAGAGAAAAAAACAGGGTCAAATTTATCAACGCCATCGATAAAGCTCCCACGATCACAATAAGATCCTAATGAAGCATCTTTATAGAAAGACGAAAGATCAAAGCGAGAAACAGGCCTTACTAGATCATGTCCAGCTAACAAATGCGCCCATAATTCTTCAACATTTTTAGATCCTGAAAAACGACCACTCATCCCTACTATAGCTATAGGCTCTCGCTTTGAAGAGGGAGAAATTGGGCTGGCAATTTTTTCATTATTAGTGCTGGGAACTTTCTTCGGGGAAGTTTCATCAACAAAATCTCTAGGATTGCTATTAAGATCAGAATTATTGGTAAACGCCTGAATAGCAAGAGTTCGCTTACTTAAAGTACCTACATATTCACTGCCGATAAAAGATTCAAGCTGTTTAACACTAGAGAAGTCAAATAATCGTGTAACCTCAAGGTCTATCCCTAGGCTTTTTCGTAATTTTTGCACAAGCTCAACTGCAAGAATGGAATCAAGACCGTAATCAGCAAAAGATAATTTAGTATCTATTGATGATTTAGCAATATTAAGGGTCTCACTGAGAGAATTCAAAATTGCATCCCTTAAGCCACTGGATTGATATTGTTGTTCCAAGCTGTCAATCAATTGACTGCCAAATGGTACGGTTGTTATATCTGGTGAAAAGTTGGATTTCTTAAAGCCTGTCTTATCTATTACTGTTACTTTAGATTGGTCAACAATGATATTTTTGGATTTTGCACGAACTGCAATAATCTGCTGCCCCAATGCCTGCTCAGAATTAGGGCTTGCTGCAACCCATTCAAAATCCGAGGACTCTAAGATCCCCCTCCATGTTTGAGTATTCAATGCTGGTGTGCCAGGAATTCTGAGATGTTTATCTTGAAACTTCCACCATCCATCAAGAAGTCCAAATGTGACATGAGTAAACATGGTTCCATCATTAATCTCATTTATTAATAACAGTGCATCATCTGCCATAGCAGTGCGAACTATTGCTAGCGTAGAGTGCATGTCCTGAGTAGCATGAAGAACATTTGAAGCAATTACAAGATCATATGCACCCAGATCTATATTCTGAGAATTCAGTGGTTGCTCTATATTTAATAGAGCAGTTTTGAAATATGGCGTATTCTCAGTGAAATTGCGTTCAGCCCTTATTAAAAAAGCACGTGAAATATCTGTAAATAAATATTCTTTAATGGAATCTGTAAAAGGCGACAAAGTTGAGCACAAAATGCTTGTAGACGAGCCTGTGCCCCCTCCAATTTCCAAAATGCGTATAGGCTTAGAAGGATTTTGACGCAATCTTTGTTTTATAAAATTAAAGGCTGCTGAACCAAGAGTCACATTAAAACGACTCGCCACTCTATCTTCTTTATAAACAGCCTCCACCAAAGACATGTTAGCTTCTGGAAATATTATGCTTGTAGCAAGCTGCGATCCTGTGAGAATCGAAGGAAGAGAATGCAATACAGTTTCTGCAAGAGTAATTTGAGCAACCGGTCCACCATGGGCATGTGCACTATTAGAATATTGGTCCCAGAGTGCCCAAGCATTCTCTAAAGCACCACGATTATCTATTTCACTGCTCTCAAGTGAAAGTTTGATTGACTGGTACCAGTCCTTATAAGTGGAAACAATTCTATCCTCAGGAATTTCTTCTAGAATTGCATTTACAAGAAGTGTTAATTGGCGTTGAAGCTCAAGGCTATCGGCTAATAATGCCGTGCGCTCTTCATCAACTATTGCAGTTCCAACTAACTCAGCAACAGACACATAACTCGTTGGCGAAGGAATCCAAAACTGCTCCGAAGAAAAGGGGTAGGTTGGCAATGAAATGATATTTCCTCGCAAAGAGGGAAATAACTTAATCCAATCAATGCTCATACCTTGAGCCCAGAAATCTAAGACCTTGCCAATGCGTCCTTTAGTCAATAAGCGCGAAAGTGAGTCATTAAAATCCCCATCGTTATTTAATGCTACCAAGGCCTTTTCTTGCGCGGCGATAAAAATACCACTTACAATTTCTTGATCTAGGAATGCCTTTAACTTAGTTTTTAATTCAGCTAATGTAGAGACCTCGATACCTAGGCGAGCAGTCATTTGCTCACGATGAGCTAAAGTATAGGCAATATCTCTCAAGTCTAATTTAGCGAACTTCTCCAATCTGAATGTCAATGTCGTAGACATAAGATTGATTAAATCAGCAATATTTCTCGAAAGAGAAAAATCAGTTTTACTTAATACAATCCCAAATCTATTTTCAAGTATTTTGCGAATTGCATGCAAATGTAGCAATGTAATTCCATATTCTGTAAACTGTTCGTCTGCATTGAGATCAGCCTTTGATACACTCAAAATCTCTGCAATTGCTTCTTGGATTACGGCTTCAATTTCGCTTATGCTAACGGCAGAAATACTAGAAGTATTGTGCAATTGAATTTCACTACTCGACCCTTCTAATACATCCAATAAATTTAATACCATCTCGCGAAGTTTTATTGGGTCTTTTGCTGATAAAAGAATAGGAAGTGAAAGTCTATTTTCTGTAAAAGGCATCCTATTTAAATCTTTACTACCATATGTGCTTGATGGCCATTCCTCTATGATCAAATGTGCATTAGTCCCTCCAGCGCCAAAAGAAGATAAGCCAGCAAGACGTGATTGATTTTTAATCACTCCATCAATTTTGATTGCCTTTGGATGCCAAGGTTGCAATTTTCTTTGAATCTCAAAGGGTGATTCAGAAAATTGAATATTGGGGTTTTCCTTTTCTGCATGTAAGCTAGGCACCAATGTGCCATGCTTCATTTGCAAAACTATCTTTGTTAGACCTGCAATTCCAGCTGCAGCCTCGAGATGCCCAATATTTGACTTAACTGATCCTATTGCACAAAATCCACATTCTGCTGTATCAACTCTGAAAGCATTTGTTAATCCCTGTATCTCTATTGGGTCACCTAATTCGGTGCCAGTGCCATGAGCCTCAATATATGTAACTGAGCGTGCATCAATTCCAGCTTTATCTAAGGCTGTACGCACTACTTCACTTTGGGCCGTAGGATTAGGAACGGTATAGCCGTTTGTTTTGCCACCATGATTAACGGCACTTGAGCGGATCAACGCATGAATATTATCGCCATCGGCTATAGCATAAGACAAAGGTTTAAGCAAAACACATCCAACCCCCTCACCCGGTACAAATCCATTAGCTTCATCTCCAAAACTTTTGCACTGTCCATCGGGACTGAGCATCCTTGATGCGCTAAGCTCAATATAATTAGAGGGATGAAGGTATAGATTGACACCTCCAGCAATTGCCATTTCGCACTCACCTGAATACAGGCTAGCACATGCCTGATGAATTGCAACAAGCGAAGAGGAACACATGGTATCAATAGGCATACTGGGACCATTGAGATCAAACACATGCGAAACTCGATTAGCAACACTACTAAAAGACGTGTTGGGACGAACGGTGGTGCCCGTTTCGGTAAGAAATGGTTCATAAAGGGCGTAACCTGTTTTCGTAATTCCAACAAATACGCCCACACGCGAACTATGCTGTTGTGCAAAACGTAAGCGCGTATATCCCCCATCCTCACAGGCAGCCCAAGCATTCATTAAAAATAAACGCTCTTGCGGATCCATTGCAAGGGCATCACGTGGTGCAATACGGAAAAATAATGGGTCAAATTTTGCAAAATCCTCAAGAAAGCCACCCCACTTAGAGTAACTTTGACCACTCTCAACTGCTTTAGAGGAATCAGGATTATAAAAATCTTGGAGCGACCATCTTTTCATGGGTATTTCGGAAATAGCATCTATACCCTGAGCAAGGTTTTGCCAAAACTTCTGGAGATCAGGGGCATTAGGATATTGACCACTCATTCCAACAATAGCAATTGGCTCGTTAATATCCACTTTAGCTATTCGGCTAGATGGAATCTTGTCGGCAATTTCTGAGCTTGCTTGTAATCCCACTTCATCTAGCTTTTGCTTACTTTGATAGCCTACCCAATTAACGCAAGCTAGTTTTTGCATGTTTACCAAATATCGTGCCACTTGCATTAGCGTTCGATGTTCGAAAAATAAGGTCTTACTTAAATTTTCAAAAGTTGAACTCAGAGATTTATTTAAGTTAGTTATCAGCAGTGAATCAATTCCATAAACTTCTAAAGGTGTATCACCCTGAATTTCATCTGCTTTCATACCTGTTAACTTTGCCAACAATCTCCCTAGATGAAGTGCAACATGATCAATCAAGCCTGAGAGATCTTCATCTGCAGTGTTAGAAAATTCTCTATGGGATATAACTTTATTAGCTTGACTTGATACAGAATCAAAGAATGAGCGAATACGCTTAGAATCCCCCGCAATTACAGCAACATTAGGATCGCTAACGCTAATTAAAGTACCTAAAGCATTCAACCCTGCGGTTGAGGATAAAGCTCTTTGACCCATTTGCTCAAAAAATGCTTGCTCGTAGCTTGCACTCACCTTCATACCACCATCGCGCCATAATGGCCAAGATATAGACCGCATTGAATTACTGCGGAACGATGCAAGCGCATCCAGAAAGCCATTAGCAGCTGCATAATCTGCTTGACCGGCATTACCAACTGCGCCTGCAAGAGAGGAGAACATCACAAAAAAATCGAGATTTAGATTGCTGCAAGCTCTATCAAGTGAATATGCGCCACTCACTTTAGACCTCATTACAGCCTCGACCTGCTGATTTGTTTTAAATACAATTGCAGCATCTTGATGAGTGCCTGCACAATGTATCACACCATGTAAATTGCCAAAAGAATTTACACAGTCATTCACAATTCTAGCCGTAGCCTCAAAATCCTCAAGATTGAGTTGGTGATAATTTACTTTCGCACTATTTTTCTTTAAATTACTGATGAATTCAGTACGCTCCTGATTTAATGGAATTGTTCCAAGTAAAATTAGTGTAATATTTTTATAATAGGTAGTGATGTGCTTTGCTACTATGCGTCCTAATGCGCCAAGACCTCCGCTAATAAGATATACTCCACCATCTCGCCATGGATCAGGTTTCGCTACTGGCAGCGAATTAGCTAAATCATTCCAACGACGGACAAAACGCTGTCCATCAAAATACCTTATCCGCCGCTCACCTACCTGTCTTGATTCTTGAATAAGAATATCCTCCAATTGATTAGAGGAGGTTGAAGAAGATACGCTAATTACTTGGGCTAGTAGTCGTGGACACTCAGCGCACGCACTGTCAAGCATAGCTCCTAAGCCCTCATACAATTCTTTTTCACCGTCAAGCGGGACCACAAGCTGAACCAAATAAGTATCAGAATCAGGTCTTTGTAAAAGTTTTTGTAATATCTTAAATAATTCAATGGCCGTTGATATATAACGCTGACTGATATCGCCCATGACATTCTCAACATTAAATACTTCGCATTTCAATGTTGAAATTTTTGGAATTGAAATTTCACAAGGGAAAATAATGTGCAGGTTTGGCGATGTAAATACTTTACTAGAGAGTGGTAACAATACCCATTCTGGTTTAAGCATCACCGTTTCTTCAGCTAAATTTAGATTAGGTATCCAAAAACGTGTTTTAGAAAAACGATGTAACGGAAGAGCTTGGCGACGAAAACCCTCTTTGACGGGATACTCTTCTAGAATTAAATGTGCATTACTCCCCCCAAATCCAAAACTACTCACTGCAGCCCGTCTCAATGCTATCTTGTTTTTACTATCAAGTTTACGCGGCCATTCTTGTCGAGCTTTTACAAAATAAAATGGGCTGCCTTCTAGAGAAATATGGGGATTTATCTCTTCACAATGGAGAGTGGCTGGTAATTCACCGGCCCGCATTGCCATCAATACTTTAACCACACCAGCAAGACCAGCGGCAGCTTCTAAGTGACCAATATTAGACTTGACTGAACCAAGCCCAATATTAGGGGCAATTGGTTGATCTGAACTCATCAAGCTACGATAGGCCTGCTGTAACCCATTAATTTCAACTGGGTCCCCAAGAATCGTACCGGTACCATGGGTCTCAATATATCCAATAGTAGTTGGATCAATACCAGCCATAGCCCTTTTAATTAAGTCTGCCTGAGCATGGGTATTAGGAGCAGTTAATGAACCTGCATGACCGCCATGGTTCTCAGCTCCCCCCAGTAGAACACCTATAATTTGATCACCATCCCGCTCTGCCAAATGCAAAGGCTTTATTAGCAGCGCAACTACTCCTTCGCCACGTACATAACCATCTGCCTTGGATGAAAATGAATAACATCGTCCTGTAGGACTAAGCATTCCAGCTTTGTAGGGACCCTCGAATCCTTCGAGACTTAAAGCAAGATTAACTGCACCAACTATTGCAGTACTGCATTGCCCAGAGCGAATAGATTCTACTGCTCGAAGAATAGCTACCAAAGAGCTAGAACAAGCAGTATCTATTGCCTGACTTGGACCATGAATATTCAATTTATATGAAATTCTATTGGCAACCATTGCAAGTGAATTCCCGGTTGCTACAAAGCCATCCGTCTCAGTTCCATAAGCCTGCAGTAGTGAGGCGTAATCATGTCCACTGACGCCTATAAAAACACCAGTATCTGATGGCAATTGTTCTGGTGCATAGCCTGCATCATCAAGAGCATGCACTACTGTTTCAAGCATTAACCTTTGCTGCGGATCCATTCGCTGAGCTTCGTGCGGCGAAATATTGAAATACTCCGCATCAAAAGAATCTATATCTTGAAGAAAGGCTCCAAATTGTGGGAATTCTGCGTTGAGAATACGCTTAAGATAGGGCTCTGAGTAACGTTCAAATGGTAGATTTCCGACGAGATCGTGACCTGCTAAAAGGTGATTGAAAAACTCTTGCGGTGTATTTGCTCCTGGCAAGCGTGCTGACATTCCAATAATAGCCATTGGTGCACTAGAGGCTGCCTCAGTTTTTGAACTTTGATCAACCTCCTCTAAAGATTCTTCATATTTAGATAATTGATTATTAATTAGATTAGATTCTATAGTCTCAGTAGGAACTATTACATTCTTGGAGTTCACTGCATAACGTACCCTTAAATGCGAGCTTAATGCTTGAATATCTTCACATTCAAAAAAAATAGATGGGTTAAGCGAGGATCCATAAATAGTATTTATTTCTGTCGCAAGTCGTGTAAGTGATATTGAATCGAAGCCAAGATCAAAAAAATGTGCGCGTGCGCTAACCTCTGATACTGGAAATTTTAATAGCCTTGCTACTACATCACGTAATTCAAGCTCTAGCTGTTTAGAATCATCAGCTATTAGAGGTGTCGTATCATTCAACAAGCTAGAAGTCGAGAGACTAAATTGCTTTACAGGAAGAGAGAATTCCTGCTGCCTGGACAACCGTCCAATCTGATGTGCTGGAAGCATTTTTACATCTTCCAGAATTGCTGATATATCACCCTGCTCGTCAACGAATAGAATGTCTCTATATTCCTGACTTTTACCTAATTTAACTAAAACATACTTAGCTTCAGAATCAAATACGAGCACTCTACCGATCTGATCGAGCGCTAATGTGGCACCTTGCGGCATGCTCAAAATAATACTTTGATATGCAACCCCAAGTAAATATGAAGGTAATCGAATGTTAGCTTTAGAATAATCTTGCTGTAAAAAAGATGGCATTAATTCGCAAAGAACGGATCCATCTTGATGCATATAAGCACATTTCAATACTTCAAGATAAGGGTCAAAATGCATGCCCACATCTGCTAAGCCTGCATACCATGCTTCTCGCTCTATTATTTTTGTGCCGGAACGAGTTAGCTCTATAGAGATAGGATCTATCTTTACAGTATTTTTTTGCTTACTTGCTTTAGCATAGGCCAGTGGGTACCATTTATTACCTTGGTCACATGCATTAAGGACTATATCTATACTATTTTCATCCAACAATTTAACTTGAATCTCTAAACGAGAAATATCCTCCCAACGAGGTATTTGTAGGACTGTTAAGCCACTCATTACTGAAGATGAATTGAAACCTGCGATCTGTATCGCCGCCATAAATATTTCTGGCAGCACTAATGGCAATACACTTTGATTTCGCCCTATCTTATAGGTGTAATCAAGCATTTCATTCAAATATATTTCAGTTGTATAACGCATCCCAGAAAGATCAGAATTATTAACTCCAATAAATGGATGCAGCTTTAACTTACTACCTAAAGGGTGAGTTACTGAAGGTGCATCGGGGTATAACTCGTACCAACAACGAATTTTTTCAAATGGATAGGATGGCAGAGAAACGCGTTTTGGGTGATCTTTAAGATGCAATTGAGACCAATCAATTTTTATTCCATTAACCCAATATTGCGCTAATCGATCAAGATCGTTTGTACTAATTGCTTTAGCAACCAATTCAGGTTCAACAATAAAGTCAGAGTCTAAAATTGTTGAAACGTAATATAGGCGCGTTCCATTTTGTGGTACCTCTACAGAATACTTCAGCAAAGTTGATAACAATGAACTCCGGCTATCACATATGATTGCCAAGCGACAAGGTAGCTCATTCTTTCCTACCTGTAGAGTAAATGCAATGTTAGAAAGCTCAAGCGAAGGTTCATCTTTCATTTGAGTATGCAAACGTTTAAGTGAATTTTGCAACGCTAAAGGTGTCATTGCCGAGAATACTAATAACTCAGGCTTATCAACTGAAGTCTTGCTGACTGCTGTGTCTAAGTACTCCTCTAGGATAATATGAGAATTCATTCCACCCGCACCAATTGAAGTAACACCGGCCCGTCTTGGTATTGGCAGTCCAGCAGAATCTGTCAGTCTTTTCCAGGTTGTAAGTTCACGTTGAACATAAAAAGGAGTTTTTGCAAATGGTATATTTGGGTTGAGAACTTCGGCATGCAAGGAAGGTGCTAATTGCTCATGCTTAAATTGCATTAATACCTTAGCTATACCCGCCAATCCAGAGGCCCCTAAGAGATGGGCAATGTTTGATTTAACAGTACCAATTGGGCAAAACTGTAGATCTGAGGAATATTTTGAGTAAACCTGGGTAAGTGCCTTAATTTCTATTGGATCGCCTAGCGCGGTTCCTGAACCGTGACCCTCAATATATCCAATCGAACGTGGATCAACTCCTGCATCATCGAGAGCTTCTTGAATTGCCCTTGCTTGTTGATTGGGATTTGGAACAGTGAAACCATTACGAACGCCTGCATTACTAATACCAGTTCCCTTGATGATCGCATAAATATGGTCGTTATCACGTTTGGCATCAGCCAAAGTTTTTAATACTATGGCGCCCACACCCTCGCCGAGGATAGTCCCATCTGCTCCTACCCCATAACCTCTAATAACTTCAGCAGTTTTTGTTGTGAAATGCTCTTGGGATGTTGCAATCAGTTTCTGTGGATGTAATAGCAGGCTAACACCTCCTGCTAGCGCCATCTTGCAGCGACCAGCACGCAACATATGAACTGCCTCATGCACACAAGTAGCTGATGCAGAACACATGGTATCTAGAAAATAGGATGGCCCTGTAAACCCATAAAAATATGAAACCATATTAGGAACTGTTCCTGTGTAACTCCCACTTGCTAAAGAGCCACGCATTAACATGTTCTGAAAACCAAATAAATCATATTCATTGGTCATGGATCCAACTATTACAGCAACATCCCCACCATATTTAGAAAGCATAGTTTCACGCGAATAACCTGCATCTTCAAAAGCCTCAACAGCACTTTGCAGAAAGAGTCGAACCTCTGGTGACATAAGCTCTGCTTCAGATTGAGATATTCGGAAATATCTGGGATCAAACTCATCAACTCCGTTCAGAAAAGCGCCGGTTTGAGCTACTGATTTTCCAAGTACATCTCGTTCGGGATATAGTAATTTCTCATGATCCCAGCGTTGCTCAGGGTATTTTTCGAATCCATGCTGCCCTTTTGACAACATTTCCCAAAATGCATTTTGATCATCAGCCTTAGCTACTCGCAACGATAACCCTATGATTGCAATATCGTGGGTATCATCATTTACTTTTTCTTCTTCAAGAGCCGTGTCATCAGCGGACGAAAAATCTAGTATTTCATCTTCTGATTTATTGATGACATCTACAAGGGGGATAAATTGTTCATTTATTAAAAGATTCTGTAAAGCTGGGCCATGCTCTTCAATTAAATAAGTGGCCACACTATCTAAATCTACATATTCAAAAAAGAGAGTTTTAGATAGCGGTCCCAAAGACTCTTCAAGCTTATTGGTCATTTCTACAATAATGATCGAGTCAAGCCCATACTCCTCAAGCTTTCGATTTGATCTAATCTTGACTGGATCCATTTGAATGAGGTCAGCAAGAGTTTCTTTCAGGAAGGTCACTGTTAACGGTAAAAGATTAAGTGCTAGCTCATGCTTATTGGCTGGACTACCTATAGCAATCGGCTGATCCTCTAGTTGAGTTAGTCCCAAATCATTTTGAAATAAAAGGTTTGAAATTTTCTCAGTAACTCCAAAATAGACTGTTATTGGAGTTGTGACACTACTATTTAGAATCTGCTCGAATGCCTTAATGCCATCATAGGTAGGCATCGGCACAGTACCGAAATGATGATGCAGAGTAATGAGGGATGCTTGATCCACTTGCATCCCCCCATCTTTCCATAGTGGCCAAGCAATGGAAATACTGGCGCCACTTCTCTGACCAGAATTTACTAAGACTTGACGACTTTCAAGAAAGCTTGCCATAAAAGCATTGGCTGCAGCATAATCGGCTTGACCAGCATTTCCGAATACACTGGCAATAGATGAACAACATAATAGGAAATCAAGGTCTAATGCTTTTGTGGCTTGATCTAGATTAATAAGGCCAGTAACCTTGGGTGCAAATACTTTACTTATTTCATCATTATTCTTTTTTAGAATATAACTATCTCTCAATACGCCGGCAGCATGTACCACACCCTTCAGAGGGCCAATATTTGTCTCGATCCACTGAATTACATTCTGAACTTCTTCATATTTAGCAATATCACAGGAAAGATAGTCAACCCTAATTCCTTTTGCTCTATAGATGGCTAACTCATCTATAACTCTTGATGTCATTGAAGAGTTACGACCACTCAATACTATTTTAGTTACACCAGCTGAGACTAAACTTTCTACAAAATGTAGCGCCAGTCCGCCTCCTCCACCAGTTATCCAATAAACTCCATCCCTGTCAAGAAGTAGAGGTGAGGACTTTTTTTCTGGAACAAAAAGCGCTTGCGTACAAGCATAGCGAGTCTTATCTTCATCATATCGAATCTGAGTCAATCCATTACCAAATTTACACTCACTTTCGATAACATCATTAATACGCAATACATTAGAGTGACCCTGTAATGTTATTACTGAGCCGCTAAATTTAGGATTTTCAAGCGCTACAGTCTTCAATAAGGCTAAGAGGGGGGCAGATAAATATTCAGCTACGGAATCATTTACCAACACCATAAAATATTGGTTTAATTTTGGCTTCAAGCGAATTGCATCGCGTAATCTATCTATAAGGGTAATAAACCATGTCTCGACTAAATTGGCCATGGGTATATTCAAGTCATATTTCAAGATGACGGCTGATCTATGGCTCTTTTCTAAAACTTGATCCACAATCTCAGGAGAAAAGCCTGCAAGAAAAATACTTGTCTCACGATCTATGACTAGACTTGTATCACTAATTAAAGGACGTTCTTTCCATTCACTTTTAGAGAAAAGAAGTGTTTCAGCTACAGTAACATCGCTCATTACGCGTAAGGCGAGATCTTTAAAGCGTACACATACCACGCCACTACTACTACATATATCAATATCAAAATGTTTTAATTTTGAATTAGATAAAGCAGTAGTACTTTGTCTAACTACTGCCCACATAATGCTTTCACAAGGAGCAAGTACCTCTATCTGCCTACATGCAAAAGGCACAACAGGAGAGGAAGGTGATTCGTCATCAAAACATATCCATGCCTGAATTGCCGCATCTAGCAACATAGGATGAAGGTAATATTTATCTAGAGAATTATGTAAATTTCTAAGCAACTTAATGCTAGCCAAGACAAAATTTTCACCGCGATATAACTTATTTACGATTTGAAATGTAGTTCCATGATGTATACCACTAGATCGCAGTCGACTATACAGCTCACTAGATTCAATAATTTTATTAGAAGAAATACGCAGACTATCGATCTCAATCAAAGTTGGTATATTTTCATCTAAACGAATCGATATCCTCCCTTGGACATTTGGCAAATTCTGGAACTGGTTACTTGTCTCCATAATTTGGAAAGATGTTTCATGCTGATCTTTTTTATCTATTAAAATATCTACATGTACGGGACTGGTACCAGCAATAATTGGCTTGGTCCATACAACATTATCAAAATTGATCTTTGTTCCCGGTTTTAGCTTCTCTGCATATTCATAAGCTGCACGAGCCATTTCTAAATAAACTACTCCCGGTAGCACTTGTGATGAGTTAACTTGATGTTCCTGCCAAAAGAATTCATGGCCAATAAAGCTTGATCGATAACGCTGCTCATTAAGTCGTGACTCATTACGATGCAATAAAGGATGTATTGCAAATTGCTCATCGCGTACACCTTGAGATAGATCCATCCAATATCTTTTTCGCTCAAATGGATAAGTTGGTGCATGTATACGCTCAGGACGCTGACCTTTATATAAAGCATTCCAATCTACCAATTTCCCATTTAACCAATTGGTAATAATTTCGTTGTGGATGCTGCCAGTGTTAACAATATCTCCTTGAGTAAAAACACGCACATCATTAATGCCGTCAATGAATGAGAGCAAAGCCTCGCACAACTCGTCCGAATTTTCTACATTAAATATGATGCGGCAATCCATTTGCTCGCGAGCAACCTGCATGGTGTAAGCCAAATTGAATATTGGCGAAAGATTTGGATGGTTTTGTATAAAAGTCAATAATTCTTTGGCATAGGCTTTTAAGCGCTCATCATTAAGAGCGGACAACGGAATTAATAGTGGAGCTGTACTGTTGAATAACTTATCTTCTTGTTTAGAGTTATTTGTTTCAAGCGCTTCTTCTAGCAATACATGAGCATTGCTTCCACCAAAACCAAAAGCGCTTACTCCTGCACGACGTAATTTTCCAGATTCTTGAACCCATTTTGTTAGTTCACTTTGAATTCTAAAAGGGGTACCTTTCAAATCAATTAATGTATTTATCTCTGAGAAGCCAACATTACCTGGCAAAGCATCATGACGCATTGCTGCAAGAACTTTAATAACTCCAATTACTCCAGCAGCACCTTCAAGATGCCCAACATTCGTCTTGACTGATCCCACTCCACAACTACCCTCAATTGGCTCACTACCATTCTCTTTATGGAGTATTGAAAATGCCTGCTTTAGGCCCGCAATTTCAATTGGATCCCCAAGTGGAGTACCTGTTCCATGGGCTTCAATATAAGTAACACTACCCGGGTCAATTCCTGCATTACGGTAAACTTCAGAAATTAATGAAGCCTGTGCTACCGGGTTAGTTATTGTTAGTGAATTTGTTTTCCCGCCGTGATTACTTCCTATACCCCTAATAGTCGCATATATTGGATCACCATCTAAACGAGCCTGTTTAGCCTTTTTTAGCAGCAACATTGCCCCACCTTCACCGCGGACGTAACCATCGGCCTGCTGATCAAATGCTTTACTACTTCCTGTTTTAGATAGCATTCCACTTTTTGAGAAAGAAATGAAATGATTTGGAGACCAAATTAAGTTAACTCCACCAGCCAAAGCAAGATCGCATTGACCAGACTTTAGGGCATTTACAGCTTCATAAATCGACATCATTGAAGCTGCACAGGCTGTATCGTTGACAATACTTGGCCCATGAAAATCGAAAAAATGAGATATCCTATTGGCAATAATTGAAAAAGCTATACCTGTTGGAGTATATGCATCCACATGCGAAAGATTTTTTTCAATCAGCTCAGCATAATCCCAATGACAAACCCCCATATAAACACCAGTTCGAGATCCAGCCAATGAACTTGGGCAATAGCCAGCATCTTCAATGGCCTTCCATGCTAATTCCAAACTAAATCGTTGCTGCGGATCCATCCAAACCGCCTCACGCGGAGATATATTAAAAAATTCTGCATCAAAGCAGTCGGCATCAGGAAGAAACCCACCCCAAATACTATTAGTTTTATTTCCCTTTGATGGGTTACCAAATAACTCTTCGGCATTCCATCGTTCCTGAGGAACTTTAGTAATTAGCGAATTTCCTTTAGCTAAATGCGTCCAAAATGTGTCAAGCGAATCGGCCTGGGGAAGTCGAACACTTGTGCCAATGATGGCAATATCTTCTTCATCTAAGTGTATGCGTGACATATTTCTACGTGAACTTTAATGAGAAACTCGGGGCTGTTGCATTAATAAAAAACGTTTATTAAGCAAAGCGGCAGTTTCTTGCATCAGTAAAGAAGCAATGTCATCAACATGACGTTCACGCCAATCAATCAATGGTCCTCCAGCTATCCATTGATTAAAGGCTCCCAATGCTGGCCCACAGTGAATTTGAAAGTCTACCTTATGTTCAAGGTTACCTGTCAAGGCCCAACGAGTCGCATCC
The DNA here is from genome assembly GCA_044377685.1 of Polynucleobacter sp. Taxonomy (GTDB): domain Bacteria; phylum Pseudomonadota; class Gammaproteobacteria; order Burkholderiales; family Burkholderiaceae; genus Polynucleobacter. The sequence goes on along the minus strand of JBILYO010000015.1, from coordinate 1,747 downwards.
TTAAAATATCGTTTAAATATTAAAGCCATTCGGTGCTTAGGCAAACGTTCTGCTCGTTCAATCTCCACTGACGGATAAGCACTTCGTACTTCACTAAAAACATCTTCAAAAGAGCGTTTGAAATAGCGTCCTTCTATCTGTTGACGAGTCTGTGAATCAATTTGCTCTATTCCCTCATATTGATGGTATAAAGCGACTAATTTATTAGCCCGCGCCGGAAAAAATAAACCCTTTTTAAGCACCTGAACTTTAGCTCCTAATTCAAACAATTCGCCAGAGGGAGCATAGTCAGTGTCATATACATTCATCGCTTGCAGTAAGTCCTTTACGACATCACTTGTGCCTGCCTCAATAGTGCATTGATTGATAGAGCCAGTCAGAATAAAGTCAACTCCCATAACAAATAAAGCCGCAGCAGCTTCTGGAGTTCCAATACCACCAGCTCCTCCTACATAGATTGGGCCAAAAGTTGGATAGCGCTGTTGATACTCGTCACGCACTCTAAGCATGGCAGGAACTAAAGTAAATGGCATACCCTGATCTGTATGCCCACCAGAGTCAGACTCTACGCAGAGCGCATCCACCATGGGGACCCCTCTAAGAAGCTCAGCTTGTTCGCTGTCGATCATATTACTTTCGAGTAACTTATTAATGATTCGATCAGGTGCTGGCGAGAGGAATTGCGCACCCACATCAGGACGCGATACTTTTGCAATAATCTTATTGTGTGCCAATATATGTCCAGTACTTTCACGCACAAGACCCTTTGCTCGATATCTTACGAGCGATGGTGTCACCTCCATAAATGCAGAAGCCTCAATAGTTCTTACTTTGTACTTAAGTAGAAGATCAACCAAAGATTCTTCTAGCTCTGGAAAGTTAGAGTGGGCAATAAAGTTAACACCATAAGGTGACCCATTAGCTATGCGCGACTGAATAGCGAGAATTGCACTTTCAATATCCTCTATCTTTAGCCCGCCAGTACCAAAAAAAGCCATAAGTCCTGCTTTAGCCATTCGAACAACAATATCTACTGATGCTATACCTTGATACATTCCACCAGCCAAATAAGCATACTTAAGATTAAAATCTTCACAAAATTTTGCAGAACCTAAAGAGCGTGCATCATATACACTTGAATTTAAACTTCTTTCATTGGCTACTAGGGAATCTTGAGCAGTAGCAAGCTCCTCTTGCGCAAGGATAGCTGAATCAAGAGGACCCGCCTCAGCATTGGTGCGAATGACCATTGGCTTAACGATTGGCATAATCGCTGGGCTGATTTCTTCGAAATCGTTTACTCCTACCCCTTTGGCCAGTAAGTATCTTATGCTATCAGACCAACGAACAGGAGCCGTAATTTGTTGAACCATTAGCTCAGCAATACGACCAGTTACGTGAGGGCGTGAAGTGACATTAGATATCACTGGAATTGTAGGTGGGGCAAAAGAAAATTGATGAATAAATTCTTGGAATTGTTCTTGAGCATTAGCCATCAATGGTGTATGAAAGGCTCCCCCAACCTGAAGCATCTTAAAATGAGTTGCACCACTATTAAGAAATAAAGATTCTGTTTCCTCAACTTCTTCGCGCAGGCCAGAAAGAACTATTTGGTGAGGAGTATTAAAGTTTGCAATAAAGACATTTTGAACAGCATGTTGTTCGAGTATATTTGCAACTTCATCCGCCTTGAGTCCAAGCACTGCAGCCATCCCCCCGGCTTTTGCTTGTCCCATCAGTTCACCGC
>JBILYO010000049.1:0-11529 GCA_044377685.1 Polynucleobacter sp. | reverse complement strand
AGCCTTAGACCACTTTCAAAATCAATCACTCCGGAAGCGAACAATGCAACATATTCAGCAACACTATGTCCCAGAAGATAATCAGGAACAGAAGAATTACGCTGCTTGTCTAAAAAGGATAATGCAGTTACTACATATATTGCAGGTTGTGTAAAGGAGGTTACTACCAATCGCTCATTCGGACCGTTTTTACATAATTCCGCGATAGAATAGCCAAGAATTTCGTCAGCAGACTTTACCAATGATGAAAATTGGTCGAATAATTCCTCTCCCATTCCTAAACGTTGGGCACCTTGTCCGGGGAAAATGATAGCCCTGATTTAGAAATCTCCTGATATGAATGAGTAGCTTAAATAAAAGCAATATAAGAATACCTATTTATCCGTATTTAAAAGCAAGGGGAGAGACTTTTCGCCAGTACCCATAATAATGATTTTGCTATTTGGAGAGCTGGCAAGCTCAGAAGTAACTGCAAGCCCACGCCATTTCAATATAGGTACCCCTGATATCTTTTCAAATTCTTTAATACCTGTAGCCTCAATCACTTGACGTTTGCGCTCCTGCTCCTGTGAAGCCAACTTATAGACATAAGTTTGTAAATTTTGTTCAGCAACTTTTTTAACTTCTATGCTCTTTGTTACTTCAGCAGAAAGTTCTACTTTCACGATAAACACGTCTTCATAATTAATAGGGAGTTCCTGCTTGGATTCTTTGATTTCTTCTTGAAAATCTTTTCGAATTGTCCACTCTGGGGAGGAGTAGATTTCTTCAGCCGTGTAGCGGCTTATAATTAATCTGATTGCATTAGCAATTTCTGGAATAACCACAACCCTAGCATAATCTGGGCCTATAGTACGATTCAACTCTGGCAATCGGTCTGGCATCACTGCAAAACGTGAAACCCAACCAACAGAAATCAACAAACCATCTTTAGTCAAAAATCCAGAAGTCTCCTCAAAAACATTAGAGCGGATGTTATAAACAATAATTTGGTCCCATGGCAACTTGAAGGCAGTACCTTCAGTAATCATCCAATTCTTAGTGCCTCCAAAAAAACGACTCCAATAAACACCTTGGTGTCCGGCATAAATTGGCACTGTAATAAATTCCCAACACAACACAGTAATAAATGCAACTACCAAGGAAGTTAAAGTTATGCGGAAGCGTTGACGATGCAGGGTCAAATCAATCTTATTCAATGCTTGCTTAATCATAGTGTCGTGTGGGCCGATATTATTCTTAGTTAAAAATTTATTGCTAAGTAACTTTATATTGCTCTAGCTGCATAAAAGTAAGCGCTTCTAGCTTTAATTCAAATAATTGTCATCAACGGCAGAAGACTTGCTTGCAGGAGCGAACAGCAGTAGGATTAATAAGGAAATTACAGGGGTGATAATGAAAGAGAGTGCCGCAGTTCCCCATATTCCCAGACGAGAGTTTCGACCTAATAAACCCGCTATTAAGCACAATAATACATATAGAGTCCAAAACCACATGTTATAACTCCCACTATTCTGATATTAGCCAAACTGCCATTTTGAAGAAAAATAGCCCTTTTATGTGACTTTCTAGTCTACATTAATATGGTAACGGATTTGTGAAAAATTTACCCTCAGGGATAATAGCTCTACCAGGTCATCGGCCTAGGTGCCATGGAGGGGTTCAGTCTTTGGGCTTTCCCGAGCGTTCCCACTGGATTTTTCCTAGTTCAAACTTAACAATCCTATCGGCAACCCCCCAATATCGCTCATCATGCGTTACTGCAATGACTGTTTTACCTTGATTCCTTAATTTTGGGAGGATTTGCTCATAGTAAACAGCTCTAAAATGGACATCTTGCTCAGCGGACCATTCGTCAAATATGTAAATTGGCTTGTCTTCAAGCAAAGCTACAATTAATGCAAGTCTCTTACGCTGTCCAGTGGACAAATTTAGATCCGTAAAGCGACCGTTCTCATATTTTACCTTTCCAGATAATTGCATTTCGTCTATTAACTGGTTTACCCTATGTTCCTCAATATCTTCATGCCCGTATAACCTATCAAACAAGTGGAAATTACTAAATATTGCTGAAAATAGCTCCCTAAAATTACTTCTAGAATTCTCATCCAATTTCTTACCATCTACGAGAATCTCACCAGCATTTAAATGGTACAGGCCTGTTATCAAATGCAGTGCTGTAGATTTTCCGCTACCGTTACCGCCGACCAGAAAGATGATTTCGCCCGGTGTTACTTCGAGACTCCAAGGACCAGATGTAAAAGTCTGGTCGCTATCAGCATCAGGATAGTGATAAGTAATTTTTGAATACTCAATACGCTGAAACTTATTCCATGATGGAGACGGTTCTTGTATTTTTGAATAAGTGGCGTCTTTACTTTCACTTAAGCCTAAATTCATTAAAGAAATTGCTGTAAGTCCAGTTTCAGCACGAATAAACATTGGAAACTGGCCAACAATTTTTGCAACCGGTCCTATACAAAATAGAATTGTTGGAATTAACTGAAAGATGATCAAATTATCTTGTGGGATATAAATAGGTAAGACGAATACAACCAGACCAAGCATTGAGTATTGCAAAGCACAAAAGAGAAGCATAATCATTGCTACATGATTGCCAGATTTAATCATCATTAATTCTGACTGACTTGATAAATCACTATAAGATTTCATCACAGAATCGCTCAGCTTCGTATTTTGACGCATCTCTTTACTACCATTAAGAAATTCAGACACCAGTTCCGTCATTTTATTTTGGTGATGATGTGCGGAGATGATTGATGATTGAAACTTTTTGGAGATTAAAAAATAGGCTATCGTACCAATCAAAGTCACAATAATAAAAATAAAAAATGCATAAGGTGAAAGGTACGCAAGGTAAGCTAATGAGGCAATTAGTAAAACAAATTGCTGACAGGAATCGATAATAATTGGAAAGGCGACAGAAAGATGGTTCGTTTCCCGAGATAGAATACTAGGTATAGATTGGTATTTTTTTCCTTCAAATATCTCAACGCTAGATTCACGCAAAAGAGAAACCGTATGCTGTCGAAGATACTTAAGCTCTCGCTCTACAGCTAAATTAGATCGCAACATAGCATTACGATCGCAGAAATAATAAATACAAAATGCCCCAACAAAAAGAGTAAATCCTAAAAAATTGGGGGGATGATTATTAGCAAACTGATAAGCTACATCATTCACGGAAACGATCAACAATGAGTTAGAGATGCCAGCTATAAGCGTTAATAAAAGTATTATCTTTAACTCAGGCCGCCCTATTTTTTTAAAGAAGTTAAATAGATACATATCTTTAGCTATTTTAAATAGGGGTTGGATTACCTGGATCAACACTTAACACGCCTAGATCAAGCGTGTAGAGGGTATCGCACAAATGCCAATATTGTTCATCATGAGTAACGGCTATGATTGTTTTATTTCTACTTTTTAATTCAGGAAGGATTTGATGATAGAAAACTTTGCGAAAGTGGGCATCCTGATCCGCTGCCCATTCATCAAATATATAAATATCTTTATCCACTAATAGACTTGCTATCATCGCAAGTCTTTTACGTTGGCCATGAGATAACTTCAAAGTAGAAAAGCGATTATTTTCTAAATTAACTTTGCCCGTTAATTCCATTAACTCAACTAGCTCTGAAAAACGGTTAGCACTGACTTTATCTATACCATCTAAATTATCGAATAAATGAAAATCTGTAAAAATGCATGAATAAATTTCACGATACGACTGTGCATTAATATCAGAAATGACAATATCATCTACTTCAATTATTCCCTCCTCAGGAAGATAAAGTCCGCTCACTAATTTCATCAGTGTCGACTTGCCGCTACCATTTCCACCGCGAATAAAAATGATATCGCCTCTATTAATTTGCATATTAAAGGGCCCACTAGCAAATGTGACTTCACCAGCTGCATTTCGATAACTAAAGGTGACATTATGAAGAGCTATTTTTTCAAAGTTTTTAAACAAAGGTTCGACTGTATTTGAATTACTTTGTTTAAAAGTATTATTGCTATCTAATTTTTTTTCTAAATTATAAATTTCATCAAGCTCAGCATTTGCCCTTGAGAGGATTGGAAGCGTAATCGTAATGGTCGTAAATGGACCAACACTAAAAATTGCCGTGGCAGCAATTTTATAAATCACATCAGAAAAACCTTGTAAAAAAAATGGTAGAACGAAAACTACTATTCCCAGAAGGACATAAAGAAATGCATTTGTAAACATCAAAAGTGATACCCATTGCCCCCCCACCTTTACAATGCTGGCTTCCAACTGATCTCCAATCTCGAGAAATTGTTGATATAGCGCATTACTTTTCACTCTATTAAGACGAATTTCCTTATGCCCCTTTAAAAAATGCCCTATAGATTCAAATAATGATTGCTCGTGTTGATTCACATCTAATAAAGCTAAATTGAGGGATTGACGACTAGACCAGAAATAAAATAAGGCGAATACTGTAATGGATGCGATAACGAGGAAGGCAGGTACTGATAAATAGGCAATATAGAGTAAGCAAAAAATTAACGAAATGACACTTTGAATTGCACTCACAAGCATTGGAAAGTTTTGCGAAAGATAATCACCTTCTTTCGCTAAAGCAGAGTAAATTTGACTTTGATTAAGGGACTCCAGAGCACGAAGCTGTGAGAGTCGAATCTTATTCATAATCCTTAATCTTAGTTCGCCTAATCTTTGTTGTAAAAAATGATTGGCGACAAAAAGGGAGCTACGAATAGATAAGAAAAAAATAGCGAACCCAATTAAAAAAAGGATTCTTGATTTTGTAGAAACCGGCTCCATTAGAGAGGTTTGTTCTGCAGCAATATTAATAAGAGCAATTAATACTACATTTGATAGACCAGCAAGACATATAACAATAGCAGCATATTTCAGAGTCTGTGACGATCCTGTTTTCAATAGCCCAATCACATGGGAGCCCAGCATGTTAAAAAACTACCCAGGAAGATAGAGGCAGTCTGTTAGTTCTGGTTGGATTGAGCTGCATTAATATATTGTTAGATGAGTGCATTAGCGGCAGTTAATAGGTAATTGTTTGTTTTTGCAACAAAAATATTTCCGTGAATAGAATTTCCTAGTAACTTATATTGTAGCCGACCAGATTTATATATTTCTATATCTCGCATATCAATAAACGAATCCAATTTGTAGCGCAAAGCTTTGATCACAGATTCCTTGATGCTAAACAATAATACTGCTGGATCTATTGAAATATTAATTGAATTCATAGCCTCTAGCTCAGATTGGCTAGTCATAAAAATAGACGTTAAGTCTGACATATTTTTAAGCCTAGAGGATATCTTTACTATATCGACCCCTATTCCACATATGCCGTGAAGATCTTTACGTGCGAGCACAACGGCACAAACCTCGCCATCATGGCTAATGCTACCGAGAATAGGATCAGGCCATACCGGCTCTCTTAATAATCCTATCTTCACTGGGTAGTCCTCAAAACCAAAAAAATATAGGCCTCGCCTAGAAAGCCATCTTCCAGTTGAAAATTCATGTTGTCGCCTTTGAACTGCTTTACTTATAAACGACTCTTCTTCGGGCAAGATCGGATAGGCATCTATTGGGGCGCCTTGAATAAAAGCATCCAAAAACCATTGCTTCAAAAAGCCTTCAATAATCTGTATTTCTAGCTCAAGCTTCATTTTTTGAAATCTCAATAGAAGGGCTTACATCAGCATTAAGGCCGCATGATAAACCACGACAAAATTAAGCGTCCTGGCTTATTCCTTAGAGCGCATCCAAGGATTGCTAAAGTTATACCCAATACTATCCCAAATTTCACAGGCCTCAGCATTTGGGTCTGATTGTGTTGAATTAAGCGTATTGAAAACCATATACTTTTTTTCAGGCACTTCAAAAGCGGGCCAATGAGTCAAAGTTGATGAGGGCTTCCCGAGTCCATTGGGATTTAGGTATTTTACAAAATTAGTCCAATAATCCATTATTTTATTAGAAACTTGATTTTCTGTAGGCGTAAATTGGTAATTTATTTTTTCAGGAGTATGAAATACAAAAGGTAATTCTGCTCCGTGAAGTACATATCCATCACGCTTATAAATTGCTGGCCCCCACAATTGAATGGGAGCTGAGAAATCATAAGAATAAAGATAAGTTAATCCATTTTGACTCAACCCCAAATTTCTGGCACCACATTTAAAAAATGCATCATCAAATACTTTTGCCATAGAAATCGCATTCGAGCTTTCACGCTGAGGAGGATAAATTTTTAATATTTTTTCGAAATTTAATCCAAAGAGGCTTGCGATATCACTAACGTATTGAGTTATTGTTTTGTATGAACTTGCAAATAGAATTCCTTCGTTTTTATTCGCCCCCAACAGAATTGGTTTGTTTCTCTTTTTTGAAAGCGCAACATTTAGAGGCTGCTCAGTCAACAGCACACCATCGATAACAGGTCCGAATGGAATCATAAATTGGCTTGAGGAAAAAATTTCGTGAAGGGAGAATGCAAAATTATTTTGAGCAGTCAATATATCTTGAGTATCAGCCTTGCGTAAGCAATCAATATCTGAACATATCAAACTCGATTTAAAAATATTCCCTACATCTTTTGCTTGCTCCAGCCTGGGAAATGGCAGCGCAATCAAATTACTTTGCATTAAGCCGGCCCTAAATAAAGGATCACTTTTAGGTGCAGAAAGCATATGAAGTCCAATAGACATTGCACCAGCACTTTCGCCAAAAATAGTTACCTTATCAGGATCACCCCCAAAATTCGATATATTATTTCTAACCCATTCCAAAGCAAGCTGTTGATCCATAAAACCAAAGTTACCAGACAATTCATTAGTAGCTAAAAAACCTAACGCCCCAAGTCGATAATTAAAATTAACAACAATTACATCTCTATTTGCGGCAAGGTAGGACCCATCATATAGCGGATAACTTCCTGCGCCACTATTGAAACTTCCTCCATGAATGAAGACCATTACTGCGCGTTTTTTTGACTGCGAAACAATACCTTCTGGGGTCCATACATTCAAACTTAAACAATCTTCACTTTGCGCAACATCAAAATTTGGATTCCTATTCTGCGGACAAATAGATCCAAACGCGGATGCCCTATAAACGTCAAGCCATGAAGTTTTGGGAACTGGTGGCTGCCATCGCGCCTCTTTTTCAGTGGATTCTGCATAGGGTATTCCTAAAAATGCTTGTGACTGTTTGCCAGTATCTGTCATTACAGTTTTCCCGCAAATTGGGCCCGCCTTACTGATGATGACATCGGTTGTGCATTCTAGGTTAGCCGATAAATTACCGCCAGAAATGACTGAAGGACAATACAGGGCAACCATAAGCCCAAAAACATGAGAAGTTAGTAATCCATTTCGCTTGCGATTATTTTTATTTAAGTCATTCATGAGTTCTATTTATAAGGTACATTAATCATCACCAACCATAAGATTTGATTGGATAATGGATGTCGAGTGAAAATTTGACTATTCTAGTAAATAATCAGAGAATAATAACGTAAGATTCTTAAATAAGTTTTTCATGACAATGATGCTGAGGTCTAATTGATATAGTCTTTGGCTTATATCAAACTAACTTTAATATCACTTAACCCAATAGTTTATGAAGGCAATGCTATGTCAATAAAAAGCACTATCACCACATTACCCGATGGTCGTGAGATTTATTGTGTAAATGCATATGAGGTTAACTTTTCAGTAAATGAAATCTTTAATGATGAACTGCTTACCCATGGAATCAAGCTGCCAATAGATGGAACATTTATCGACGTTGGCGCCAATATCGGACTCTTTTCTTTATTTTTACTTGATAAGTGCCCTCAATCTAATATATTTGCATATGAGCCAATGCCTGAGCCTTTTTTTGCTCTACAAAAAAACCTTACAGGTAAAGCACAAGTCTACAGCATGGGTCTCGGCATTGAGCCAGGTGAACTTTCATTCGAATACTTTCCAGGTATTAGTGCCCTATCATCATCTAATCCAGTAATTAGCAATGAAATGTCTCGCGGCTTACGCAGAGTTCTCCTTGAGCCATCTGGCGATGCTGATGTAAACGAAATTCTAGATAAGACTGGCGCAAACCAAAGAATTCAACTTGAGCCTGATTTCGTTGAGCAGCTTTTCGTTGCTCAAAAAGTTATAGCCCCTATAGACACTTTGAGCAATCAAATAGATAAACTTGACATTCATAATATCGACCTACTTAAAATTGATACTGAAGGCTCTGAAAAAGATGTTTTAGCTGGCATTTCAGAGGCGCATTGGCTACTTATTCAGCAACTTGTAGTAGAGGTTCATCTTGGAAAAGAGGAGACCTATCTGATGGAGCAAGAATTTAAGAATAGAGGCTATAAAACCGTGGTTGGTTTTCACCCTCTAGCATCTAGTGGTGCACCAGTCTTTCATATTTATGCCACTAGATAAGTAATAGGTTGAGGCTTTAGGCTACATGTCGACTAATAATTATTGGCAAACTTTGCAAACCTCTTTGATTTGTTCTATCAACCCACCACAAAGGCTCCCCAGCAATCTCAATCCGAGGAAATTCCTCCAATAAAGCCGAAAAACAGCTTTGAGCCTCCATACGCGCCAGCGCTGCTCCAATGCATACATGAGGCCCCCCACCAAATATAGATTGAGCATTTGGCTGCCTGCTAATATCAAATTTTTCAGGATCATTAAAGCGTTCTGGGTCACGATTGATGGCACTAACCAAACCAATCGCCATAGATCCTTGTGGAATGAGAACGCCGCTACATTGAAAATCTTTAACTGCCACTCTAAGAATAAAGTTAATGCTCGGTTCATGACGCAACATTTCTTCAATTGCTGAACGCATTAAGCCTGAGTCTTTTCTTAATCTCTCTAATTCTCGGGGATGTTGCAACAGACTTAAAAGCCCATTACCCAAAAGAGAAACCGTAGTTTCATTTCCTGAAATTAGTCCTAGACAATTGTTAATAACCTCTTCTTCATCCATAGTACCTGCAGATAAAGACTCTAAGGCCAAAGAAATAAAAATCTCCTCAGAGTCTTTTGATTTTGAAGATAGATACTTTCGAAGATAATCCTTATATTCGCGCAAGGCGAGTAGCGCCTCACTCTTTTGATCTGGAGACATTAGAATATCCCCAATTTTAATTAATGCAGAATTCCATTTGGCTAATTGATGATCCATATCAGCAGAAATGCCAAATAAATTACGAGAAACAATAAGTGGCAATTTATTTGCAAAATTTGTCATGAAATCAAATGGGGTACCTTCAGGCAAACTATTTACTAGCTTTTTAGTCTCAGCCTCAATCATCGGAAAAAATTCAAGCATTCTTTTTGGACTAAATGCATGTTCATATACATCCCGCATCCGACGATGATCAGGTGGATTAGAATTTACCATTTGTCGCTGAAATTCACTAAATAAGTCATAGCTAAGTGGGTCCCGCTGACGACTCTCAGGACTGCTCCAGCCATTAGTCCATAGCTGCGTATCGCGCCCCATTTCAGGCGCTAACGCAAGTTGACGAAATTCACGATGACCCAAAATAAAGTAAATACCCGTCTCTGGGTCAAGCTGAACAGCTCCTGACTTACGAATTAATTGAAGCTTCTGATGCGGGTTTTTAATAAAATCAGGATCGAGCAGCATCTGCCACCAATCTATTTTTGCATTTGAAGGAGAGTCTGACGAGAAGCTCATATTTTTTAGTGCTGCAGACTAAGAATAGTAAGTATAAAAATCATAAATATATGTAAGTAAAATACTAATATGCTTAGCTAATTTGAATAGGCAATGAAGAAAGACCTCGCTGATCACTCCTGTCAGTCCACCAAACAGGGTCGCCAGCAAATTCTATTTTTTCAAAATGATCCATTAAAGTATTAAATGCTACCTGTCCGGTATAGCGTGCAAGAGCCTTACCAATGCATATATGTGCTCCACCACCAAAGGCTGAGTTGGGCTTTGGCTGTCGTGCCACATCAAAAACTTCAGGATTTTCAAAGCGCTCTGGGTCTCGATTAATTGCACCAACTAAGGAGATAGCCATAGAGCCAGCTGGTATTACGATTTCACCACACTGAAAATCTGCTATGCCCGCTCTAGGTATTAAACTACTGCCAGGCTCATAGCGTAGCATTTCTTCTATAGCGGTCCGCATGAGTTCACGATTCTCCCTGAGCAACTTAAACTGATCAGGATGCTTTAACAAAGTAAATAAACCATTCCCTAAAAGCGTTAATGATGTTCTGCTACCAGAAATTAGCATTACGACATTATTTAACATTTCTTCCTCATTCATCGTGCCGTGCTTACATGCTGCAATAGCCAAATCAATGAATCGAGTGCCGGACTCTCTTGCATGGGATGCTAAATGGCCACGAATGTATTCTTTAAAACCTCTTTGAGCCTTTTGTGCATCCCTCTTCTGCTCTGGCGATACGATGATATTGCCAAGCCAGCTTAAAGCAGCGATCCACTCAGATATCTGCTCATCCATTTCTTCGGGTATATCAAAAAGCTTAAGGGAAATACGATGAGGCAAGGGATTTGCGAAGGCATTCATAAAATTAAAAGGCTTATTAACAGGTAAGAACTTTATTAATTTATCGCACTCATCTTGTATCAGGGGAATATAGTTCGCAATTGATGCAGGGCGGAATGCCTTTTCAAAAACACCCCTCATTCGACGATGGTCTGGTGCATTTACATTAATCATCTGAGGCTGAAATTCAGTAAACATTGCGTAGGTCTCTGGATCGCGCAGTCTATTCTCCGGACTATTCCAGCCGTTTCGCCAAAAGGTAGTATCCCTACCCATCTGAGTTGTCGTAGCCATTTCGCTATAAAGGCGATAGTTCAATATAAAGTAAATGCCTGTAGTAGGGTCATAATGGACTGCGCCAAGCTCACGGATACGGTTTAACTCTGGATATGGGTTAGTCAAAAATTCTGGGTCTGTTAACAACGTCCACCAATCAATCTCAAAATTTGGTGGAATAGAGAGTGAAGTGCTTCCAGAAACGAAATCTTGGCTTGAGTTACCAGGCGCTCTTTTATCTTCAGTCATTAATGCTCCCATATTAAAGGTAAGTATTTAAAACAATTAATATATTTCTTGATTTAAAAGATGCTCACATACCTGCTAAATTGCTATTCCCACTCTATCGTTGCTGGTGGCTTACCGCTGATGTCATAGACAACCCGATTGATGCCACGTACTTCATTAATAATACGATTCGATACTTTACCAAGTAATTGATGTGGCAAGTGAGCCCAATGTGCCGTCATAAAGTCTTGAGTTTGCACCGCCCTGAGCGCAACAACATACTCATAAGTACGTCCATCACCCATCACTCCCACTGATTTGACTGGCAAGAACACTACGAAGGCTTGACTAGTTAAGTCATACCAAGACTTTTGGCTCACTTCATCAATCGTATTGCGTAATTCTTCTATAAAAATGGCAT
>JBILYO010000197.1:0-3854 GCA_044377685.1 Polynucleobacter sp. | reverse complement strand
GAATCATGGAGCCCATGATTGCGACCTTGAATGCTTTGCTTGGCGAGAGTCAGTCCATTAATATTGCAGGATTTTCTTTTGGTGGATTTGTTGCTACTCATATAGCCAATCAGCGTCAAGGCGTTTTAAAAATTGCTCTTTTAGGAAGCGCTGGGCATGGTGGTCCTCGTCGCCCAAGAGGTGAGTTAATTGCTTGGAAAGAAATTCACGCAAGTGGTGATACCGAGAAACTGAAAGAAGTGATGCGTGAGAACCTATATTTACAGATGCTGAGCACTTATGAAAGAGTGGATTCTGAAGCTATTCGTATTCATCAAGACGCTTGTATTGCTACCCGCTTTAGAAGTAAGCCGATTGCAAGGCCTGGTGGCTTAGCTGAGCAGCTTGAGCAATATTCTGGACCGACTCTCTTAATATGGGGAGAACATGATTTGACTTGCACCCCCGAATATCTGATTGAAAAACTCGTCAGCGGATACGGAAATAGATCAAAAGAGATACTGATTGATACTGGTCATTGGGTGCAATATGAGAAACCTGATCAAATTAATACAATTTTGATTCAATGGTTTGGGTCACGATAGACGATATGACGAGCAAAATTAATATTCACAAGGAAGCAGATGTGATGGTCATCACTGTGAATAATCCGCCCATAAATGCGGGTTCAACCGAAGTTCGTAAGGGATTATTAGACGCTGTTCACCTGTTCCAAAATGACCAAAGCGCTTTGGTAGCGGTCATTATTGGAGGTGGCAATACTTTTATTGCGGGTTCAGATATTAAAGAGTTTTCTCAGCCTTTGGCAGAACCCCATTTACCTAGCGTGATATCAGCGATTGAGGATTGTCCTAAGCCAGTTGTCTGTGCATTGCATGGCGCGGCATTGGGTGGTGGTTTTGAGTTAGCCTTGGGTTGTGATGCGCGTATTGCACTAGAAGGCACAGTTATCGGATTGCCAGAAGTAAGCCTAGGAATTATTCCAGGTGCCGGTGGTACACAGCGTTTACCGAGATTGATCGGGATTGAAAAGTCAATTGAGTTGATTTGTGGTGGAGTGCGTATTAAGGCAGGAGAGGCTTTCAAATTAGGCATCATTAATAAACTAGTGAATGATGATTTATTGGATAATGCTATTACTTATGCCAGATCGCTGATTGGTCAAAAAATACGCATCCGAGATATTGCATCACCACAGGCTGATGCTGCTAGCATTTTCATTACCTCACAAAAAGCATTAAAAGCTGGCAAGAATCGCCCTAATATTCAGCTAGCCATCGAGATGATCAGTAATGCCATGACGATGCCGATAGATCAAGGCTTATCTACAGAGCGCGATGTCTTTCAAACTCTGCGAGTGGGAGTAGAGGCAAAAGCATTACGCCATCAATTTTTTGCAGAGCGTAAATTATTTAAAGCTTTAGGTAGTAATGAATTAAAACCAAAATCTTTAGAGAACATTGCTGTGATTGGTGCAGGCACTATGGGTTCTGGTATCACCATCGCCTGCCTTTCTGCTGGTTATTCGGTGCTAATGCTAGATCAGAATGAAGCTGCATTAGAAAATGGGCTTAAGAAGGTCACTGATTATTATGACTCTAGAGTCACCAGTGGAAAGTTATTAGCCAATAAGGCTGAAGCAATTCTGAAGGGTTTTACATTTTCTACGCAATGGACTGAGATCGCATCAGCAGATCTTGTCATTGAAGCAGTATTTGAGGATATGCAAGTAAAGCATGCGGTATTCCAAAAGATTGAAGAATATGCAAATTCTGATGCGTTGTTGGCATCAAATACCTCCTATTTGGATATCGATGCTATTGCAGAAAAAACCACCAATCCGTCGCGCATATTTGGTTTGCACTTCTTTAGTCCCGCTCAGGTAATGAAATTAATTGAAATTGTGCGTTGTAAAGCAACTTCACCAAGCGTTATTGCTACTGGACTGCAATTTGCTAAACGTCTCGGTAAAACTCCGGTGATCAGCGCCAATGCTTTTGGTTTTATTGGTAATCGCATCTACGCTGCTTATCGTCGTCAATGTGAGTATATGCTCGAAGAGGGCGCCTCTCCCGAGCAAATCGATCAAGCTCTAGAAGAGTATGGTTTTGCTATGGGACCATTTGCGGTTGCAGATATGTCTGGTCTAGATATTGCTTGGGCAATGCGCAAAAGCTTGGCTGCCACCAGAAATCCAGAGCATCGCTATGTTGATATTCCCGATGCCTTATGTTTGGCTGGACGGTTTGGGCGTAAAACCGGCTTAGGCTACTACCAGTATCCCCAAGGAGCTAAATCTGGCGTGGTTGATCCTTTAGTGAAGCAGATGATTGAAGAAGCAAGTGCTTCCAAAGGAATAGCTAGACGTACCTTTACTGCAGAAGAGATCGTCAATCGTGTATTACTGGCAATGATCAATGAAATTGCTCATCTGGTTTCTGAAAAGATCGTTGGGGATGTAACGGATTGCGATGTTGCCTTAGTGAATGGATATGGCTTCCCTCGTTGGTGTGGTGGTCCTGTATTTATCGCACGCGAGATGGGGAAAGAAAAGCTTCATGCTGAAATAGATGAATTAGCTCGACAGAGTGGGCCCGGATTTATGAAGGCCGATCTTGATGGCTTATTCGAATAAAGAAAGAACATCATGCATATTGTGATTTCTGATGATTATCAAGACTGTATCCGTCAGCTGACTTGCTTTCAGAAGTTGAAAGGTCACACTGTCAATATTTATAACGATACTGTTAGCACGACTGATGCCCTTGTAGAGCGCTATCAAGATGCAGATGCCATCGTACTGATTCGAGAAAGAACCGTTATTACTAAAGAGTTATTGGAACGCCTGCCAAAACTGAAAGTCATTTCACAAACCGGAAAAATGGCCTCTCATGTTGATCTTGAGGCTTGCAAGGCCAAGGGAATTGTCGTAATGGATGGAAGGGGTTCTGGGGCAGCAACTGCTGAACTGAACATGCTTCTGATCTTAGCTGCACTCCGAAGATTGGTTGAAGAGGTGACTAGATTTAAGAATGGTCAATGGCAAGGCTATTTGGGCGATCAGTTATCAGGAAAAGTATTAGGTGTTTATGGATTTGGCAGGATAGGTAAACAAGTGTGTCATTTAGGAAAAGCCTTTGGTGCTAAACCTCTTGTATGGGGTCGTGAGACTAGTCTAAAAAAGGCGCAAGAGGATGGCTTCGCAGTTGCGACATCCAAAGAAGAATTCTTTAGTACTAGCGATATCGTCTGTTTGCAACTCAGGCTCAATGAAGAAACGCGTCATATTGTTACGGCTCAAGATTTAGCCTTAATGAAGCCTACTTCATTGCTGGTTAATGCTAGCCGTGCAGAGTTAATTGAGTCTGGAGCTCTTGAGGCAGGTCTTATAAAGGGGCATCCAGCTTATGCTGCAGTAGATACCTATGAATCTGAACCTGTGCTGGGTGCCGATCATCCTTTACTCCATTTGCCAAACTGCTTGTGTACACCGCATATTGGGTTTGTGGAAAGAGATAACTATGAGGCATATTTTGGAATCGCCTTTGACAACATTAATGCTTATGCTGCTGGTTCACCACAAAATAGTGTCAACTAATAAATGATTAAGCAGCATATCTCAAGAAATGGAAGAAAGTAAATTATGAATTTTCATTTAAACAGTGAACAAAAAGCATTTGCAGAGGCTGTATCTAAGTTTGCTGAGAAAGAGTTAGCTCCTGGCGCACTAGAACGTGCGCATAGTCCCCAATACCCTTGGGCGATTGCTCAAAAAATTAGCTCGCAGGGTTTGCTAGGTATTACTTTTCCGGAAAAAGATGGTGGTATGGGCGGAACTTTGATGGATGCTGTCA
>JBILYO010000053.1:0-11406 GCA_044377685.1 Polynucleobacter sp. | reverse complement strand
TAAGTCTAAAGCAGAGTTAGAGAAAATATATAGCTCACCTAAAAATGCTTATGCCAATGCATTGGGGGTCAAAATTCATTACCAAGATACTGGACCTTCCAAAAATCCTATACCCATACTATTTTTACATGGCTTTGGAGCAAGTTTGCAAACATGGGATGCCTGGTCAGAGGCTTTAAGTAATGATTACCGTGTTATATCCATTGACTTGCCAGGATTTGGTCTCACTGGAGAAGACCCTAGCGGCATCTATACCGATCAGAGAAGCGTAGAAGTAATAGAAGCTTTCCTCAAAGAGCTGAAGATTCCCAAGGTAGTGCTAGTGGGTAATTCTATGGGCGGAAAGTTTGCTTGGCAATTTGCAGCTCGTTATCCAGATCAAGTGACTAAGCTGGTGCTCATATCTCCGGATGGCTATGCTAGCCCTGGAATAAAGTACGGTAAAAAGACAGAAATTCCAGCAATCGCTCAGCTCTATCGTTATTTCTTTTCTAAAACTTTTTTAGAGATGAACCTTGAGCCAGCTTACGCTAATCCAAAAACATTAAATGATGCTTTAGTGAATCGTTACTATGATTTGATGTTAGCTCCCGGAGTGAGAGGGGCAATTTTGGCTCGTATGCAGCAAACTGTTTTACAAGACCCAGTACCATCTTTAGCGAATATCAAGGTCCCGACACTATTAATCTGGGGTGAAAAAGATGCCTTTATTCCCATTACAAATTCAAATGATTACTTGAAGGTGATGCCCAATGCTAAAAGAGTATCCTTACCTAATATTGGCCACTTACCGCAAGAAGAGCAACCAAGTATTGGTCTTGCGGCACTCAAAGAGTTTTTATAAGCAATGAAACGAATACCCATAGATTGGCCCAATCGGCAACACAGCAGCACTGTTTCTGTTGGAGGTTTAGATTGGCATATTCAGCTCGCGGGTAAGGGCCCCGTTGTTTTACTGCTTCATGGCACTGGTAGCTCAACACATTCTTGGTCAGATCTGATTCCTTTGTTGGAAAACGACGCTCAAGTCCTCGTGCCGGATTTGCCAGGTCATGCCTTTACCTTGGGGGGAAAATTAGAAGATCTAAAGCTTGATGAGATAGCGCATTCATTGCAATTACTGATCGACCAATTGGGAATTGAAGCACCGTCAATCGTAGTAGGGCACTCTGCTGGAGCACCCTTAGCACTTCGTTTTGCAGTGGCCGCATTAAAGCCACCTAAGCTGGTCATCGCTTTAAATCCTTCTTTTATTCCACCACCAGCCGTCTATACCAGCTTCTTTGGACCAATGTTAGGCCCTATTACGCGATCATCAACTCTTTCAAGCTTACTCGCTTCGCTTTCCCCCAGCTTAGGGATGGTAGATAAGTTGCTGGATTCAACTAACACCATCTTGCCAGAGGCTCGCAGAGTCTATTACCGAAAACTCTTTGAGCGTTCAGATCATGTGCGGGGTTCAATGAATTTCATGGCAGCAGCCGATATTCAAAAAGTTTTAGAGGAAGCTAATCTGTATCAAGGTAAATTAATTTGCGTCTTAGGTAATCAGGATGCCTGGATTCCAGTAAAACCCTTAGAGAAGATCATTCGGGATTATTTTCCAACTGCAGAGATTTTGAAGTGGGAGGGTGGTCATATCATGCATGAGCTTGAGTCAAGCAAGGTGGCGCAACTAATTCTTAGAGGTATGACTGAACTTAAGGACTAAGACTTTTTAAGTCCTTGCATGATAGCTTGAGAAACTTCATTGGCTCCTGCATTCGGTAGGGGTAAGTACATCGATCCAAGCAAGGCTGCTAATGCCTTGCCTTCATCCCTGGCTTGCGCTGAAGTATCAATCCACAAAGACTTAAAAGAATAATAAGAAGCAGCCCGTGCTGACTGCTGCGCATCTTCCATGGCTTTTGATCTACCAGGAGAGCCATCTTTAGCGATATTAGCTCGGCCATCTGTTAAGAAAACTAAAGCGGGAGTGAGCCCTTTTCTCATAGAAACGCTAGCTATCTCAAAGGACTCGTCAATAGCGCGAGATAAGGGAGTTCCACCTCCACCAGGAAGACCACTTAAGGCGCGCTTGGCTTTTACTAAAGAGCGGGTAGGAGCTAAGATGAGTTCGGCAGCACTACCTCTAAATGACATCACTGCTACTTGATCTCGCCGGATATAACATTCAGCTAATAGGAGTTCTACAGCACCCTTCGCTTCTGCCAGGCGATGCATTGCAGAGGAGCCAGAAGCATCTACGATAAACATCGTTAAAGTTTGAGTGCGTTCTTGATAACGTTTGATCCGAAAATCTTCTTTACGAATCACAATTTTTCCAGCAGGAATGGTTTTACCAGCAGCCAGCATTTCTGCTCGACGAACCCTTTGCCAAGGAACGGCGGCTCGTAAGGTATCAATGATGCTGAGTGTTTTGCCACCCTCAGGCATACCAGGCATATTGCCCAGCGGACGACCACGTATTCTGCCTACTTTGACAGCACCAGTTTTACCACCCATCCCTTTGGGCGTTTTAGGATCAGCTAAATCAGCAAGACGCGCCAAGAGATCTGCAGGGATTGCTGCCTGAGCTGCCTCTAAGATTTCATCTTCAAGGGCTTGAGGAGTTTCTGTATTACTTTCTGGTTCTTGATCTTCCTGCTTCTGATCTTCAGTCGGATCTGGAGGTGGCGGAGGAGGCTCTTGATCTACCTGATCTTGCTCATTCTCAGGCTGCTCCTCCTCTTCTGGAGGAGCGCTTTGCGGTATTCTTGTGGCGCGTGGTGATAAGACCAAGGCAATCGCGCGTTGTAAGTGTATGCTTGTCACTTCATCATCTTTATCAAAAGCTGCTAAACACTTAGCGGTATTGATTGCCAGATTGAGTGCGCGGATCGATGTCACGCCCAACTGCTCGGCAACACCCACCAAGGCATTCAGACTATCTTCACTGACAGTGATTTTGGAGAAATTCTTACGCGTATCTTGAAGTGAGTGTGCATCAGGCACAAAGTCGTCATCGGTTTCTGGTAAATCTCTCCAGCCGAGGATATCGAGATTTAACAGAAAGGCTACTCTTTGCCGAATTTTTTCATTGGGGTGTTCATCATCTTCGATACCTTCATCTAGAGCTACAACACCAAAGTGACTATCAATTCTGCGGCTTTGACCATCGCGCTCAATCGAGATAAAGCCATTATCTAAAGCGCTTACCACTTTTGCTACCGCGCCTACTTCCACTCTCTCTGCCATTGGCATGAGTAATAGCTGCTGATCGCATTGAGCCAGTAAGCCTTGTCTGAGAACGGCCTTACCAGTGCGCAATGTTTGATCGAGATCGATTCCGCCAATCAGATTTTCATCGGAGATTCCAAGGGGCATTTTGCGTAATGGTAAGCGCATACCTCCCAATTGAGCAATGGTATTGAGATAAGTTAACCAACGATCTCTCACTGGGCCAGAACGTGCACGTAAAATGACGCCACCTAAGCCATGCGGATTAATGACTAAGAGCTGAGCAACCTCGAGCGCACGTAACCAAGTCTCGAGTTTGGCGCTCTTACTAATCTCTTGCGTTTGATCTGGATTTTCCAAAAGACAGTATTTGCTGATTAAGCTTATTTATTAAATTTACTTCGTTGTTTCAGGAAATAATTCTTCTATGGCTCTTTTGACTCTGACTCCAGAACTAGAATCATCTAGTGGATTACGCCTGAGACGATGTTGAAGGGCAGGTACTGCAATCTTTTTCAGATGCTCAATCGTCACATGATTTTTTCCACACAAAGCTGCATAAGCACGCATTGCTCTGAGAAGGGTGAGTTCACCACGCAAACCATCAGTTCCTAGGTGACTACAAAGCTGGGTGACTTTTTCAAGCATGGCGTCATCAACTTTAACGTTTGGCAGTTTCTTTTTACCGGCTTGAATCTGATGTCGAATGATGTCATCTTCTTTTTCCCAGATCTCCATGAACTTCGCTTGATTACGTTCAAACTCATCACGGCGCTTAATAATTTCGACTCGGGCTTTGGGTTCTTGTGGCGTCTTGACTTCGACTGCGAGACCAAAGCGATCGAGTAGTTGAGGGCGCAGTTCGCCTTCTTCAGGGTTACCGCTGCCTACTAAGACAAATTTGGCAGGGTGACGAATACTCAAACCTTCTCTTTCAACCACGTTTGCCCCAGAAGCAGCAACGTCAATTAATAAGTCAACTAAGTGGTCCTCTAAGAGATTGACCTCATCGATATATAAAAAGCCACGATGGGCTTTAGCAAGTAAACCAGGCTCGTAAGCTTTTTCTCCAGAGCTCAGAGCTTTTTCAATATCCAATGCTCCAATCACGCGGTCTTCAGTAGCGCCTAAGGGCAAGTCAACCACGGGCACTGGTTTCTTGATCGTTTTGAGTTTTCCGCCAATCTTGAGCTTTGTGCGTAGTTCATCACAAATAGGGCAGGTTCCAGCTGGGGCATTGGGATCGCAAGCATAGACACACTCTTGCACGGTGTTCATCTCGGGGAGCAATGCTGCAAGTGCACGCACGGCAGTAGATTTTCCAGTTCCGCGATCTCCCATCACTAAAACTCCACCCACACTGGAATCGAGAGCTGCAATCAAGATTGCTAACTTCATATCCTCCTGCCCCACGATTGCTGAGAAAGGGTAATTACGCGCCATTAAGATTCCTTGAAATTTTTGTACTGAAAGTGACTTATTGCAGAGCAACAAAATGCTTTATGAGTAGCAGACGATGTAAATATACTGGCATTCATTTTTTATTGGGATTTACCCTTAAATAATAGCTTTGAAGGGAAATAGATGTCAATTTTAGTTGACAGTATTGTAGGATTCTTTAAGAATCAATCTGAGACAAAAAGATAAAAAAGCGTGAACAGTAAATTTAGATAAATTCAGACTTTTTAATTAAAACTATTCAATGTTGACCAAAACAAAATCCTCTAACTTGCATGAGCCTATCAAGCTTGTGCTGGTTACGATGGATACTCACCTGAATAGTGCTGCAAACCGTGCATATCAGGATCTCAAGAAGACAATTCCAGGAGCAACGCTGACCATTCACTCCGCTAGTGAATTTGCTGGTAATGCTGAGCGTTTACAAAAGTGTAAAGATGACATTGCTAGCGGCAATATTGTGATTGCCACAATGTTATTCCTTGAAGATCACTATTTACCAATCTTGGATGATCTCAAAGCAAGGCGTGATCATTGCGATGCCATGGTTTGTGCTATGTCCGCTGGAGACGTTACTAAGCTCACCAAAATTGGTAAGTTAGATATGAGTAAGCCGGCCAGCGGTTTGATGGCCATGCTGAAAAAATTACGCCCCAGTGCCAAAGATAAAGA
Source organism: Polynucleobacter sp. (assembly GCA_044377685.1). Classification (GTDB taxonomy): domain Bacteria; phylum Pseudomonadota; class Gammaproteobacteria; order Burkholderiales; family Burkholderiaceae; genus Polynucleobacter. Next base: position 6,057 of record JBILYO010000053.1, on the reverse strand, counting down.
TGGTAAGAGCAAGAGCTCAACTGCTGGCGCTAAGCAAATGAAGATGCTGCGCGTGATTCCGCAGATGTTGCGCTTTGTGCCGGGCACTGCCCAAGATCTGAGGGTCTATTTTTTATCATTACAGTACTGGTTGGGCGGTTCTCAAGAGAACATGTACAACATGATGGTTAACCTGATTAATCGCTATGCCTCTGGCTCGCGCGAGGTTTTGCGTAAAACTGCCAAGGCACTTGATCCAGTAGAGTATCCAGATTCTGGTGTGTATCACCCCCGCATGAAAAATCGCTTGAGTAGCAATTTAAGTGATTTACCAAAAGTAGTACCAGATGCTAAAGCACGGGGTCGAGTAGGGCTCTTAGTGCTGCGCTCTTACTTGGTCTCCGGTAACAGTGGTCACTATGATCCGGTCATTGCTGCATTAGAGGCACAAGGCCTACAAGTAGTTCCTGCATTTTCTGCTGGCCTAGATGCTCGTCCCGCAATTGATGATTACTTTACTCAAGATGGCAAGCCAACCATCGATGCCATGATTTCTTTAACGGGCTTCTCTTTGGTAGGTGGACCTGCCTATAACGACGCTCATGCTGCTGAAGAAGTATTAGCTAAATTAGATATTCCTTACATCGCTGCTCACCCAGTTGAGTTTCAGAATCTAGAGCAGTGGGGTAGTTCCGAGCGCGGCTTACTCCCAGTAGAGAGCACCATCATGGTTGCCATCCCTGAGTTGGATGGCTCTACGATTCCGATGGTTTATGGCGGACGGCCTGGCGCATCAGGTACCACTTGTACTGGCTGCCATAAGCAGTGCTCATTTACAGATGACCATAACCCACAAGATATGTTTACCTGTACTGAGCGTGTCGGCATGTTGGCTGCACGCGTTGGTAAATTAGTTGATCTGCGTCGTTCAGAGCGCGCAGAGCGTAAGGTGGGTATTGTGCTGTTTAACTTCCCACCGAATGCCGGCAATATTGGTAGTGCAGCTTACTTAAGCGTATTTCAGTCGGTGCAAAACTTATTGCTTGGCATGAAAGAGCGCGGTTACACCGTTGATGTTCCAGAATCGGTTGATGAGTTGCGTGATTCGATTCTGAAAGGCAATGCTCAGCAATATGGCGCAGATGCTAACGTGCACACCTTAATTCCGGTGGATGAACATGTCAGGCGTGAGCGCTGGTTGAAAGAGATTGAAGCACAATGGGGTCCGGCTCCTGGCAAGCAACTCTCAAATGGTAGCTCTATCTTTGTTCTTGGTAAGCAGTTTGGCAATATTCTGATTTCAGTTCAACCTTCTTTTGGTTATGAGGGCGATCCAATGCGCTTGCTGTTTGAGCGTGGCTTTGCACCAACCCATGCATTTTCTGCTTACTACCGTTACTTGCGTGAAGACTTTGCAGCTACGGCAGTGATTCACTTTGGCACCCATGGCGCCCTCGAGTTCATGCCAGGCAAGCAAACAGGTATGAGTGGAGCGTGTTGGCCAGATCGCCTAATTAATGATCTACCCAATATTTATTTGTATGCATCGAATAATCCTTCTGAGGGCGCAATTGCAAAACGCCGCTCTGGTGCAACCCTCATTAGTTATTTAACCCCTCCAGTAACGCAAGCCGGTTTATATGCCGGCCTTGCTGATTTGAAAGCCTCGATTGAGCGCTTTAGATCATTAGATAAAGACGCGGATCACGAACGTATTGATTTAGGTGATCTGATTCAGGCTCAAGCGGCCGAGATTGATCTTTGCAAAGCTGAACCTGTATGGGATAAGACGGATCTGAATAGTTTGCAAAATATAGTGAGCAATCTCTTTAATGAATTGCTCGAGCTAGAGTACACCTTAATTCCACATGGTTTGCATGTGGTGGGCGCGGTTCCACCCTTGGCTGAGCGCTTTGGATTATTGAAAGCGATGGCTGATGTCGCCTTGGATCATCCAGTGGAAGATGCCGTAGTAGAGGCACTGATGAATGGTGAGAATTTTGGCAAGGTGATTGATGCCCATCCAGAGTTACTAGAACTTGGCACCCGCGAAATACTAGAAGAGCTATTTGGCAAGATGGTCAAGTCCAATGAGCTAATGTCTTCAGAGACTGAAGTCGCTGGTATGTTAGATGCACTCGACGGACGCTTTATTCGCCCGGCAGCAGGTGGCGATGTGATGCGCAATCCTGAAGTACTGCCGACAGGTCGTAACTTGCATGGTTTTGATCCTTTCAGAATCCCAAGCGTATTTGCTGTCAAAGATGGTGCTAAGCAGGCTCAGCGCATTCTGGATAAATACCAAGAAGATAGCGACTCACTGCCAGAATCTATTGCGATGGTTTTATGGGGCAGTGATAACTTGAAATCGGAAGGCGGCCAAATTGGTCAAGCACTGGCATTGATGGGTGCTAAACCCCGCTTCGATAGTTATGGCCGATTAGCTGGTGCGCAATTGATTCCATTAAACGAGTTAGGACGGCCAAGAATTGACGTTGTGATTACCTTGTCTGGTATCTTCCGTGACCTCTTGCCATTGCAAATTAAGTTGTTGGCTGAAGCCGCATTTATGGCAGCCTCTGCAGAAGATGAGCCCCTTGAGCAAAACTTTATTCGCAAGCATGCCTTGGCTTATCAAAAAGAACATGGCTGTGATCTAGAGACTGCCTCATTACGGGTTTATGGAAACGCCGATGGTGCTTATGGTTCTAACGTGAGCAATATGGTTGAAAACAGTGTGTGGGAAGAAGAAGACGAATTAGCAGAAACTTATACGCGCAGAAAAGGTTTTGCCTTTGGACGCTCAGGGATACCGATTCAGAACAATGCTCTATTGAAGAGCGTTTTATCTGATGTGCAAATGACGTATCAAAATCTGGACTCAATGGAGCTAGGCGTTACAACTATCGACAACTATTTCGATACCTTGGGTGGAATTACTAGGGCTGTAAAGCGCGCCAAAGGCGGAGTAGATGTGCCAGTCTTCATTGGCGACCAAACCAAAGGTGAGGGCGCTGTCAGAACCCTCTCAGAACAAGTCTCCTTAGAAACGCGTACTCGTATGCTCAATCCAAAATGGTATGAAGGTATGTTAGAGAGTGGTTATGAAGGTGTGCGACAAATTGAGGTACACATTACTAATACTATGGGTTGGTCAGCAACTACTGGTCAAGTTCAACCGTGGGTTTATAAGCAACTCACCGAGACTTTCATGCTGAACCCAGAAATGCGTGAGCGCTTGGCAAAACTTAATCCTACCGCAGCAGCGCGTTTAGCCAATCGATTGACTGAAGCCTCACAAAGAAATTATTGGCAGCCTGAACCAGAAATGCTCAAGGCTATGCAAGAAGCTAACGATGAGCTTGAGGATCGTCTTGAGGGTATTTATGACAACGTTGCTATTGCCGCTTAAGCAGTTTATTTAATCAAGTAATCAGTTAAATAATGATAAATAAATACTTACAGCGGTGACCCTTCAACACAAATTTAGAACCTAAATATGAGCATCTTAGATCGAATTAATCAAAGTCTTGAGGACGCAATGCATTTGGCCTACTCCAAACAAGGGCCACAGCTCTTGCAAGAAGCGATGCACTATTCAGTGTTCCCTGGTGGTGCCAGAATTCGTCCACAATTATGTTTGGCTGTGGCTGCAGCCTGCGGTGATGACGATCCTGCACTATCAAATGCAGCAGCGAGCGCAATTGAGCTGTTGCACTGCGCTTCATTAGTTCATGATGACTTGCCTTGTTTTGATAATGCTGAACTCAGACGCGGGAGACCATCAGTACACGCTGCCTATGGTGAGCGCATTGCAGTGCTCGCAGGTGATGCCTTGATTGTTTTAGCTTTCCAGGTCTTAGCGAACTCTGGTACACGCTCTATCTTCCGTTTGGGCCCTCTAATGAATACCATTGCGATGAGTGTTGGCTCACCTAATGGCATTGTTGCTGGTCAGGCTTGGGAGTGCGAGCCAAAAGTCGTATTACGAGATTATCAACGCGCAAAAACGGGTTCATTATTTGAGGCGGCCACTGCCGCTGGTGCGCAAGCTGCAGGTGCTGATGCGGCAACTTGGAGACCTCTGGGCGAATGGCTTGGTGAAGCCTATCAAGTTGCAGATGACATTCGTGATGTCGTTGCTGATCAAACTGAATTAGGAAAGCCTGCTGGTCAGGATGTAGCCCATGATCGCCCAAGTTCTGCAAAGGATTTGGGTCTGAGTGGTGCCGTGCAGCGCTTTGATGAGTTAGTACAAAAGGCGATCGCCTCTATACCCCATTGTAAAGGCGAGAAGATGTTACGCGCTCTTGTCACTCAAGAGTCTGAGCGTTTAGTACCTTCAGATTGGTTTAAAGATGCGAAAAGAAAAATTTTGTTTCGTCAAACCAGCCATTCCTAATTTTCATACCGCTGTTGTCTAAGTTCTAAATTGCCATTCATGGAAATTTTCTTCGATTGGCGAAATCGTCTTATTGCTTCACCAAGCTTTCAGCGATGGGCTATACGTTTTCCACTTACTCGATGGCTAGTGAGAAAGCAAGCATCAGAGATCTTTGATTTGATGGCAGGCTTTGTTTACACCCAAGTCCTTCTTGCCTGCACACAACTGAATCTCTTTGACATTTTGGCAAAGGGTGCTCTGAGCTTTGACGATCTGAAAAAACAAATTCCATTAAAGCCAGCCGGCTTACGGCGCTTACTAGACGCTGCAGTAGCTATTAAGTTATTGGTCAAGCGTAGTGAGGATCGTTATGCACTTAGCATGAAGAGTGCCCCACTAGTTGGAAATATTGCGATTCTGGATATGGTCAAGCACCATGCTGATTTTTATCGCGACCTCTCTGATCCAATCGCTTTGTTGCAGGGTGATAAAAGCTCTGCATCTTTGAATGAGTACTGGCCCTATATCACCTCAGAGCAGGGCGCCGCTCCAGAAAACCTATCTGCTGAAAAAGTGGCTGATTACTCTAAATTAATGGCACATACTCAATCACTGGTAACAGATGAGATTATTGATGCCTATCCAATGGGCAAACATCAAATTGTTCTCGATATAGGTGGTGGACAGGGTGCCTTTATTAAAAGATTGGCCACCCAATATCCCCACCTAAGCTTTAAGTTATTTGATATTCCTGGGGTAGCAGAGTTATCAAATACACATTTTAAAGAAATCGGTTTATCAAGCCGAGCACAAGCGATTGGCGGTAACTTTTTTCAAGATTCTCTTCCTAAGGGATGTGACCTAGCGACTCTTGTTCGAGTGATATTTGATCATGATGATGTTCGGGTAAGCCAATTGCTTGCCAATGTGTTCGATGCCCTCAATCCCGGAGGTACTTTATTGCTTGCAGAACCCATGGCTGAGACCAAGGGTTTTGAGGCGATGGGCCACGCTTATTTCGGTTTTTATCTCTTAGCGATGGGTAGAGGAAGGCCGCGAACTGAATCTGAAATTAGAGGCTTATTAAGCGAGGCAGGCTTTACTGCAATTGAATTATTAAATTCTTACATGCCATTAAATGCACAAATATTGCGGTGCAATAAACCTGCCACACTTGGTACATAAAGCTAACTTAAAAAACGTGTCCGTACAGGTCTTTAAAAATACTTGATTTAGTAGAGAAAACCCCTAGATGACAAGAGGGCAATTAAGGTTTAAAAACGATTGTGTAAACATTTTTTTACACATTGAATCTAAAAATAGAACGCCTAGTTAGACATGACCGATAAGTATCAAACAAGAGCAATCGTTCTGGAAAAGCCAGAAAGCGTGATTCTTGCTGACTTGGAGTTAACTCCCATGACTCCCATTGATGTCTTAGTGGATATGGAGTGGAGTGGCATTAGTACTGGTACAGAAAAATTATTGTGGACAGGAAAAATGCCAAATTTCCCTGGCATGGGCTATCCACTGGTACCGGGTTACGAATCTGTAGGTAGGGTTGTGAAGGTTGGTGCAGACTCCGCACTCAAAGTAGGTCAAAGAGTATTTGTTCCCGGAGCGAAATGCTACGGTGAAATTAAAGGTTTGTTTGGTGGTGCAGCATCGCGTGTGATTGTGGATAGTGGACGCGT
>JBILYO010000052.1:0-11425 GCA_044377685.1 Polynucleobacter sp. | reverse complement strand
TCCCAAATTCACGAACGCCATAGTTGATATGGTTGCCCCATTGATCACCGCGCACGGCTTTACAAGTAGACCAATTGGTTAAATTAGAACCCGTTAAGTCTGCTGAACCGCCCATAAATTCAGGAACGGCAGGAGCTAAGGCTTCAATCGCATTTTGACTAGCTTTACGGGTTGCTACGGACTCTGCTTTTGATTCACATGTTTTCAGATAGGCATTTAAAGTGGCTGCAAAATCTTTCGATAAGTCACCCTGCATACGACGCTGTAATTCCGAGGCAAGCTCAGGATATTTATTTTTGTATGTTTGGAATTGTTTATTCCATTCATGCTCAAGTGCTTGACCACGCTTTTTAAAATCCCAAGCCGCATAAATATCTTTTGGAATTTCAAATGGCGCATAAGGCCAGTTCAAAGCCACACGTGTAGCAGTAATCTCTGTTGCACCTAATGGTGAACCATGCACTTTATCGCTACCAGCCATATTGGGCGAGCCCTTACCAATGGCGGTCTTACAGCAGATCAGGGTAGGCTTATCGCTCTTCTTGGCCTTTGTAATAGCAGCAGATACAGCCTCGGCATCATGTCCATCAACATCACGAATGACATTCCAACCATAAGCCTCAAAACGTTTTGGCGTATCTTCGTTAAACCAAGACACCACCTTACCGTCAATAGAAATTCCGTTGTCATCCCATAAAGCAATGAGCTTATTTAACTTTAAGGTACCAGCCAATGAACACACTTCATGACTAATACCTTCCATCAAACAGCCATCACCTAAAAAGACGTAAGTGTAGTGACCAACAATTTGATGTCCTGGGCGGTTAAATTCTTCTGCGAGTAATTTCTCTGCAAGCGCCATACCGACTGCATTCGAAACACCCTGACCCAATGGCCCAGTAGTCGTCTCAACGCCAACAGTCATTCCATACTCTGGATGACCAGGCGTTTTGCTATGCAATTGACGGAAATTTTTTAACTCTTCAATCGATAAGTCATAGCCCGACAGATGAAGGAGGGAGTACAACAACATCGATCCATGGCCATTCGACAAAACAAAGCGATCACGATTCAGCCAATGTGGATCGGTGGGATTATGTTGTAAATGTTCATTCCATAATCCAACAGCGATATCGGCCATGCCCATCGGCATACCAGGATGACCTGAGTTAGCCTGTTGAACTGCATCCATGGATAAGGCGCGAATGGCATTGGCCATGCGAATTTGAAGGTTTGACATCGTAAAAGTGGTCTCGAGGAAAATAAATTGGCTATATTTCAGTAATGCCCCAATTTTATCTTCCCGCGCCATGGGAATCCGAAAAGCCAATTACCCTCACCACAGAGCTTACCCACCATTTACGTGTCCGACGCATTCAAATCGGGGAAACCTTCCCTGTATTCGATGGAAATGGCCAAATTGGGCAGGCTACGCTACTCTCTTTGACTGGAAAAACGGGGCAAGCCCAGCTTAGCAACATTCAGACCAATACCCATCGCGAGACTCCCTATGCAATTACCTTAGCCCAAGGACTGGCCGGTGGCGACAAAATGGATTGGATCGTCGAGAAAGCAGTTGAAACTGGTGCACAAATCATTGCGCCTTTGCAATCTGAACGCTCAGTCATCAAGCTGACACGCTCGACCGATGAGGAACGTGCCCAAAAACGACTAGCTCACTGGCGTGGAATTATTCAAGCAGCCTGTGAGCAATGTGATCGGACTGTTCTCACGCAATTAGAGCCCATTCAGAATTTCCAAGCTTATTTGCAGTCCAACCCAAAACCAAAGCTCAAACTTCTTTTGAGCCCAGATGCCACAAAAAGTCTGTATTCCGTACTTCTAGATAACGATCCTCAGGATATCGTTTTGATGATCGGTCCTGAGGGAGGTCATTCGCCTGAAGAAGAGGCCATGGCACAGGCAGCAGGCTATCAAATTGTTTCATTGGGTGAACGGGTACTCAGGACTGAAACGGCCGGTGTAGTAGCGATTACAGCGGTTCACAGTGTATGGAATCCTGAAATGCAAAATCGCCTCAAATAGAGGCGATCTCAGCGGCTTTCTAAAAGGCTTTAGCCTTAAGCGAAAGAATAGAAGACGCGGTACGGCGTGCGACGCTCTGCCCAAAAATCCACTGCATCACGGAACACATCTAGTAATGTCTCGCGAGCTTCTTTGTCAAATTTTTGAGTACAAGGTAAACCCTCGAGCACCACAACAAAACCAGTTTGAGGACCAGATTTATCGACTGTAGTAGTTAAAGCGTCTAACAAAGGATCAAAATTCTTTGCCTGTTGTTTTGTAAAGGAGTATGCAATCGCAATCGATTCCAAAACTTCACCTTTAGTCATTGCATTTGCACAGTTTGCGTAGATGAAATGCTGTCCGAGCTCAGTAGCCGCCTCTTGAAGATCTGGAGTACGGAAGGCGCGAATAGATTGCACAATATTTGTGCGCACACTGCGCAACATTGCCGGCGGTCCGGCATCACGAACGGCCAAAGCGGCACGCCAAGAAGCTGTCACTTTTTTCCCCGAAACTTGATTTGCTGCATAGGTTTGTAAACGAGATAAACCGCCCTGAGCATAAATATTGGCAGCGGAAGATTCGGTTTCTAAACGATCATTGCTATCCCAACTTTCAGCTCGGCTATGTTCCCCAAAGCTGGCTGTACTACTGTTTTCAGAGCGATTATTCATGATGGGTACTAGGTTACCCTTAACACGCCATCAAATCAAGCCCAATTACAGTGTATTTTATATAAACCTATGATTTATATAGGAAAAATATATGTAAGCTATTGCTAACTTACATATATTTAGAGCCCTAGGAAATCCCTCTAGCGTCACTTGCAGCCTCAACTACTGCCAAAGTAGTCACATTGACGATCCTGCGAACCGTGGCCGCAGGAGTCAGAATGTGGATCGGTTTAGCAACGCCCAGCAACAATGGCCCGATAGCAATGCCATTGCCTGCCGCTGTCTTTAGAAGGTTATAAGAAATGTTGGCAGCATCAATATTTGGCAACACCAAAAGATTAGCATCCCCCTTTAATGGAGAACTGGTAACCGCGCCACTGCGAATGGTGGCATCCAAGGCGCTATCGCCATGCATCTCTCCATCAACCTCTAATGTGGGATCTGCCTTTTGAATGAGTGCCAACACTTCGCGCATTTTGACTGCTGAAGGAGCATTACTAGAGCCAAAGTTTGAATGCGAAAGTAGAGCTACTTTTGGCGCTATACCCAACTTACGCATTTCACTAGCAGCCATTAGGGTTAGCTCAGCCAATTCTTCTGCTGTGGGGTCAATATTGATGTGGGTATCTACCAAGAATACTTGACGACCTGGAAGAATTAATCCAGACATAGCGCCATACACTTTTGCACCGGGCTCATGACCAACAACCTCATCGATATATTTCAGATGAGTTGCAGAATTGCTCACTGTTCCGCAAATCATGCCATCCGCCATACCTTTAATAATCATGATGGAACCAATTAAGGTATTACGACGACGCATTTCTAGTTTTGCAAAAGATGTTGTTACTCCCTTACGCTCAGTTAAACCTAAATAGGTTTGCCAGAAATCACGGTAGCGAGGATCATTTTCTGGGTTGACGATCTCAAAGTCCTCACCAAGCCTCATCCGTAGGCCAAATTTAACAATACGATGCTCAATTACCGCAGGACGACCAATCAAAATTGGGGTGGCTAAATGTTCATCAATGATGATTTGGACCGCACGTAATACGCGCTCATCTTCGCCTTCTGCAAACACAATTCGTTTTTGATTAGCGGGCACTCGTTTAGCGATACTAAAAAGTGGTTTCATCAAAGTACCAGAGTGGTACACAAATTGTTGGAGCTGATTACGGTAAGCTTCAAAATCTTTGACGGGGCGCGAAGCCACACCATCATCCATTGCAGCTTTCGCAACTGCAGGAGCAATCACTGTAAGCAAACGGGGATCAAACGGTTTTGGAATTAAATATTCTGGGCCAAAAGAAAGATTCTCAATACCATAAACAGAGGTGACTACCTCGCTTTGCTCAGCCCTGGCTAACTCGGCCACAGCCTTTACAGCAGCCACTTCCATGCCGCGCGTAATCGTAGTGGCTCCCACATCTAATGCACCGCGGAAGATAAATGGAAAACACAAAACGTTATTGACTTGGTTCGGATAATCGGTTCGTCCAGTTGCCATTACTGCATCTGGACGAACTGCTTTAACTTCCTCCGGCAAAATCTCTGGAGTAGGATTTGCTAAAGCAAAGATCAGTGGTTTATCGGCCATCTTCTTGACCATCTCTTGCTTGAGAACACCGCCAGCAGAAAGCCCTAGGAAAATATCGGCGCCAGCAATCACATCATCCAAAGTACGCAGATCGGTCTCTTGGCAAAATGGCTCCTTCTCAGGATCCATTAATTCTTTTCTTCCTTTGTATGCAACACCAGCAAGATCCGTCACCCAAATATTTTTACGGGGAATTCCTAATTCAACCAAGAGATCTAAACATGCAAGTGCAGCCGCACCCGCACCTGAGGTGACTAACTTCACATGACTCGCATCTTTACCAACTACTTTCAAGCCATTCAATATCGCGGCAGCTACAACAATCGCAGTGCCATGTTGATCATCATGAAAAACCGGAATCTTCATGCGTGCTCGTAACTTACGCTCAACGACAAAGCAGTCAGGCGCTTTAATGTCTTCTAAATTAATACCGCCAAAAGTTGGCTCTAAGGCTGCAATAATTTCCACTAGCTTTTCTGGATCGTTTTCGTTGACTTCAATATCGAAAACATCAATGCCAGCAAATTTTTTAAAGAGTACTGCTTTACCTTCCATCACAGGCTTACTTGCTAATGGGCCAATATTTCCCAAACCCAGAACTGCTGTGCCATTCGTGATCACGCCGACTAAATTTCCACGTGCGGTGTATTTAAAAGCATTCGCTGGATCTTTAACAATTTCTTCGCAAGGTGCTGCAACACCTGGGGTATATGCCAAAGCCAAATCGCGCTGATTAGTTAATTGCTTCGTAGGGGCAATCTCAATCTTGCCTGGAGTTGGAAACTCGTGATATTGCAGAGCAGCCTCTCTGAGGGCTGCTATTTGTTGCTCTTTGTTATTTTCTTTACTCATCAACTAACTCATAGATAGGCGTAATCAAGCTTCCAATTCTATTCCCCTTAGACGTTCTTTCGCCAACAGCCTAAAATGACGTATGGCCTCTCCATCTGACCACATTGGTGAATTTGACCTCATTCAACGTTTTTTTAAAACGGGTGCTGATGCTATGCATCCTCATTTAGCGATTGGCCTAGGCATTGGAGACGACTGCGCTCTAATCCATCCACCTGCTAATGAAGAACTGGCCATTACCACCGATATGCTAGTGGAAGGTAGGCACTTCTTGGTTGGCGCTAATCCTGAACTATTGGGCTCAAAGGCCCTAGCAGTCAATCTTTCTGATCTTGCTGCTATGGGTGCAACACCCCTAGGATTCACCTTAGCGCTGGCTTTGCCCAGTGTTGATCAGAAATGGCTAGAGGCCTTTAGCAAGGGCTTATTTTCAATTGCAAAACAATACACATGCTCATTGATAGGGGGCGATACCACCTCAGGCCCACTCACCATTTCCATTACTGCATTAGGCAGTCTACCTACCGGAAAAGCCATTCGAAGATCAGGGGCAAAGCCTGGGGACGATATTTGGGTTTCAGGCGTACTTGGGGATGCCAGACTAGCACTTGCAGCACTCCGTCATGAAATCTCACTCCCTGATACAGATCTCAAACAAATTGAGCATCGCATGCATCAACCCACTCCGAGGATTGAATTGGGTATTCAATTAAGGGATATTGCTAGTGCTGCTTTAGATGTTTCAGATGGACTACTTGGCGACCTAAAACATATCCTCAAACAGTCTCAAGTAGATGCACAAATCTTGATAGATCGTTTGCCAAAGTCTGAAATCTTGTTAAAACAAAGTATCGCGATACAAAATCAATTTGCTGCATGTGGTGGCGATGATTATGAGCTTTGTTTTACGGCAGCAAGTCATCAACGTGATGCCATTACCCGTATTGGTCAATCATTGCATTTAGCGATGACTCATATTGGGCAAATCACAGCCATGAAAAATACCGAGGCAACTATAGAATTATTTTCCACAGACGGAAATCGCTTGAGCGATGCAGAAACAAAACCATTACTAAAGTCATTTGATCACTTTGCATCATGAATCCAGCGCCACCTTCCTCACTAGTCAATCCTAACTTCAAGTGGGTCTTCCAAACTGCAGAACGTACTATCGCCTTTGGCTTTGGTAGCGGCTTAAGCCCTATTGCGCCTGGCACTGCCGGTACCCTCTGGGCCTGGGCTGCCTTTTTAGTCGGAGAATACTTTTTATCCACTGAAGATTTTGTATGGATTATTGGAGGTGGAATTTTATTGGGTTGCTGGGTCTGCGGTCATGTTAGCGAAGAGCTTGGGAGGAAAGATTTTGGCGGGATTGTCTGGGATGAAATCGTTGCCTTTTGGATTGTGCTGATTTTGATTATGCCCACCAATATTTGGATGCAGGCTCTTGCTTTCATACTCTTTCGTTTTTTTGATGCTATTAAACCAGGACCAATTGGAATGATTGATCGGTACTTTAAAAATCTTGAAAGCAACGCCAGTGCACCATCAAGCATCCCGCAAATCATTTGGAGGGGCTTTGGCATTATGGTCGATGATTTCGCTGCTGCTTTCTTCACACTTCTCATCATGGCACTCACTCAAGTAATGCTTCGCTAGGAAAATAAATGAATACAGTCGATACCGCAAAAGCACTTGCTGATCTTTTACTCACTCAAGACTGGAAAATCGCCCTGGCAGAGTCATGCACTGGCGGCCTCGTTTGCGCAACCTTGACTGAATTACCAGGCTCAAGTGATTGGTTTGAGCGTGGCTATATCACCTATAGCAATCTAGCCAAAACAGAATGTCTTGGAGTGCCTACTGAACTCATTGAGTCTCATGGTGCTGTCAGCGAAGCTGTCGCTAAAGCGATGTCTGAGGGTGCGCAAGGAGTTGCAAAAGTGAAGGCTGCTGTCTCTATTACTGGGATTGCTGGGCCATCGGGTGGGTCCACAGAAAAGCCTGTAGGGACAGTTTGCTTTGGGTGGACGATTCAAAATAATAGTGGTGACATAGGCACTTCTTGCGATACCCAGCTTTTTCAGGGAGATCGTCAAGCGATTCGTGAACAGGCTGCCCACTTTGCTTTAACTAAACTGCTGAAACTACTCAGCAGCTAATTACTTCATCCAGCCCTTGCTGTGGAAGTAAGCAAGCGGAATGATGGCTGATACCAACATTGCACCAATGGCCATTGGATAACCCCAAGAGGTATCTAACTCTGGCATATGTTTGTAGTTCATACCCCAAATACTGGCCAGTAAAGTAGGCGGCATCAACGCTACCGATACCACCGAGAAGATCTTGATGATCTTAGATTGGTTCAAATTAATGAAACCCACTGTAGCATCCATCAAGAAGTTAATCTTGTCGAATAAGAAAGCAGTATGGTTTTCTAAAGAATCAATATCGCGCAAAATTTGACGGGCCTCTTCTTGCTGCTCATCTGATAACAACTTGCTACGCATTAGAAAAGATAAGGCTCTCCGGGTATCCATGACATTTCGACGAATACGTCCATTGGTATCTTCTTCTGTTGCAATGGTTTCTAAAACTTCAGCAGCATCTGAATCATTAATTGCATCAGAAAGAACGCGTTTGCCTGCACGTTCAAGATTTTCATAAACCTCTTCGAGAGCATCGGCAGAATACTCGGCATCAGTTGAATACAAATCGAGCAATACATCTTTTGCATTACTGACTGAGCCTGGGCGCAAACGTGCACGCAAACGTACTAAACGGAAAACAGGAAGATCTTCATCATGAATCGAGAAAAGCACTTGCTTAGTCAATACAAAAGCGACCCGTACGTTACGTGAAGTTTCGTCTTCATCTAACAAGAAGTCAGTTCGAATATGGAGATGGCCATCATCGGCCTCAAAATATCGAGCTGAAGCCTCCAAGTCGCCTAAATCATCTAACTCAGGCAAAAGGACTCCAAATGCCTCTTTAATCCAAATAAGCTCCTCCTCCTCTGGATCAACGACGTCGATCCAGATAGGATTGGCATATTGCAACAATTCATTGCGATCTTCGACTTGCTCTTGAGAGAGGCGGCCATTTTGCAGGACGAACAAGTTGATCATGGTGAACTCCTAAGGAATGTGCGCTAGTTTATCCTATAGAACATGTCAGTTTCACTAAAATAAGCCAAAACCAATGAACTCAAGCTCAAATACCTTTCACCAGCAACTCCAGTCTGCATGGGCCTCCCAAGGCAGCATGCTGTGTGTTGGCTTTGACCCCGACTCAAAGCGTTTGCCCCCATCCCTACAAGGGAAACCTGAGGGCATCTTTGAGTTCTGTCGTGAAATTGCGGATGCGACCGCCGATTTAGTCTGCTCCTTTAAGCCTCAGTTTGCCTACTTTGCATCCCAAAGAGCTGAAGCCCAATTAGAAAAGCTCATCCGACACCTAAAAGATCATTACCCCCATATTCCGGTCATCTTAGATTCCAAGCGCGGTGATATCGGCAGTACTGCCGAGCACTATGCCATGGAAGTATTCGAGCGTTATGGAGCTGATGCTGTGACAGTCAGCCCTTATATGGGCTTTGACACGATTGAGCCTTATTTGCGTCATCAAGGCAAAGGGGTCATTGTGCTCTGCCGCACCTCTAACCCCGGGGGCTCCGATTTGCAATTCTTAAACGTCTCCCCCGATGGTCAACCCCTCTATCTTCATGTAGCCAAATTAGCCGCCCATCAATGGAATAGCACGAATCAAATCGGCCTAGTCGTTGGCGCCACTTTCCCAGAAGAGATTACAAAAGTGCGTGCGATTGTTGGTGATATGCCTTTACTGATACCAGGTATTGGCGCCCAAGGGGGCGATATTGAGGCCACAGTTAAAGCGGGTGCTATTCCAAATAAGCCTGGCACTGGCATGATCATCAATTCCTCTCGGGCTATTCTGTACGCTAGCTCTGGCAGTGATTTTGCTCAAGCCGCTAGAACGGCAGCAGTAAATACCCGCGATGCATTGAGGGCAGCGGCTGCCAAATAAACATCCGCCAGCCTTATTGCAGAACTACTTATTCGAGCCGCTCTTTGGATTAGGCGCTAAAGCAACCCGATCCATATATTCCAAGATGAATTCTTGGCGTGTCGGAAAATGGATGTTGGCCTTACGGCAATACTGATTTTTATCAAAACATTTCGGTGCGGGTAAGGCAGATGCTAATGCAGCCGACTGCTCTCGATCTAATGCTGACGGATTGGTAGTGTAGTAATGCTGGGCTGCTGCGCCAATTCCAAAAATACCTTCACCCCACTCTACAGAGTTGAGATAAATCTCAAATACACGTTGCTTTGATAAGGTCAACTCTAGCAAACCAGTAATAATCAGTTCTTGACCCTTGCGAAAATAATTTTGCTCAGAAGATAAAAATAAATTTTTTGCCAATTGCTGGGTAATCGTTGAACCACCCCGTAAAGCTGTTTTCGCTTGTTTGCCTGATCGATTTTTTTGCTGGTTCTTCTCCCAGGCCTTTTGCATATCTTCAACACGGACTCCTTTGTGCTGAAAGAAAATATCATCCTCGCTGACTAGCACTGCTTTTTTTAGATTCCCAGAAATCTTGTCATAAGGAGTCCACTTCGATTGAATGGGGCATGTCCAATGCCAAGTGCATAAACGCCAGCGCTCAGCCCTTTGAAAAGCAGTGCTATCTGGGTTGATGGTGGTCCATAAACCAATCTGAATAGCAAAGTAAGCCTGCATGGCCAGAAAGCCAAACAAGAGGCACTTAAAGGGATAGATAAACCAGCGCATCAGGGCGAAGAGCTAACTTCTGAGCTGTGCCAATATTGCTCGGGGGTCAATCGCGGAAGTAAGACCTACGCCACGCCAGATCAAAAATGCATCGGCAGCCTGCTCAACTAACATACCCAAGCCATCACTAACGCGGGCACCCCTTTGGAGGGCCTGCTGCATAAAACTTGTTGTCTTACCGTAGAGCATTTCATATGCAAATGAACTGGGCACAAAAATATTAGCTGCCGCTTTATTGCTGATGGGCGATACGTTATCAAGACCTGCAGCAGTAGCATTGATCACTAAATCAAAGGGTGTCGTTTTTCCTGCATCTTCTAAATCGTCTAATGTAACTGACTCTAAATTTGTACCTTGCGCAAGCTCAGAAAAAATCTTGACTAATTCATTTGCCTTTACGTTTGAGCGATTTGCAATTACAAGATGCTTGGGAGATTGCTCGAGCAATGGCCCCAACACGCCGCGTGCGGCACCGCCAGCACCTAAGAGCAAGATGCGCGCACCCTTTAAGACAATACCTTGTGCGAGCAAATCCCTAACCAAACCAGCGCCATCAGTGTTATCTCCATAAATTTGCCCATCTTGAATCCAAAGGGTATTCACAGCACCTGCTAATTGCGCTCTAGATGTTAAGACCTTAGCAAATGCTTGAGCATCTAATTTAAAGGGCACAGTCACATTCATCCCTTTCCCTCCAGCAGCAAAGAAATCTTGCGCAGCTTTTGTAAAGGCTCCCAGAGCTGGCTGCAACCTTCCATAGTGCATAGCCTGATTGGACTGTAATGCAAACTGCGCATGAATCTGAGGTGATTTACTGTGCGCGATTGGATTACCAGCAACCGCGTACACATCCATCCCAGCAAAAAGCTTTGGGTCGGTATATAAATCCATGGGTTCTGATGAAGTCATGATGAGAGAATAAGCGAATTTTTGATCTATTTCTTGAACTATTTTTGAGATGGAATCAACGTCGCAACTCTAAGCGATCAGTACCCTCGCGAGCGAACTCAAAAGTGGAAACCCAATCTAAGACATCAATTTGCTTACGCATTTCAGAGGGGAACACACCAAATGGAGCGGAAGCTCTCACAATAGCCAAAGCCTGTCGATCCAACTCAGGATTACCTGAGCTGCGACCAATTGATAGGCCGTCTTTCCCCTGTGCATTACTCGTGATATTGCCTTGAGCATCCACACTGACAACAATGATCAAGGTGCCGTATAAAGCTCGTCCATTAGCGCGCGGGAAAAAAGCACTTCCATATGCTTCAATCTTTTGTCGCATGGCATCGTAATAGTGAGCAAAAGTCACCGCCTTCGCACTAGTTGCACTTAATACCTTACGTCGAGCTCCACGTCCATCGGCTTGTATACGCTTGGCTAATTCTGCTTCTAGAGAGTTTAGTTGTGGTGCAATTTTTTGCTCGTCACCACTCTTACGCCCCCCAGACCGCGCCCG
>JBILYO010000050.1:0-11465 GCA_044377685.1 Polynucleobacter sp. | reverse complement strand
ACTATTAAACGCTATGCAGGACAAATTCCCATTCTCGGGGTTTGCCTCGGACACCAAGCAATTGGCGAAGCATTTGGTGGCAATATCATTCGCGCACAAAAAGTCATGCATGGTAAGACAGATGATATTCATCATACTGGGGTGGGTGTTTTTAAGAACTTACCCAACCCTTTTAAAGTGACTCGCTATCACTCTCTCGCAATTGAAAAGAGCACATTACCCGCAGCACTAGAAGTGACAGCCACCTCTTCTGACGGCGAAATTATGGGAGTACGCCATCGTGAGCTTGCAGTGGAGGGCGTTCAGTTTCATCCAGAGTCGATTCTGTCTGAGCATGGTCATGCTCTACTCAAAAATTTTTTACAAATTAAATAATTCATCTAGAGCTTATATGTCGATTACTCCTCCAGAAGCCATCCAACGTTGTATTGAGCACCGCGAACTGTTTCATGATGAAATGACAGCTATGATGCGACTCATCATGAGCGGCGAAATGTCACCAGAACTAGTAGCAGGTTTTCTAGTAGCACTTCGCACAAAAAAAGAAACGGTTGGCGAAATTGCAGCAGCAGCTCAAGTGATGCACGAATTTGCAACTTCTGTTCACGTGGAGGATCGTGCTCATTTGGTAGATGTAGTGGGTACCGGTGGTGATGGCGCCCATACTTTTAATATTTCAACTGCAGCGATGTTTGTAGCCGCCGGTGCGGGCGCTAAAATTGCAAAACATGGAAACCGTAGCGTTAGTAGTAAATCGGGCAGCGCCGATGTACTAGAGGCTCTAGGCGTTAATCTTGCCCTCTCGGCTGAACAAGTAGCTCAATGTATTTCTGCAGTAGGTGCTGGCTTTATGTTCGCACCTAACCATCATCCTGCCATGAAAAATGTTGTTCCCATTCGCAAACAATTGGGTGTACGTACTATCTTTAATATCTTGGGACCCCTTACCAATCCAGCTGATGCAAAGCGCATTTTAATGGGGGTATTTCATGCAGATTTAGTTGGCATACAAGCGCGAGTATTGCAGGCTTTAGGAATGGAACATGCGTTAGTGGTCTATGGTCGTGACGGTTTAGATGAAATCTCCTTAGAAGGACCAACACTAGTGGGTGAGCTTAAAGATGGCGTCATACATGAATATGAAATCCACCCCAAAGACTTTGGGCTTAATACTGCACTCACTAGCAGCTTTAAAGTAGGTAATGCGGAAGAGTCCAAAAAAATTGTTTTAGATGTACTGAATAACGAGCCGGGGCCAGCCTGCGATATCGTTTGCCTCAATGCTGGCGCCACACTTTATGTCTCTGGTGTTGCTAAAGATATTACAAGTGGTATTGCAATGGCTAAATCTGCAATAGGCTCAGGTGCTGCTCGCCAAAAACTGGATGCGTTTGTCGCTGCCACCCATCTAAATAAGTATTTATGAGTGATATCCTCGAAAAAATTATTGCTACTAAGAAAATTGAGATTGCTAATATCTCTCAGCAAATTTCACTCGAAAATCAGCGCGAAATAGCTCTAGAAAATAATCAAAGCCCTGTTTTAAACCCCCGTGGTTTCATTAAATCCATTCAACAAAAAATTGCCTCTGGCCAAGCGGGTGTTATTACTGAAATCAAAAAGGCGAGCCCTAGTAAAGGCGTCTTGCGAGAAAACTTTGATCCCGCAGAAATTGCGCGCTCTTATGAAAAGTATGGTGCGGCGGGCTTATCAGTCCTAACGGATGTGGATTATTTCCAAGGATGCAATGCTTATCTACAAGAGGCCCGCTCAGCTTGCACTATTCCTGTACTCCGCAAAGACTTTACGATCGACCCTTACCAGGTCTATGAAGCTCGTGCTATTGGCGCAGATGCCATTTTGCTAATTGTTGCCTGCTTAGAACTCAATCAAATGAAAGAGCTTGAAGCGTGTGCTCACGAATTAGGTTTAGATGTTCTAGTTGAAGTGCACAATGCACCGGAACTTGAACAAGCGCTTGAATTAAAAACGCCCTTATTAGGGATCAATAATCGCAATCTCAAAACTTTTGAAGTCACTCTACAGACAACCCTATCGCTCATGTCTATGGTTCCCAAAAACAAAACTTTGGTGACTGAGTCAGGCATTCTGAATCGCTCTGATGTGCAACTGATGCGCGCAAAGCAAGTAAATGCATTTTTGGTTGGTGAAGCGTTTATGCGAGCAAGCGATCCGGGGGTAGCGCTTAGCGAGCTGTTTTCCTAGTATTTCTTAAAAGCTCAATGCCATACTTAAAGAGGGCAATCAACAATAGTGAGCCCAAGATATCCCCAAGTAGCATCACAAGAAAGTGATTAATCGTTCCAGTATTTTCAAGCCCCATAATCGAGAACCACCACTGGTGAAGGCCAGCGCTCAATGAGTCGCCCAGTAAGGCTGCAAGAAAATATTCTTGTCATTTAACAGAGTATGGTTCATTTTTTCGGACATACATATAAGTTCCACACAAGTTCTTCTAAGGGCTAATACGGATATACTATTAACAAGTTACAAGATTCCTAATTCAATTCAGCAATCCCAACAACATGCTAACCAATAAAACTTCCTATCTTCGCTTTCTCAATTTACTGGATGCCATCGATCGTATGAATCCCGGTAAAAAGCTCGATCGCACTGAGGAAAGCTTGCTCGATAAAATCGTGCTCGCTTCATTCGCTAAAAAAACGATCTTAGTAGGGGATTTAATTTCACTCTCTGAACTAGGTTCCCAGGCTACTTTGCATGGCCGCTTGAAAAATCTTAATGCCATGGGATATATCAAAATGGCTGCTAATGTTGATGGACGCAAAAAAGAAGTAGTGCCAACAAAGCTAGCTTTTAAACGTTATGAAGAAATTTCCAAATGCTTAGAAAAGGCAGCAAAAGCCGGCTAAGAAGCTACTGCTTTACATCATTGGCATGCAATAAAAAGCCCTCATCAGAGGGCTTTTTTGCTTCTAAAGTAATGAATATTTTATTTAAACATTAAACAAGAAGTTCAATACATCTCCGTCTTTCACGACATACTCTTTTCCTTCAGCTCGCATCTTGCCAGCCTCTTTAGCGCCAGACTCGCCTTTAAAACGAATAAAGTCATCATAAGAAATAGTTTGTGCGCGAATAAAACCACGCTCGAAATCAGTATGAATCACGCCTGCTGCCTGAGGAGCTGTATCACCTTGATGAATAGTCCAAGCCCTTACCTCTTTTACGCCAGCTGTGAAATAAGTATGCAGGCCAAGTAAAGAGTAGCCCGCTCTGATAACTCGATCTAAGCCTGGCTCTTCCATGCCAAGATCAGCCAAAAATTCAATTTTGTCAGCATCATCCAAATCGGCAATTTCAGCTTCTATTGCTGCACATACAGCAACCACCGGCGCATTCTCTTTTGCAGCATGTTGCTTTACTGCCTCTAAATGAGGGTTATTAGTAAAGCCATCTTCTTTCACATTAGCAACGTACATTGCAGGCTTTGCAGTAATTAAGCACAGTGGCTGAATGACTAGTTTTTCTTCTGGTGTGAGCGGCAAACTCCGTACCGGTTGAGCAGTATCTAAATGCGCCTGAACTTTAGTCAGCACCGCTACCAAAGCAGCAGCTTCTTTATCATTGCCAGACTTTGCAGCCTTAGTTGAGCGATTTAATGTCTTTTCAACAGTGGCTAAATCGGATAGAGCCAGCTCTGTATCAATTACACCAATATCAGCAATTGGATCAATTTTTCCGGCAACGTGGATAACGTTTGGATCTTCAAAACAACGGACGACATGGGTAATAGCATCGGTTTCGCGAATATTGGCTAAAAATTGATTACCAAGACCCTCCCCTTTTGAGGCGCCTGCTACCAAACCCGCAATATCGACGAACTCGACTGCGGCCGGCAGAATGCGCTCAGGCGTCACAATTTCAGCCAGTGCAGCTAAACGGGGGTCAGGAACCTCAACGATGCCTACATTAGGCTCAATCGTGCAGAAAGGATAGTTTTCCGCTGCGATTCCAGCCTTGGTAAGCGCATTAAAGAGGGTAGATTTGCCGACATTAGGCAGGCCGACGATGCCACATTTTAAAGACATGGGCTTATTGTAAAGGTGCTAGATTCGATATCATCGAGTTATGTCAGAAGTTCACGAAAAAATCTCCACTAAATCCCCTCCACATCCCATTAAATCTCGCACCGTGGACGTTGTAGTCATTGGGGGAGGGATTGTCGGCAAAGCTTGTGCCTTAGGATTGGCGCAGCTGGGCCTACATACTATTGAAATTGCTCCGGATTTAGGACAAACCGTCCCAAGCCCACAAGGTGATCAATGGTGTCAACGGGTATATGCTTTTTCGCTCAGTACACAAAAATTATTAGCCCATCTACAAATTTGGGATGCCCTAGATCATTCCCGCATGCAAGTTGTAAGGGATATGCGGATTTATGGAGATCGGGGTGAAAAGGATGATCAACTGCACCTCTCGGCATTCGAAGCGGGCACACCTCAATTAGCATGGATTGGCGAATCCAATCTGGTTGAACATAATCTTGATCAAGCTTCTCGCTTTCAGAATAAATTAGAGCGCTTAACTGATGTTGTCGAAAAAATAGATACTGATCACGATGGTGTCACACTCAATTTAAAAAATGGGGGTGTGATTCAAGCGCAACTGGTGATTGCAGCCGATGGTGCAAATTCACCTATCCGCAGTCAATTGGGAATCAGCACCAGCGAAGAAAGTTATTCTCAAAGTGCTGTTGTGGCCAATTGGATATGCACCTACCCCCACCTTGAAACCGCTTTTCAGTGGTTTTTACCAGGCGGTGACATCATTGCGATGCTGCCCCTACCAAACAAACAAGTGTCAATGGTTTGGTCAACTTCCCCAGAAAATGCATCTGCACTTTTGAAGCTTGACCAAAATGGATGGTCTGATCTTTTAAGTTCTATCGCCAATGCTGCCATTGGTAAACAACTGGGTGAACTCACTCTGAATTCAACGCCTACAGCTTTCCCATTAAGAAAAATTAGAGCGAATCGATTTATTGGTCCAGAATCTGCTCCAAAAATTGCCCTCATTGGTGATGCTGCGCACGTCATGCATCCGCTCGCCGGACAGGGCTTAAATTTAGGTCTTCGTGATGTTGCAGTCTTACTCAACATTCTTAGTAAACGTGAGTCCTTTCGCTCAGCGAGTGACCCAGTACTACTACGTCGTTATGAACGCCAGCGTCAAGGAGACACTACTGCACTACTGTGGGTCACCGATAAACTGAAGAAATTATTTTCTGCAAGCGGTAATCCAGAGCGACAACTGCGCAATTGGGGTCTTGGATTAGTTAATAGAAGTCACTTTATGAAACAACGCCTCATTGAACGCGCCTTAGGAGAAATTGATTTTGAATAAATTTTTGTCTAGTATCTTATTCCTGCTTGGCGCTCTACTTTGCATCGGTACCGCACATGCACAAACAGAACAACAGCTCAAGACCGAGCTCCAGAAGAAATTAGGTGCTAACGCCAAAGTACGCAGCGTTTCTCCTTCTCCAGTCACAGGTCTATATGAAGTATTGGTTGGTAATGATGTCTTCTATTCAGACAGCAGCGGAAAATATCTGATTCAGGGAGAAATCATTGAGCTAGCGACAGGTAAAAATATTACTGAACAAAGACAGGCCGATATAAATCGGATTAAGTGGGCTGACCTCACCACAGCAAATGCGATCAAAACAGTCCGCGGGAATGGCAGCCGACAACTAGCAGTATTTTCTGATCCGAATTGTGGCTACTGTAAGCGTCTTGACAAGTCATTACAGCAGCTAGATAACGTCACTATCTATACCTACCTGATGCCTATTTTGTCAGCAGACTCAGCTCTTAAATCAAAGCAAATATGGTGCTCTAGCGATCCTTATAAGACCTATATAGATTGGATGGTCAATGGCCTTACTCCTAGTGGTAAGAGTGATTGCACCACCCCGCTAGATAAAAATTTAGCTTTTGCAAAGTCCTATGGCATCACTGGTACGCCGACCCTTTTCTTTACTGATGGCAGCCGCTTTCCTGGTGCGGTACAGATTACAGACATTGAAAAGAAATTTAGCTCACTTAAATAAATGTCATGAGTTACTCAGATCTTCCTGCAATTCAATACACCATATGGCCAGCCGATCTTCATGGCCATCGCTTTCGGGTCAAGCTGCACATTACTAATCCAGACCCCAATGGTCAAGTATTGGAAATGCCAGCATGGATTCCAGGCAGCTATCTCATTCGAGATTTCAGTAAGCATATTGAGTCTATCCAGGCATATACGACTGGGAAAAACATCAAACCTGTTTCTTTAGATCGAATTGATAACGACCGTTGGCGCCTGCCTCAGAACTGTGCTGCCGTAGATATTGTCACTACAGTCTATGCCTTTGATTCCTCAGTTCGAGCAGCCTATCTCGATACTGAGCGAGCATTCTTTAATGCTAGTAGCTTATGTCTAGCAGTAAAAGGGCAAGAGCAGTTGCCGTGTTCTCTTGCCATTGTTGCACCAGAAGTAGCGTCTGCCGATCACTGGTCAGTGCAAACTAGCATGAGGTCAGCAAAAACTGATTCACAAGGTTTTGGTTTTTATCTAGCGAAAGATTACGAGGACTTACTTGATCATCCAGTTGCTATGGGTGAATTTCAAATAGTGCAGTGGAAATCCAATGGGATACCTCATCGCATGGCGATTCAAGGCTGCGTGAACTCGATAGATTCAACAAAACTAGCAGATGATCTACAAGCAATTTGCACATCTACGATTAATCTATTTGAACCTCAATCCAAAAAGGTACCGTTTAATCACTACCTATTCTTAGTCAATGCGGTGCTCAATGGCTATGGCGGTCTGGAACATCGTAATAGCACTGCTTTACTATGTCGGCGCGATCAGATTCCTCAAAACGGGATACTTTATGAAGAAAGTAGCTATAGGGAGTTTTTAGGCTTATGCAGTCATGAATATTTTCATGCGTGGCTAGTAAAGCGCATTCAACCCAAAGCATTTCAACCCTACCAACTCGATCGTAGAAATCATACTCGCTTGCTCTGGCTGTTTGAGGGTTTCACTAGCTACTATGATGATCTTCAGCTATTTCGTAGCAAACGGATAGACCTCAAAACATATTTGAAATTAGTTGCTGATAACTGGAATGGAATTTTGCGTGGTCCAGGAAGACAGAAACAAAGTCTTGCAGATAGTTCATTTGACGCTTGGAACAAGTATTACCAGGCTGATGAAAATACCCCAAATGCAGTAGTGAGCTACTACGGTAAGGGAGCATTACTTGCATTAGGTCTCGATCTACAAATTAGGGCTTTCTCAAAAAATCAGAAGTCTTTAGATGACCTGATGCGACTCATTTGGCAAAGGCATGGTGTCACTATGGAGGGCCTTGCTGAGGATGGTATGGACAATCTGTTCCTCGATCTTTTAGGAAGCGGTTTTATAAAAACTTGGCATGAAATAAAGCATAAGTATATTTTTGGCACTGAAGATATACCCATTCAAAAATGGATTGCCTCACAACATATTTCAGCTCAACTAAAACCTGTATCCAAGCTTGAAAAGCTAAAGCTTCAATTTGGTATGCGTTATAGCGACGCTAATGGCTGGCTCAAAGTAACTCATGTTTTAGACGGAGGCATTGCTCAAGCAGCAGGGCTGTCAGCGGGTGATTTATTGGCTAGTATTAATGGTCAACGAATTACTAGCGCACGCTGGGATAAGGTTCTTGCTGGACTTTTAGAGAATCAAAACATCAGCATTTGCTTTTATCGAGATGACTTGATGCATGAGCGCTTGGCCCTACTGAAAGCTACGACGCCTACTCAATATGAGCTCATTAGTACAAAAAACGCCTAATTGATTTAATGCATTCTTTTTCTGAAGCGGATATTCCACAAGACTGGCGAGAGCTGCTAGGCGATTATTTTGAATCTAGAGAGTGGGCTGTATTAAAAAGTAATCTGCAAGCCATTTTGATCCAAGATCCTGGGATCATTACTCCTAAGCCCGAAAATTTTTTCAAAGCCTTGCAATTAACACCCGTTGATCTAGTCAAGGTTGTTATTTTGGGCCAGGACCCCTATCACTCACCAGGGCTTGCTCAAGGACTGGCATTTTCAATCCCTGCAGATATTGCAATGAATTCGCGGGCATTCCCAAGCTCACTCCGCAATATCAGCAAAGCGCTTGCTCTTGAACAATTTGGTCATCTTCCTCATGGTGATTTACAGCCTTGGGCCACACAAGGCGTGCTACTCCTAAATACCGCACTGAGCGTGAAATTAGGTGTGGCAGGAAGTCATACCAATCTTGGATGGAAGAGTTTGATTGATCAATTAATTTGTGCCTTAGCTCAACACAAGCCGAATTTGGTTTGGATGCTTTGGGGTGGTCATGCACAATCCAAATTACCTCTGATAGCCAATGCTTCTGAACAGCTCATTTTGCAATCGTCCCACCCTTCAGGACTGGGTGTCTATAAAACTGATCGGCCTTTCTTAGAACCTGGTGGTCAGAAAAGCTGTGGTCATTTTATGAAGACCAATGAGTGGCTGGTGCAACACGGTGAGACCCCCATTCAATGGGTAGAAAATTTCGCTAACTCCCATCAAGTAAACCTTGTTTAATCTAGGCATTTAAATAATGCTGATGTAAAAGCAAGGTTTTCGTTAAAATGTTACTTGTAACATCGCTAGGGAAATAAAAAATGTCATCCAATACAGCTAAAAGGGTTCAAAAGCATCGTCTTGCCCTGCGCGCATCTGGACTAAGGCCTATTCAAATTTGGGCTCCAGATACTCGAATAGCAGGTTTTATAGAAGAATGTCGTCTTCAATCCGCTTTAGCTGCAAAATCTGACCGAGAAGACCATGAACTGATGACCTTTTTGGATCTTGCCTTGTCTGATTTACAGGGCGTATGAAGCGTGGCTCAATAGTGACTATTGCTCTTCAGGGAGATTTTGGAAAACCAAGGCCTGCATTAGTTCTTCAATCGGATGTCTTTAATGACATACATGAAACTATTACGGTTGCATTAATTTCTAGTAGATTAATTCAGGGGCCAATATTTCGTCTTGATATTGCTCCAAGCAAATTGAATGGTCTATCAAAAGATAGTCAAATTCAAATGGATAAAATCATGAGTATCAAAAAAGAAAAGATTGGTTCGGTTATCGGGAAAATAGAAGAGTCACTATTGGTTCGAGTGAACCGAGCCTTGGCACTTTGGCTTGGATTGGTATAGCTTTAGACTATTTAGCAATAGCAGTAAAGACACATCCCACTAGGCAGGATGCAAAAATAGCACTTAACCATTCAAGCATCTGCCCAGACTGAAAAAAACCGGCGTACTGTCCCAAATAGGCGCTGGCAGCGGCTGCAATAAAGCCCAGGAAGCCTGCCAAGAAGAGCTTTACGGGCCTTGATCCGCTGGACTTGCCAGGGTAAAAAATCCAAGTCGATGCCCCCGATACACCGCCAATCACCAGAAAAGCCAAAAACCCCATTGTTACCCCCATTAATAGCGTCATCAAATCTATAATCACCATTATGAAGTTGTTGACACTCGGCATCAATCATCACACAGCGCCGGTCGCCATTCGGGAAAAGGTCGCCTTTGACCCCGAATTTCTTCAAGAAGCGTTGCACGATCTTCGTCAACACCTCCTTGGCGAGAATCAGGCTGGGCTGCCCGAGGCAACCATTTTGTCAACTTGCAATCGCACTGAAGTCTATTGTGCTGCCAATGATGCTAGCGCGGCCGGACTCTTACATGAAGCGACTTTTGATTGGCTTGCCAAAATCCAACGGCTAGCCCCAAGCAGCCTTGAGCCCCATATTTATTCTCTTCCCCAATCAGATGCGGTTCGTCACGCTTTTAGGGTGGCATGCGGTCTAGATTCAATGGTCATTGGCGAAACCCAAATCTTGGGACAAATGAAAGATGCGGTTAGAACTGCCAATGATGCAGGAGTTTTAGGTACTTACCTAAACCAACTGTTTCAGAAAACATTCGCTGTTGCCAAAGAAGTTCGTGGCTCAACAGAAATAGGCGCGCATTCAATTTCAATGGCCGCCGCATCTGTTCGCTTATCAGAACGCATCTTCGAAAAGATTTCCGATCAGCGGATTTTATTTATTGGTGCTGGTGACATGATTACCCTGTGTGCAACACACTTTGTAGCACGTAAACCTAAAAATGTAGCGATTGCCAATCGCACGATCGAACGAGGTCAAGAACTTGCAGACTCTATATCTTCTCAAAATGTAGAAGCTGAATCGTTCAGACTTTCGGAGCTAGCTGGGCGCCTCCATGAATTCGACATTATTATTTCGAGCACTGCCTCCTCCTTGCCTATCATTGGTCTGGGTATGGTGGAAAGCGCCCTGAAATTACGTCGTCGTAAACCGATGGTCATGATTGACTTGGCAGTCCCGCGTGACTTTGAGCCTGAAATCTCCAGACTTGCTGATGTGTATCTGTATACCGTAGACGATTTAGGTCTCATGATTCAGACTGGCGCCAATTTGCGTCAAGCTGCTGTTAGCCAAGCTGAGGCGATCATTGAAGATCGCGTTGGCAACTTTATGCATTGGATGCAAGGGCGTAATGCAGTGCCAATCATTCAAGATATACAGCAGCAAGGCGAACGCTTAAGACAGCTTGAGCTTGAGCGTGCAATGAAACGCCTCATGCGGGGCGACGACCCTCAAGAAGTGCTCAATGCAATGGCCCAAGGCCTTACAAATAAATTTTTACATGGTTCACTCCATGCGCTACAACACTCCAATGGTGCTGAGCGTGACGCTCTAATGAAGTTATTACCTAAGCTATTTGCCTCGCATCCCAAGCCAGAAGATCATTAAATGAAGCCCAGCATGCGGGCTAAGCTAGATTACCTAGATACGCGCTTAGCCGAACTCAACTCCCTGTTAACTTCTGAAGAAGCGACCAAAGATATGGATGCTTATCGGAAACTCACGCGCGAGCATTCCGACATTGCCACCGTTGTTGAGCAATTTGGCCTTTACAAGCAAGCTGAAGCAGATGCGCAAGCAGCAGAGGAAATGCGCAAAGATCCCGAGATGAAGGACTTTGCCGATGATGAGCAAAAGCAAGCGACAGCGATGATGGAAGAGCTTGAAGGGATCTTGCAAAAACTCCTACTTCCCAAGGATGAAAATGACGAACGTAATGTGTTTTTAGAAATCCGTGCAGGCACAGGCGGTGATGAGAGCGCCTTATTTGCAGGGGATCTATTGCGCATGTATACCCGCTTTGCGGAACGTCAGGGCTGGAAAGTAGAAATCGTCAGCTCTGCTGAATCTGATCTAGGTGGATACAAAGAAGTTGTTCTGCGCTTAGTTGGGCAATCCGTCTATTCACGACTCAAATTTGAATCTGGTGGTCATCGCGTGCAACGTGTTCCCCAAACAGAA
>JBILYO010000196.1:0-3891 GCA_044377685.1 Polynucleobacter sp. | reverse complement strand
TAATCAACAATCTTTCCATCGAAGCTAGGCTAATGAATGAAGAGCCCTTTGGCCCAGTGGCAGCATTTCAAACTTTTGAAAAGTTAGAAGATGTTATTCAAGAGGCAAACCGATTACCCTTTGGTCTATCTAGTTATGCATTTACCAGCACCCTAAAAAACGCTCATCAACTTGCTCAGAATCTAAAAGTAGGTATGTTATGGGTTAATCAAGCTGCTGCCCCTTTTCCTGAAATTCCTTTTGGTGGGGTCAATGATTCTGGTTATGGGTCTGAGGGTGGTTTCGAGGCCCTAGAGGCTTATTTGATAACAAAGTCTGTATCGATTATGAATATTTAAATACATGCTTTTGAAGTCTTTGGAAAAAAATCTGCAGAATATACCCATCAACTGCAGAGCTTTCTGTTCTAGTCTTAGGAGCGCTATAAGGCTGAAAATGCTCAATGGCAATGGTAGATTTTGTCATCTTTGATTATTTAGATTATTAATATGGGTTTACCCCATTTGCAGATTATTGGGCGTGGTGTATAAGTTTAGATAAACAGAATATAACTAAAATTATTGGAGGCGGATGTGAGTTCATCAACTTTAGAGGTGAAGCCATTAACAGGAGCTCTTGGTGCAGAAATTTTTGGACCTGATTTATCAAAAAAGCTTTCTCCAGAATTGATTCAGGAAATCCGCAATCAGCTTCTTCAACATGGTGTAATCTTTTTTCGCGATCAAGAGTTAACTCCAGAGCAGCACTTAAATTTCTCTAAATTATTTGGACCTTTGGTAATTAATCCTGTTTATGGAAGTGTTGATGGTTTTCCTGAGATCATGCCGGTGATTAAGGATATAAACGATACCTACAATATTGGCGATACATGGCATAGTGATATGACATACATGCCAGAGCCCCCATTGGGCTCAATTTTGTATGCAAAAGAGGTTCCACAAGTTGGTGGGGATACTCTTTGGACCAATATGTATATGGCTTATGAGTATTTGCCTGAGCCATTAAAAAATACTTTAGAGGGTTTAAATGCCATTCATTCAGATGCCTTTTTGACGGCACGCACTGAAGAGCGGAATTCTGGGCGATCCACGAAGCTATTGGTGGATCCTAATCGTGCTGAACTACGCGCTCTGCACCCAGTCGTGAGAACGCATGATGAGACTAAGAAAAAAGCTTTATTTGTAAATTACCCATTTACTTATTCTTTTGAGGGTATGAGCAGAGAGGAAAGTCTTCCATTACTTAATCAGATATATGCCCATACATCTAAGCCTGAATTTTCTTGTAGATTTAGGTGGCAAAAAGGCTCAATAGCATTTTGGGATAATCGCTGTACCATGCATTATGCGTGTAATGATTATCAGGGGCATCGTCGTGTCATGAATAGAATCACTATTGCTGGTCCAAAGACTCAATAATGAGTGAAAATTCTTACGCGTTGATTACGGGGGCAACCAAAGGCATTGGTAGAGCTATTTCTGATTTGCTAATTGAGCAGGGCCAATCAGTCATAGGAATTTCTCGTAATCCAGACCCCACCTTCAAGGGTAAATTATTTTTAGCAGATCTTTCGAATAGCTCTTCTAGAACTCAAGTATTCAAAGAGATTGCCGCTTCTTTTCCGGTTGATCGATTAGTGAATAATATTGGGTTTAATCAGATTCAGGGATTGGCTGACATTACTTCCCACGATTATCAAAAGATCATTGATCTAAACATGACTGTCACTTTAGAGCTAACCCAGGCAATGTTGCCGTCGATGCTCGCTTTAGGGCAGGGCAGAATAGTCAATATCGCCAGTAGATCAATGCTTGGCAGAAAAAATAGCAGTGTTTATGCTGCAGCTAAAGCAGGCTTAGTGGGTTTTACAAAATCTTGGGCTATTGAACTTGCTCCTTCGTCTATTACAGTCAATTGCGTTGCTCCCGGACCGATTGAAACGGAGATGTTTAATCGAAATAACCCAATTGGATCGCCTGGAAGAAAGTCAATGTTAGATGCTATTCCTATGAATCGACTTGGAGATCCACGCGAAGTAGCTTCTGCAGTCATTTACTTTTTGTCAAAGAGTGCTTCATTTACCACCGGTCAAACAATTTTTGTTTGTGGCGGCGCTAGTATTTCTCAACAACATTTTTAAGGATGACCTGAGGATCTTATGAGACTAAATAAAAATATTTTTTTGAGTATTGTTATTGGATTGATGACTGCTTCATTTTCTAGTCTAGCAATCTCCCAGGTAAATTATCCTGTTCGCCCCATTAAGATTATTGTGGGTTATGCGCCTGGAGGTACAACCGATATTATTGCAAGAATCATAGCTGAGCGATTTACAGCTTCAATGGGTCAGCCTGTGTTTGTTGAAAATATCCCAGGTGCTGGAGGTAATCTTGGTGCCGCTGCTGTTGCAAGAGCAGCTCCAGATGGGTACACACTTCAATTGGGAACGATGGGAAATATGACTATTAATCCATCAGTTTATAAAAACATGCCGATTGATACCCTCAAGGCATTTCAGCCAATTTCAAATATTGCCACTGTTTCAAATATTATGATTGTTAATCCAGGTGTCCCCGTTAAAAATGTGAAGGAATTTGTTGATTGGACAAAAGCTAGACCTGGTAAAGTTTTTTTTGCCTCTTCAGGAATCGGTAATGCTCCGCACATGACTGGAGAATTATTTAACCTAGCAGCAGGTTTGGATATGACTCATGTACCTTATAAGGGAAGTGGCCCAGCACTCATTGATTTAATGGCGGGTCAGGGTGTCCAGGTTATGTTTGACAACATGCCTTCAGCAATCAATTTTGTTCGAAATGGCAAATTAAAGGGTCTAGCAGTTACTGGCGCCAATCGAGTTCCTTCTGAGCCCAATTTACCTACAGTTAAAGAGTCTGGATATCCTGAGTTTGTTGTTGAAACTTGGTTTGGATTATTTGCTCCTGCTGGAACTCCTAGACCCATCGTTGATAAATTAAATGCTGAAATTTTAGCGATATTAACGAATCCTGATATGCAAAATCGCCTCAAAGATTTGGGTGCCCAGCCAGCATGGTCCACTCCTGAGGATTATCAAAAGTTGCTTGAATCTGATTATAAGAAATGGGCAGAGGTAGCTAAAAAAGCGAAGATTGAAGGGCAATAAAGAAGTTACGATGGCTCTCCAAAAAAATCAATTAGCTTTGGTAACTGGTGCAGCCCAAGGTATTGGGTTTGCTATTAGCAAGCGTCTAGTCGATATTGGCTACTCTGTTGCTATGCTTGATCATCACCCTAGCGTAATCGAGTCTGCGAAATTATTAGCAACAAAAAACAATGCTGCAAAAGCTTATCTATTAGATCTAAGCGATCTTCAGTCAATTCGCTCTTTAGAAAGCCTGATTGGAGAATCATTCAAGGATTTGAGTGTGCTTGTCAACAATGCAGGGATATCGCCTAAGCATCAGGGGAAGAAAAGGCTATTTGTTGACATTCCTTTGGATGAATGGCAGCGGGTGATTGACATTAATTTGACTGCGAATTTCTTAATCACGCAAATTTGTCTTGCTCCTATGATGAAAAATAAGCAAGGAAGAGTAATTAATATTACTAGTCAGGCAGCTAGAACACGTACGCCAATACCAGGTGCGCATTATGCTGCCTCAAAGGCTGCTATAGCAGGCTATACAAGAATATTGGCTGGCGAGATTGCTCAATTAGGCATTACTGTTAATTGCATAGCACCTGGCCGAATAGAGTCAAAGATGACGCAAGAAGTGGGGGATTCTGTGAATGCTGAATTAGCTAAAAGTATCCCCATGGGTAGACTTGGAAAGCCTCAAGATGTCGCTGGCGTGGTTGAGTTTCTAGTTTCAGATAACGCTTCCTATTTAACGGGTGTCACTATAGATG
>JBILYO010000194.1:0-3896 GCA_044377685.1 Polynucleobacter sp. | reverse complement strand
CGTAGCTTAAACTCCTTAGCGATTTGAGTGAGATTGAGATTCGTGAAATCCCACTCGATAGCGCCAATCCAATGGCGCCAATTACCCGCTTGCCCAGTAAGGCGTTGCACAAAATTGACTTTAACTTCCACTGGGCCAGTAGTCCACGGCGTTGTAGCGGTCAGCACGCCTTGATGCTTGCGAAAGCCATTACTTAGGGTGAGATTCCCAATATCAATAGTGCTTAACTGCTTTTGACTTTTTTGATCATCCCAAAATAATTTGACATCATTAATCTGAATATCATTTTGTGCAAATAGCCAGTTTTCAGCTGAGTAATCATTAGGCTGACTATGAATCGGTAATCCCGCTATGGTGATTAGCCCTTTGCTATCACGACGAACATCAATTTGTGCGCCTTTTAAGTTCAGTTCATGAAAATAGGGTGCAAGGTGATATAAAGAATTCCAGCTAAGCTCACCATTAATTTTTTCAATAAGTAATAAAGGCTTCGATGGATCTGCCCCGTTAAAGCGTAGCCCTTCAACTTCAAAGTTGGGTCGAATTCCAGTCCAAACGACTTCTAGCTTATCTATAGAAACATTAGCCCCAATTCGAGCGCCAATCAATTTTTCAATACTTGCTTTTGATTTTTCAATTTGAGGCCAAATAATGAAACGAACTCCAAGGTGCCCAATCACAAATAAAGCTGCTACTAGGGCAATCAAAATCAAGGCGCGCTTGTGCCAAGCTTTGCCCAAGATTTGAGGGTCTTTAGTAAATACGCCCTTGAGACGAGGCGGAATGATATTTTCCAGCATGGCCCCTATTATCCGTCAGCCCACGGATGACCGCCAAGCTTCTGTATATCAAGTTCTGTGTACGGATTAAGATGGGGGAATGAACGATTTTTCTAAGCAAATGGACTTATTAGAGCGGCACTCTACTTATGCGCGCCGCTGGCTGAGTGCTCGCCCGGATTGGGTGGAGTGGCTCCATAGCTGCGGCCATAAAAAAATTGAAGCCCAAGATATTCGAGATCTATTGAGCGCTTGCAGAAAGCCCAAGGAGAGCAGTGAGTTTGATGAAGCGCAATTCATGGCCGAATTGCGCCTAGCTCGCCAGAGGTTGATGTTGTGGATTGCTTTTCGAGACTTAAATGGGATGGCTAGCCTTGAAGAGGTTACCCATAGTCTTAGTCTGTTTGCCCAACTTGCTGTTTCAGAAGCGATTACCTTGATTCGCTCAGATCTTCAGGTTCGCTTTGGACTGCCCTGGAGTCGAGTTACTAATACTGAAATGCCTTTGATGGTTGTTGGCATGGGAAAGTTGGGCGGGCTTGAGCTCAATCTTTCATCTGATATTGACTTGATATTTTTGTATGAGCATGAAGGTGAGACGGTAGGGGCAGAAAAAAGTTTATCGAACCACGAGTGGTTTACACGTATGGGTAAACGCTTGATCACCTGCTTGGCTGAGCACGATGCTAACGGCTTTGTATTTCGAGTGGATATGCGTTTACGTCCTAACGGAGATTCGGGACCTTTAGTGTGTAGCTTAGACATGCTAGAGGAGTATCTGCTAGTGCAGGGTCGAGAATGGGAGCGCTATGCTTGGATCAAGGGTCGACTGATTGCACCTTTGCCTGGGACAAATGCTTACCTGTACTGTGAAAAAGAGCTAGAACAACTGATCCGTCCTTTCGTGTATCGCCGTCATCTTGATTATGGAGTGATTGCTTCAATCCGCGACCTTCATGCACAGATTCAGTTAGAGGCAGATAAGAGATCCTCGGGACGCCAAGGCCGTTCTCGAGATATTAAGTTGGGTCGAGGTGGAATTCGGGAAATTGAATTCTTAGCGCAGATGTTCCAGTTAATGCGCGGAGGTACCGATCCTCGGTTTAGAGTGAGACCTACTTTAGAGGTCCTCGATTTGATTTCGCAGCGTGGCATTCTGCCTGCAAGTGAGGTTGAGGATTTACAGTCTGCCTATATATTTCTGAGGCGCTTGGAGCATCGGCTGCAGGTTTGGGATGATCAACAAACCCATTACTTTCCTGATGACGAAGAAAGCAGAACGCGCTTAGCACAATCAATGATGCAGTCAGGGCAAAACCTGGATCTTGATCAGTTTTTAGCGGAGTTAGATCGCCATCAAAATAACGTAGCGCGGCTATTTGAAAAAGCATTTTCACTTGACGATAGCGCTCGCTTAGATCTGGCTCCCTTAGCTCTTGATTGGGCGCCTGATGAGCTTGTTTTTCCGGAAACCTTAGCTAGATGGCAAATGTGGGTAGAAAGCCCTAAGCAAAAGCAATTACCTGAGAAGAGCCGTCTTATTTTTAATAACTTAATGCGCCAAGCCGCCCAAAGTATTCAAGATGATGATGCTTCGCTCGTGCACGCTGATATAACTTTATTACGTTTTTTTGATTTACTAGAAGCGATTGCGCGGCGGAGTGCTTACCTCTCTATATTGGCTGAATACCCTACAGCTTTATCAAATGTACTGGCTCTATTGAAATCTTCTCAGTGGGGTGCTCAATACCTTACTCAGCACCCTCATTTATTGGATCATCTTCTGAATTCTAGAACTGAGGAATTGCTGATTGAAAACCCAGATGAATATTGGCGAGAAGTAAAAGCCAATCTTCATCTGCAACTTGATGATGTCATGGCTGATGGAGATGGTTCAGAGCAGGCAATGGATATTTTGCGGGTGACGCATCACACCGAAACCTTTATTACCTTATTGGCAGACTTGGGAATTGGCGTTAAACAGGCACTTTCCGTAGAAAAGGTTAGCGATCATCTTTCCGCATTAGCTGATCTTATTTTGCAAATCACTTTTGAGCGGGTCTGGCCCAGTGTTGCGGAAAAATTTCATTTACCCAAAAGTAGCAATCCACCTTTTGCCATTATTTCTTATGGGAAGTTAGGTGGCAAAGAGTTGGGTTATGCCTCCGATTTGGATTTGGTATTTTTATATCAAGCAGATGAGACGGATTATGCTGCTAGTGAGGTGTATGGACTTTTAGCCAAGCGCATGATTAATTGGCTCACTGCCTTTACTTCTACAGGGAGCCTGTTTGAAATTGATACGCGGCTGCGCCCTAATGGTTCAGCTGGATTTTTAGTAACCAATAGCGAGGCATTTAGAAAGTATCAACTTCGTGAAGGTGATAACGCTGCATGGGTGTGGGAGCATCAGGCCCTAACTAGGGCGCGTTACTCGGCTGGCAATATCGAAGTAGGCTTAGTGTTTGATGATGTTCGGGCTGAGGTCTTAAGTCAGCAGCGTCATGTTGATCAGTTGCGTAATGAAATTCTAGAAATGCGAGGCAAAGTCCATGCAGGTCATCCGAATATCAGCGGGGAATTTGACTTAAAGCATGATGCTGGTGGCATGGTCGATATCGAATTTATAGTGCAGTTTTTGGTGCTGGCTTATTCACATCAATATCCCCAATTAATTGGTAACTTAGGCAATATTGCTTTACTGCGTATTGCAGGGGAGTTAGGCTTGATTCCTGCAAAAGCCGCACAAGCAGTGGGTAATGCATATCGCTCTCTCAGGGCTTTGCAACATCGCCTGCGTTTAGACGGTGCAGAAAAGACCCGTATTTCTATTGAGGCACATCCGGAAATGCTTTTGGCAAAAGATGCTGTGGTGTCGCTCTGGAAAGAGGTCTTTAGGGAGTCATCTAACTCTTAGGTCAATTTAACTTTGGCCCAAAAGTTCCCGAGCATGACGACGTGTAGTATCGGTAATTGTTGCACCGCCCAGCATGCGCGCTACCTCTTCTACCCGCTCTGATCTTCCCAGAGTCTGGACTTGAGAGACGGTCTTATCCGCACTTTGTGATTTACTGACTTTGAGATGATGGTTGCCTTGGGCTGCTACTTGGGGTAGAT
>JBILYO010000195.1:0-3896 GCA_044377685.1 Polynucleobacter sp. | reverse complement strand
TCATTCAAAGGTATGCCTGGAATATTAGACATTCGCAATTGCGGAGTTGCAGCTGGCTTAGATTTAGAGCCAATTGCAGGAAAGCCCGGCTTGCGAGGCATGCAAGTCCTAGAGGACTGTATAGAAAATGGCATCTTGGTTCGCATCACTGGAGATACCATCGCACTTGCACCACCCTTCGTTGCCACTCCAGTCGAAGTTCAATCTTTCCTTGAGACCTTTGGTAAGGTTCTAAAGAAGGCGTTTTAGTTTTGACTAGCGCAAGTCCATTACGCGATCTTCGAATCCGCGGCGATAGGTTATGTCAATCACTGCTCGAGCTTGCACAAATTGGAGCTACACCAAAGGGTGGTGTTTGTCGACTTGCGCTGACCGACTTAGATAAACAAGGGCGCCTGTGGGTTGTAGAAAAAGCCCGCCGTTTAGGTCTTGAGATTACTACCGATCAAATCGGCAATACTTTTATGCGTCGCCCAGGTAAGAATGCACAACTTCCTCCTGTCATGACCGGCAGTCATATCGATACTCAGCCTACGGGTGGTAAATATGATGGCAATTATGGTGTGCTTGCTGGTCTAGAAGTCATTGAGACACTGATTGATCATGGAATAGAAACTGAGGCTCCGATTGAAGTAGTTTTTTGGACAAACGAAGAAGGCTCACGCTTTACTCCAGTCATGATGGGCTCTGGTGTCTTTGCAAGTGCGGTCACTCTGGAACATGCTTATGGAGCAACGGATACTGCAGGTAAAAAAGTAAAAGAAGAATTGCAACGCATTGGTTTTCTGGGAGAACAAACTCCAGGTGATCATCCTTGTGGCGCTTACTTTGAGGCCCATATTGAACAAGGCCCCGTTCTTGAAAATCAAGATAAAGTCATTGGGGTAGTTCCTGCTGTCATGGGCTTACGTTGGTTTGATTGCATAGTGCAAGGCTTTGAAGCACATGCAGGGCCAACACCCATGGATATTCGAGTTGATGCCTTACAAAATTCTTTAAATATCATGCAAAAGGTTGTGGCTATAGCCAATGAATTTAAGCCGCACGGCAGAGGTACCGTCGGCATGGTTCAAGTGTTTCCCAATAGCAGAAATGTAATCCCAGGCCGAGTTCAGTTTTCTATTGATATACGGCATCCAGATTCTGCAATACTGGAAAAGATGACTGCCCTTCTGAGGGACTTCATTGCACAAGTATCGAGCGAGAAATCGATTGCAATCGATTTAAAGGAAGTGTCCTACTTTCCACCATGCAATTTTGATGCTAACTGCGTTGATACCATTAGGCAGGCAGCCATTGACTTAGGCTACTCACAGATGGATGTGGTATCGGGAGCTGGGCATGATGCTATCTATATGAATCGTTTGGCTCCTACTGGAATGATTTTCATACCCTGTAAAGATGGTGTTAGCCATAACGAAATTGAAGATGCTAAATCTGAGCATCTCGAAGCGGGAGCCAATGTTCTGCTTCACTCCATGCTGGCGTTTGCCAAGCCGGTCACTAACTAATCTATACGGTAGGTCTGATGCAAGAGAAAAAGAGTTTAGGTAAATGGGTCATCGCGCGCTTTCAGCATGAAACTAATACATTCTCACCTATCCCCACTCCATTAGAGGCATTCAATCCACTCTGGAATCAGGACGCTTATCAAGATCAAGAGAGTGCAAGAACGGCAATGGGTGCCTTTATCCAGATTGCCAAAAATGAGAATGTGGAAATTGTGACGCCGGTATGCGCATTTTCAAATCCCAGTGGAACTGTTAATGGCAAGGCGTATGAGCGTATTTGCAATAGTATTGTGGACGCTGTTCAACAAGGTTGTGATGCTGTTTTGCTCGATCTGCATGGTGCCATGGTTTCGGAGTTCGCAGTGGACGGTGAAGGTGACCTCTTAAAACGCATTCGCTCGATTGCACCCGATATCCCAATTGCAGTAGCGCTTGATCTACACGCTAATGTCACTCCTGCCATGGTTGAGAACTGTGATGTTATGGTGAGTTTCAAAACTTACCCTCATATTGATATGTATGAAACCGGCTTACATGCTGGCGAACTATTACGAGACATGCTTGTGGGGAAGGTCAAGCCCTCAATGGCTTATCGTCAAATTCCCTTGCTATCTCATACTCTGAGAAGCAATACCAATGAAGGTGCCATGAAAGCTGCCGTGCAAGCAGCTATCGCAATGGAAAAAAAGCCAGGCATTTTAGGGATTTCTATTTTGGCTGGCTTTAGCCTGGCTGACTTTCATGATGCAGGTATGTCTGTGATTGTGATTGCAGATCAACATCACCCTCACTTTTCTGAACTGGAGAATCAAGTTGCCGATGAACTCCAAGCAATGATTCTGTCTCAAGCAGATGGCTTTATTTATGAGAGTATTCCCATTGAGAAAGCACTCAATACAGCACGTGAACTCACGCAATTAGCAACACTAGGGCCGGTTTTACTTTTGGATCACAGCGATAACGTGATGTCTGGCGGGCCTTGTGATACGACTGACATTTTGGAAGCCGCTCTCCAATTTGGCCTCAGTAATATTGCAGCCGGTCCTATTGCCGATCCTAAAACTGTGCAAAAGCTCATTCAGGCCGGACTCAATCAGTCCGTAGAGATTGAGCTTGGAAATAAATCTGGCTGGACTTATCGCGGTGTACGCAAACAAGCCTTAAAACTTACTGGAGTTGTTAAAGCGATTAGTGATGGCAAGATCAAAGTTACTGGTCCAATATTTAATGGCTCAATTCTCAATATGGGTCCAAGTGTTCTATTTGAAACAAAGGAGGCCCAAATTGTGATTAGCTCAGAACGGGTTGAACCTTATGACATTGCTGTCATGACTAGCCTTGGTATTGATCTGCAATCTAAAACCTATGTGCTGCTCAAGTCCAGGATGTATTGTCGCCCTGTTTTTTTCCCATTCAGCAAAGGCTTTGTTGAGTGTGACTCTGATCAGGGCGGCCCTACAAGCTCTAACTATGATTGGTTTGATATTCAGCACATTAGGCGTCCGATATACCCACTAGATATGAAAAATCTAGCCTAATTTATACGGTATTGAACATGCTATCTATTTTTAGCTTCAATGAATTCATTGCTCTGATCTTTTTTTGTGCAGCGATGACCTTTTCTCCTGGTCCAAACACAATGCTCACAACTGCCATCGCGACTAATGAGGGATTGCGACGCACACTCCCCTTTGCGTGTGCTGTGCCATTTGGATGGCTTTTAATTATGCTTGCCTGCGGCTTTGGTATAGGCGCTTTAGTCGCAGAAATCCCCAGCATTCGTCTTGGAATCAAAATCTTGGGTTGTGCCTATTTAATATGGTTAGCCCTAAAGCTGTGTAAAAGTAAGCAGCTTCATGAAGTCAATCCTGCCAGACTGAACATGGGGTTCATTAAAGGCGTATTCATTCAATTTCTGAATATTAAAGTTTGGCTATTGGCCATTACCATCATGGGCTCTTGGATTATTTATGCAGAAGGCCAGCCGAGTACCAACCCGGACGAACGCCTGATGTTAGCTTGTGCGGTAGTGATGTTCTTTGCGTTTGTTAGTAATATGAGTTACGCCCTAGCTGGAGCCCTATTCAAGACCTGGCTGGGGACAGGAAAACGTCTTGTTGTATTTAACTACTTCTTAGCCGCGCTATTGATCGCTACCGCTATTTGGACTTTAAGTATTTAACTGACTAGGTATTTAATTTAAAGTGGCAAGCAACAAAATGTCCAGGTGAAGTCTCTTCTAATTTAGGCTCTTCTACCTTGCAACGCTCTTGAGCATAAATGCAGCGGGTATGGAAATGACAGCCACTTGGTCGATTGATTGGACTTGGGACATCACCGCCCAGCACAATTTGCTTACGTTGATACTTAGGGTCGGGAATAGGT
>JBILYO010000048.1:0-11613 GCA_044377685.1 Polynucleobacter sp. | reverse complement strand
GCAAAGATGGTCTAATATTGCATTCATGGTCGCAGCTTTATACCGCTTTTTTTTCATAGTATGCCTAGCAATCATTGCTGCATACATTGCCCTTCATTTATTTGGATCTGATTGGGCTATTTTTACTTCAGTTGCGATCCTATCGATACCCCTGGTCTATTCCTACATCAATCTTGCCCGCCTAAAAAAGTTCATTCAGGCTGATTCAGTTGAGAATATTCCTCTTCCGAGCGGCTATTGGGAGGAGATCTATTTTGGATTGCAGCGACTTGTTAAGGGACTGAAACAAAAAATACGGAATATAGAGCAGCAGCATGATCACTTCATAGAGGCATTCCAAGCATCGCCAAATGGAATTGTCATGCTAGATGAAAACGATCAAATTGAATGGTGTAATAGTATTGCCGAACGTTTCTTTGGACTTAACTTTAAGCGAGATGCATTACAGAGAATTCATTTTCTGATAAGACGACCTGAATTTATTCAATATTTTGTTAAGCGTAATTTTGAAGAACCTTTGCTACTTGAGCGCATGGGTTCAAGTAGCAGTCTTAGCCTCATGATGCAGGCTTTCCCATTTGGTCAAAAAAGACATTTACTATTGATACAAAATATTACTGATCTACAAAAAGCAGATGCAATGCGCAGAGATTTCGTTGCCAACGTATCGCATGAGATGAGAACGCCTATTACCGTCCTCATGGGATTTCTCGAAACAGTTCAGTCTTTAGATTTATCAAAAGAACAACAAGATCAGTATTTTGAGATGATGATGTTGCAGGCTCATAGAATGAAGACCCTTGTAGAAGATTTACTGACCTTAGCTAATCTTGAATCTAATGCACTTCCAGCCGCTACCAATGAGTTACAAATGAATACCCTGATGGCCCTAGTCAGAAACGATGCTGAAGCGCTTTCTCAAGGAAAGCATTCCATTACATATGAAATTGAATCTAGTCAAAATATTTTGGGAGATGAAAGGGAGGTATTGTCGGCATTTAGTAATTTAGTTTCTAATGCGATACGCTACACCCCAGACCTTGGTGCAATCAATGTGAAATGGTCTGTAAATCAAGAAGGTCAGGGTGAATTTTCTGTATCCGATACCGGACCAGGTATTGCTCCAGAGCATTTATCCCGACTTACTGAGAGGTTTTATAGAGTAGATCGAAGTCGTTCTCGTGAAACAGGGGGCACTGGCTTAGGTTTGGCAATCGTTAAACATATTGCTAGTCGCCATCAGGCTCAATTACTCATCGAAAGTACCCCAGGGATAGGGAGCACTTTTACATTACAGTTCCCAAAGGAGCGCTTAAGCGC
Source organism: Polynucleobacter sp. (assembly GCA_044377685.1). GTDB lineage: Bacteria > Pseudomonadota > Gammaproteobacteria > Burkholderiales > Burkholderiaceae > Polynucleobacter. Next base: position 10,293 of record JBILYO010000048.1, on the reverse strand, counting down.
TCCTTAATTACTCCTTCTTTTTCTTCTTCTTTTTTTTCGATTCTTTAGGTAATTTATCGAGTTTACCGTTGGCGTACAGGCACCATACCTTTATTTCTTCGCAAAGCTCTACAAGGTCATCATGTGAGAGACTCTTAAGATCGACAAGGCCAATACTGCCAGTTTCTTGTAATTGTTTTACGGCATCTTCGTACTGATATTTGCTCATAGCCAAATTAGTCCATTAATAGGGATTCTTATCCTATCAAATTAATATGACAAACCCTATTTTTTGACGAATTTACTGTTTTAGTAGAAATTCCCTACTAATCTACTCAATTATGGCCTCACTCAATGTAATACGGACAAGAATCTGGGTTTTTCAGGGGTTTTTTTTAACGATTTTGATGAGAAAAATTGAGAGCCAGATAACCATCACTTATGGGCATTCTGGATTCCTGCGCAAATGAATAATGAGTGGTGGTGAGTGACATATTTTTGTAATATTTTCACTGCAAGATAGATCCTGTGAATAATCGGGCAAGCGTTCAGCATTCGACTATTACCTGCCCATACTGTCAGGGAGTAGAGGTATTAGAGCTGCCAAGAGGCGCCTCACAGCATCTATTTCAATGTAGGGTATGTAGCGCAATTTTGAAGCCCAAATCGGGGGATTGCTGCATATTCTGTAGTTTTGGTGATCTCGACTGCTCAAGTGCTGAACAGAATTTAGCTGCTTAACTGATTTCTTGGAAGTTAATGCATTAAATTCGTTAATATATCAAAAAACTTACATATTGCAGACATAATGAATCTGCGTTTTTACATTCAGGATACATTTTGTTAGATCAACCACAAGATTCAGTTTTTACATCAGCTGACTTAGTGGCAGCAGTGGATTTGGGTTCCAATAGCTTTCGCCTACTGGTTGCACAAGCAGTCAATACTCCGTCTGGTACCCAGTTACGCCCCATTGATACCTTGCGAGAATCAGTTCGATTAGCTGCAGGGTTAACGGACACAAAGGTATTGGATGAGGAGGCCTATCAGCGCGGTTTATCGGCTATCAGACGCTTCGGAGAACGGATACGTGGATTCGACCCTTCCCATGTTCGCGCTGTGGCCACGAACACTCTTAGAGTTGCTAAAAATGCTCAAAAATTTGTTCTTGATGCACAAGAAGCTCTCGGTTTTCCAATTGAGGTGATTGCTGGCGTTGAGGAGGCTCGCTTAATTTATATAGGTGCCGCTCATGAAGTACCAGCTGTTCAAGGAAATAGGCTTGTAGTCGATATTGGTGGAGGATCAACAGAATTCATCATCGGCAAAGGCTATGAACCTAAATTGATGGAAAGTCTTTATATTGGCTGTGTTTCTCATAGTTTGCGATTCTTTCCAAAAGGCAATATTGATAGTCATGCGTTTAAAGAGGCTGAGTTAGCAGCAAGACGAGAGATACAGGTTATTTCTGGCGCATTTCTTAAAAGTGGTTGGAAGCAGGTTATCGGATCCTCTGGAACTGCTCGCGCATTAGCAGAGCTGATTTCCCAAAATGAATTTAGTGGGAATAGTGATGGATTAACCATGGGTCGAGTCAATGGCTCCAGTGGACTGATCACACGTGAAGGCCTCAAATCCCTTAAAAAACATTTGCTGAAATATGAGAATATCAGTCAGGTTCAGTTACACGGCTTAAAGGATGATAGAAGGGCTGTCTGGCCTGGTGGTCTGGCTATTATGTTAGCTGTATTCGATGAGCTCGGAATTGAGTCTATGGAAGTGACTGATGCGGCTCTTCGTGTAGGTGTTTTGTATGATTTATTAGGTAGGTCACAACACCACGATATGCGCTATGTCACTGTTGAGCAATTTATGCAGCGCTATGCAGTAGATCGAGAACAGGCAACACGCGTGGGAAAACTTGCCGCTGATTTTTTAGCGCAACTGCCTAAACCAGAAGTTGAAAATCGATCTGACAATATTGCACTATTACAGTGGGCAGCTAATCTTCACGAGATTGGACTCTCTATTTCTCATAATGGATATCACAAGCATTCCGCTTACATTGCAGGCAATGCAGACATGCCAGGGTTTTCAAAAAATGATCAAGTAAGATTAGCGGCTTTGTTAATAGGCCACACAGGGAAATTGGGTAAACTTTCCCATAATGCGAGCTTTAGTGATTGGCGGATGCTTTTTTGCCTTCGATTAGCCCAGGTTTTATGTCGCGGACGGAATGATGTTGATATGCCAAGAGTAAAAGTTTCTGAGCATGGTGGATCATATTTAGTCAGCCTATCAAAAGAATGGGCAGAAGAGCACCCATTGACTGAATTTAGCTTACAAAAAGAAGCCGTCGAATGGGAGAGAATTGGCCACTCTTATAAGCTTAGTTTAAAGTAAATTAAAGACCTAAAAAGTGCTTTGCATATCGGGGATTAATTTCAGATAGACGCAGCATGGTTAATAGATCTGCCGTATTAAAGTCAGGATCCCATGCTGGGGCGCTGCAAATTTTAGCTCCCAGCTTTAGGTAGCCTTTAATCAGGGGAGGCGCCTCTACTTCTAATCCACCGTTAAGCTTATCCAAAGGAAGCGGTAAGCGCGGGAATGCATGAAACTCAGTTGGGGCCATTTGTTCATTATTCAATGAGTTATATAGGCTTGCCGCAAAATGCCCGCCATCTGCCATTGGGATACTAGCGCAACCGAGCATGATTTCGTATTCGTTTTTTTGCATATACTGAGCTAAGCCACTCCAAAGTGCCATGATGACAGCACCAGAACGATAGTCTTTATGCACACATGATCTTCCAAGCTCTACTAATTTTGGTCTTAAATGATTTAAACGAGTTAGATCAAACTCGGAGTCTGAGTATAAGCGTCCAATTTCTTGTGCTTTATGGGGTGGCAGTACGCGGTAAGTACCTACAACTTTTAAGCTATCCTGGTCGCGTATTAACAAATGATCGCAATAGGTATCGAATTCATCAATATCCAAACCTTCCAGATTTTGTGAAAGATTAGCACCCATTTCTTCTGCAAATACCTTATAGCGTAAACGTTGAGCCTCCTTAATCTCAGAAGTATTAGATGCCCAACTGATTTGAAATGTCGCTTTCTTAGCCTTTGCTTGTACTAATGGCTTGATTGAAGAAATTGCTTCGGTAGTAGACAGTTGCTCTCTTGCTTTAGTCGCAAATTTTTTACCAAATAACTTTTTAGCTAACTTCTTAGAGAGTTTTTTAAGCGCACCTGATTTTGAGCTTTTTATGATTCGCTCTTTCTTGATCTTAAAGATTTCAAAAGCGCCAATTGGGTTCGGTAAGTCTGACATAGTTAACCTTTATATTGATAACACGAATTTTATGTGTGGCTTATTACATTTTTAAGACAAGAGGAATGCAAATGGCTGACCATATTAAGATTGCAATGACGAGTGCTAGCATGACGGCAGCTGATCCAAAATCTTTTGCACGTTTTGATAAATCATGATGTTCAAATGAAATGCGATCAATTGCTGCCTCAACACTCGAATTCAGTAACTCCACTACCAGCACCATCACTAGAGAAGAAATTAGTAAGACCTTTTCCAGATAATCTATCGGTAAAAAGAAGGCAACTGGGGTAAGTAGTGTCAATAGAGTTAATTCCTGTCTAAAAGCACTTTCTTCCATAAATGCATATACCAAACCACACCATGAATTTTTCGCCGCATGCCATGCTCGAGTAAACCCTTTATTTCCCTTATGGGGATTTTGATTGATATGGTATTTAGGGTTCACAGAGATCCGTCTTTAGGCTAGGGCAGTTATATGAACATCGGTAGTAGCTACTGGCTTTAGGTGGTCTGCAAATTGTTCTGAGGCAGCTCGCCATGAAAATTTCTCGGCATGGGCCCTAGCTACTTCGCGAGGAATCTTTAATGCCTGCATACAAGCTTCTCGCAAGTCTTCATGCATTGCCCCGGCTGAAGAGCTTCCCAGAACATCAATCGGTCCGGTTACAGGATAGGCAGCAACAGGTGTGCCACAAGCCAATGCTTCAAGTAATACTAGGCCAAATGTATCGGTTTTACTTGGGAATACAAATACATCAGCTGCGGCATAGACCTTCGCTAACTCGTGTTGCTGTAATACGCCAAGATAATTAATATCAGGATACTTTTCCTTGATTCCAGACATTGCAGGACCATCGCCAACTACCCATTTAGATCCAGGCAAATCTAACTCTAAAAAGGCATTGATATTTTTCTCTACTGCAACTCTTCCTACGTAAAGAAAAATGGGGTGGGCAGTATTTAAAGATTTGGATTCTTGCATCTTAAAAATATCCAGATCCACCCCTCTTGACCATAAAACAACATTGTGCAAGCCATATTTTTCCAAATCATCTTTCACAACAATCGTCGGCGCCATGACTGCCATTGAGGGCTTATGAAACCAGCGGATAAATGTATAGGTGATTCCAAGTGGAATTCCAGTCCGAGCCTTCACATATTCAGGAAAACGAGTGTGATAGGCGGTTGAAAAAGGTAAGCTATTTTTGACTGCATAAGACCGTGCTGATAAACCTAAAGGCCCTTCAGTAGCAATATGCATCGCATCAGGTGCAAATTCCTTAATTCTTCGAGCTACTTCTTTACCTGGGAAAAGAGAGAGCGCAATATCTGGATAGGTTGGGCAGGGAATGGATTTAAAACCATTTGGGGTAATCATTTCTACTTCATGACCCATAGCGATTAATTCAGTACGAGTTTGTTTCAAAGTTCTCACCACACCATTAACTTGGGGGTCCCATGCATCGGTAATGATCATAATTTTCATAAAGCAGCCTCTTTAATAAGTGCTTCAACAGGGGGTTGGTATGTTATTTCAGGTATTTCGACTGGCTCACCTTTTATATGAGACCAATGAATAATTTTGAGCTCGCCCGCGTGAGTCTCAACTAATGCAGTGAGGCTTTCGACCCAGTCACCATCATTGCAGTAGATCAGACCATCAATTTCACGAATCTCGGCTTTATGGATGTGGCCACAGACAACACCATCACAACCTCGGAGTCGCGCTTCTCTGGCCATAATGTGTTCAAAATCAGCAATGTAACTGACTGCATTTTTGACTTGATGCTTAAGGTATTGGGAGAGGGACCAATACTGCAATCCCATTTTGACCCTCACCATATTGAAGTAACGATTGATATACAGAATAAATGTGTATAGCGTATCTCCGACATAGGCTAACCATTTAGCGTATTGCATTACCCCATCGAACATATCGCCATGAGTAACCCAGAGTCTTTTGCCATCAGCAGTAACGTGTACAACTTCTTCTACAACCTTAATGTCACCAAAGGAAAGTCCAAAAAATTGACGAGCACTTTCATCATGATTTCCTGGTACATAAATCACTTCAGTCCCCTTACGAGCCTTTCGTAATAATTTTTGCACTACATCATTATGTGATTGCGGCCAATAAAATGACTTTTTCAGTCTCCATCCATCAATAATGTCTCCGACAAGATAAAACTGATCAGCTTCATTATGTTTTAGAAAATCGAGGAGGTAATTTGCCTGACACCCTGATGTTCCTAGGTGTACGTCTGAAATCCAGATAGCTCTGTAATGGATCATGAGACTGTATTAAGCCAAGTCAATATGTAATCATCATGACAGTTTCATGGCAGTTTTGTGACTATCGATAAAACATCGGATCTGTTTTATATTCCATATCAAGATGAATATTCAATCTACCAAGCCAACTAATGCAAGCTCATATCTAAGCCTTTTTGTAAATTGGTGCCTTATTTTTGTACATATTTTTTATGGTGTTTTCACTTTAATTTTTGTTTTTCCTTCATCTAATAACATAAATAAGCAGGCTCATATTCACAAATGGTCTCTTAGGCTTTTGACAATTCTGGGTGTTCAATTAAATGTAATTAATCGAGCAGTATTACCGAATTCTCCCTGCTTATTAATATCTAACCATATTTCATGGTTAGATATTCATGCAATCAATGCATTCAAACCAATTCGTTTTGTAGCCAAGTCAGAAGTAGAGGGATGGCCGATTTTTGGTTGGATGGCAAAACAATTGGGCACTGTTTTTATTAAGCGAGGCAATTCAAGAAATGCTGCTCAGGTTGTAAATCATATGGCCCACATACTTCAGAGTGAGTCTATTTGTATATTTCCAGAAGGGACCTCAACGGAGGGACGCAGTGTTAGGCCATTTAAAACAAACCTTTTTGAATCAGCAGTCGTTAGTAAGGTCCCGGTATACACCGTTGCCATACAATATTTTGACCAAAATACCGGGTTGCGTTCAGAAGTAGCGGCTTTTGTTGGGGACATGGGGCTTTTAGAGTCAATTGCTCAAATATTGAGGCATCGTCATTTACGTGTAGACCTTACTTTTTTTCCCCCCTCTGAGGCTAATCCAGCATTCTCAAGAGATCGAAAATGGCTTGCTTTGCATAGCCAAGAGCAAATTTCTGCAGTATTAAACCCCAAATAAATATAGTAATAAATCTGTCATATCTTTAAGTTACATTTTAAAATACCGTAATGGGAAACAAAATGAGCTCAAAGCACACAGAAATGGCTGAGTGGTATCGCCGTGCACAAGAAGAAATTCTGGATAGCATGGATGAAGAGCTCGAGATGGAGCTAGATGATGATCGTTTATCTCCAGATGGTGATAGTCAGTCTCAGATCCCGCGTAATGTGTATTTTAAAGAATTATTTCGCCTGCAGGGTGAGTTAGTAAAACTTCAAGATTGGGTTGTTGCCAATAAGATGAAGGTTGCTGTTCTTTTTGAGGGTCGTGATTCTGCAGGTAAAGGGGGAGCTATTAAGCGTATTACTCAACGCTTAAATCCCCGCGTTTGTAAGGTTGTTGCCTTACCAGCACCCAATGAGCGTGAGAAAACCCAATGGTATTTTCAACGCTATATCTCTCAGCTACCTGCTGGTGGTGAAATAGCTCTATTTGACCGGAGTTGGTACAACCGAGCTGGCGTAGAAAAGGTCATGGGTTTTTGCACCAAGAAAGAGTATGAGGAATTTTTAAGAACAGTGCCCGATCTTGAGCGCATGATGATTAATTCAGGAATTATCCTGATCAAATATTGGTTCTCAATTTCAGATGATGAGCAATATAACCGTTTTATGATGCGCATTCATGATCCCCTCAAGCAGTGGAAACTCAGCCCTATGGATCTCGAAGCGCGTCGCTTATGGGAAGCTTATACCAAGGCCAAAGAGACGATGCTTGAGCGTACCCATATTCCAGAAGCACCATGGTGGGTGGTTGCAGCCAATGATAAAAAGAAGGCACGCCTTAATTGCATTACCCATTTGCTGACCCAAATTCCTTATAAAGAAGTCGACCATCCAACCATTACATTGCCAGCACGCGTCCATAATCCAGATTATTTGCGTGGACCCGTGCCGCCAAAAATGTATGTGCCTGAAGTTTATTAGTTAAAAAGTAGCTCTTAAGCCCACCATAAAACTACGTCCAGGTTGGGGTGCATAAAGGCGAACTGCCATTGGTGTCGTGGCATACCGAATTTGATCATTGAGAAGATTTTTCAAGTTCATATACACAGTCCAATTAACAGCCTTAATTTTCTCTGTATATGAGATACCTGCATTTAACAAGTTATAACTTGGTGCGGGACCTTGTTCCCAATCCGCCAATCTATTTTGTTGAAAGCTATAGATGTAAGTTGCATTAGCGAGCCAACCATTACGTTGATGGGCAATTTCAGCGCCAAGACGTGGTGCTGGTTGAAGCGGTAAATTTCCTCCAGCATCAAAGGTTCCTTGGGATGCATCACCAAAGAGCCGTCCACCAACTCCATGCTGTCTCCAGTTATAAGTAAGCTCTCCCTCTATCCCTTTAATCGTGGCTGAAGCTTGTTGAGCTACTACAACTGAAAAGTCTTCTGCATCAGGAACCGATTGGCCAGTGTAATAACCATATATATAGTTATTAAAGCGATTGGCATAGACGCTAGCTTTACCACGCAATAAGCCGCTAGTCTTTTGAATATTAAACTCGAGATTATGCGAGGTTTCCTTATTAAGGTTGGGGTTACCAATATCAAAGGTTGCCGTCGATTCATGTGCGCCATATGAGTAGAGCTCTTGTGCACTAGGCGCTCGTTGAGACACTGTATAGGCTATACCGGCACTATGACCTTGCATAAAGTTCCATAAGCCACCAGCAGAATAGGACATTAAATTAAAGTTTCGGTTTTGTAGTGCGATGCTTGGCGTATCGCTCCCCGTATTCATTTCCTGTGGAACTAATTCAGTACCCAGGCTTGGATTCTGAGCAACGTTGTTATAACGAAAACCAAGATTGCCTTGCAAGGATTTCCACTTACCTTCTTCAATCCAAAATAATGCATTCGAATTGGTTTTTGTGGGGGGAACAATTGCATAACTTCCAGTGCCTACTTCAGTCGCATTTAAGGATGATGCAGTAACTTGTGCACCAAAAGTACCTTTCCATCCAGCAATGGGCTTGTGAGCTAATTCAAAGCGGGCTTCATTGGCAATATTTTTCCACTGTGAGGCTGCTTCACCCTGGTTATCAAATTCAGTATGGTTGTAGTTTGTATTGGCAGCACTAAATTTAAAGGAAGAGAACCCTGTAAATGGATCGCGTGTTTGATGTTGTACATCATAGCGATTCTGTGATTGATTAATCGATCCGCCTTCGGGTGTTGGAATTCCATAATTATTATTCAAGCGTTCAACTGATATACCGGTGTATCCAGACTTACCAATATAAGATGCCCCAAAACCTAAATTATTTTGATTGCTAAATGTATTGGGAAGCTTGCCAGTGTAATTAATTGCCTCGGCGCCTTCTGGTGGTACCGTCCAGCCGCCAGGTGCCTGAACTGAGCCACCAGGAATAGTGTAGTTATTGGCATTATTAATAGCGGTATCTAGGTGGACTGCCACTGAGCCGAAAGCACTATCGACTTGCAACGCTCCAGCCCTCCCGTTATTCACGGTTTCATAGCTTGTATTGATGGCACCAGTTGGTCTATCAGGTAGATTTGTCAGAATTCGGTCATTGACCACATTGACTAAGCCACCACTTGAGCCTGATCCATAGAGTAGAGCTGCGGCACCGCGCAAGATTTCTATTTGGCGGGCATTTTGCATATTGTTACCAACAGCATGGTCTTGTGAGATGTTAGAAACATCACCTACAGATAGACCATTTTGCAAAATTTGTACACGTGGACCCTCAAGACCACGAATCACTGGGCGGGATGATCCAGCGCCATATCCAGTTGCGGATACGCCCAGCTCATTTGCAATCGTAGCGCCAAGAGTAGTACCTAATTTATTGAGAAGCTCATCGCCTTGCAAAATTTTGGTTGGCGTCAAAATACTCTGTACTGCCTCTGGTGAGCCAGTAGCAGTTACTTCGAGCGAAGGTTGTGATTGGGCTACAGCACCTGTACTGATAAGACCTGATACAAGAATGTAGATAAGACTATGCTTAGCTACGGGTTGGCTAGTTGGGTACATTTTTTTCTTTCATTCATAAGCTCGCATTCACTTGGAATAGCGAAATCAATCAGATCACCAAACAAAAAGTTTGGTGAATTAAGAGGATTTATAGAATGAAAGAGGGCGGGGCTCTTGATTGGTAAAGCCCAACATGAATACGCTCAGACCTGGATTGATCAAAAGCATTTAGTGCTTGGCTTTCAGGCTTGTTGCTTGTAAAAATACTGACATCGGAGGCAATAAATCCAGCAAGGGTTAATGCTTCTAGTAAGTGGCAGCTAGCCGAACCATGCTCCGCGTCGGAGCTATGATCTTGGCAGCTTATTTCAGCACTATGGCTATCAATGCCCGAGTGGGCAATGTTGTGAGTAAAGCCAATCCAGTGAGTGCCAATTAAGCTAGCTAGTAGAAAACTCAGGGCAATTAACTCCCGGAATCGTTTACTATTGTTGCTTAAAAATAAGGCGCTCATGCACTGTATCTTACAGTATTTGCCCCTCAGAGCCTTCTCAGTGTAGAATACTGGTTCTGTCGGAGTGTAGCGCAGCCTGGTAGCGCACCTGCTTTGGGAGCAGGGGGTCCAAGGTTCGAATCCTTGTACTCCGACCATTTTCTCTATTTAATTCTAGATAGTAGCTTCAAATCCAGCATTAATCTGCCCATAGCTCAGCTGGATAGAGCAACGCCCTTCTAAGGCGTAGGTCGCACGTTCGAATCGTGCTGGGCAGGCCAAAAACTTCAAGGTTCGTACCTGGCACTGGCATGAGTTT
>JBILYO010000193.1:0-3940 GCA_044377685.1 Polynucleobacter sp. | reverse complement strand
ACAACAACTTTTTTGATGCGATCGGGCAGGGCAGCAGATTCCCTTCTGGAAAGTATTGGATACCAAATCGCATAACAACCTGTAGCAAAGCGTTGTAGTGCCTCCTCAAGAGCGACTTCTAAGTAACGATAGTCTTGCTTATCTTCGTATGAGGGATCTATCAGAACAAGACCGCGTCGACTTGGTGGCGGTAGCAAGCCTTTTAATCTAGTAAAGCTATTTTCTGCATAAATATCAATTTGTTTTGCTTGGGGAAGTTGTTGAATATTGTGCCGCAGAATATCAATTTCCTTGGGATGCAATTCAAATAGCTTTAGGCGATCTTGTGGCCTGAGTAAACGAGCCAGAATAAATGGAGAGCCAGGATAGGCTGAGAGCGTGCCATTAGTATTTTCAGATTGGATGCATTGAAAGTATTTTTCGATTCCAGGATCTACTAAAGAGTTGGCCTGTGTTGCCGATGCAATATAGTTCGCAAGACGAAAAATACCACCCTCTGCTTCATTGCTAACTTTGGCGAACCCATCTTCTAAGTTATAGATTCCAGCGCCAGCATGGGTATCAATAATCGTCAGTGCGCCAGATTTTTCCTGAAGATACTCCACAAGATGGATCAGCACTAAATGCTTCAGTATGTCAGCGTGACTTCCCGCATGAAATGCATGTCGATAGCTAAACATGAGCTACTTCGTTTTAATGAATTGTGCTTTGATAAATAAAACCAAAGTCATGAGAATGATGGCAATTGATGCGAACTGTAATGGGAGATTTAACTCATGATCCATGATTTGCGTTAGATGGACGTAGATAGAAAGTGCACCAGCGATGGCAATCACCCGTGGCCAAAGGCTTTTAGGACTTAGTCTGCTATCAGAGATATGCTGACCTAGCATTGCTCCAAGTAGGCCGCACCACATACCGACACCAGCACCAGCTAGAACATCGGTAAGCCAATGCGCCCCAATAGCATTACGAGATAGGCCAATCAGGGTAGCAAAGACAAATATCAGTAGCATCGGCCTACGTTTGCTGTGATCGGCAGAAAAATAGAGTGCGCTGGCTATTGCGAAGGCGGTAAGGGTGTGTCCTGAAGGAAGTGCTCTATTGAGCAGTGGTTCCCCAATTCGATAAAAGCTGCCATCCAGCAAAATGCCCGCAGGTCTTGGCAGATCAAAAAGAGATTTTAAGGAGAAGCTTGCTATTGAAGCAAAAGCGCCTGCAAGTATTCCAGCTGTTAGTAAACGTGGTGCCAGAATCAGCAAAGGGAAAGCCATCGCAAAAACACCCCACCCATTTCCAAAAAAGGTGAGCCAAGTCCAAACGGTATCAGGAAGTAATTGAGTGATTTGGTTGATGAAAAGAAAGCTGCTACTTTGAACATCACCGAAATAGATTGCAGCTGCTAAAGCAATCGGGATGACTGGAATAAACCAAGCGATTGTCGGAATGGCCTTTTTATCCATCCGGCTTAATAACCCTTTGTTTTATCAGCAGCTTCTAGTTGCAGATTCACTTTATCTAACACCTGAGTGACGGTGATAGCCTGCATACAGACATTGTCATTACAAGGTGTCTTGCGATGATTAGCAGCGCTCACACAGGGAGAGCAGGCTAGATTGGCAGTGATGGGTATAGAGTTACCAATAGATCCATACAAGGCAGGGGTTTCAGGGCCAAAGAGTACTACCGTTCTCAAAGGCGTCACAGCTGAAAAATGTCCTGGTCCAGAATCATTCGTCACCATCACATCTGAGAGAGTGTAGAGCGGTGGTAATTCTGCAAAGCTTACTTGCCCTGCAAAATTGAGGGCATTTTTTATATTAGCAACGGAGCGAACTTTTTCGACGTAATTGAATTCAGCAGGAGAGCCTGTAATCAAAATCAAATCATGTGGATAACGTTGATGAATCGCTTGAATGAGCTCAGAGAAGCGCTGCTGAGCCCATCTGCGTTGCGGCAATAAATCGCTGGCATTAGGATTAATGAGGATTAGACGTTCTTTTCCGGATGTAAATGTAATGTCCGATTCCTTGGCCAGTTTTTCAATGCGGGCACGAACAGTCTCTAGCACAGCAGGGTTGATCACGGCTTGTTCTAGACGTACTTCAGAATCAGGAATTTGAATTTTACTAAACGGTACCTCAATCTCTGTTGCAAAAGCAGCATGAATCAGTGAGAGAAAGTTTTTGGTAATGTGTATGTGGGGGTTGTAGTGCACTTTGCGCGTCAGCATGAAACCGCGCCATAATCCTTCGCCATGAAAAATGTGGTAACCGACGCGACGCCGAGCACCGCAAAGCCCCGTTAGGATTGCGGTAAAGCGTGAGAACAGCTCCAAGTCAATCACAGTATCAATCCGATGGCGGCGAGCAAGGATTAGAAAGCTCAGAGTGTCTTTAATCAGGCCACCAATACTAGAGGAGTCGATTGTAAAAATATTTTCTGATTTGACTGTATTTAATAAAGTCAGGCTAGCACGATTACTTTTAAAAATTAAAAAATAGATTTCGGCGCCCCGTGCTTGCGCATTTCGCATAGCTGGATCAACCAAAATCGCGCTACCCATTTCTGATAACTCTATAAAAAGTAATTTCTTTGGTTTGTGTGGACCACTTATAAAGATATTTTTAATGCCGTCCATGAGTGCGACTACTGGACTAATAAGAGCACATAAAGGTACGCCCACCCAGTGATCAATCGCTCGCATTGTATTGACGCTAATAGCCATGGTTTTTGCTTTGAAAAATTATTTACGTTTTAGTAAAAAGTATGCGCCAGGCAATACAGAAATAATGGTAATGGCACCAAAGCTAATAGAGGCTAAAACAGTGATAGATTGATTTACGCCCCATAAAGCTAAAACGGAAGAAAGGGTGGCTTCACGCAAACCCCATCCAGAAATACTAATAGGCAGCATGAGTAATAAGCTTAAGGCAGGCAAACCGATCATGAGACTAGCAATTGGAGCAATGACACCATAGGCTCTTAGACAGCAGAAGAAGGTGAAAATCAAGAGGCAGTGAATGGCAATCGCATAGCAAGCTTGACCCACGTTATATGGCCATGAAAAAGCAATCTTAATTCCTGGCAGAGCGCTAGTCATTTGAAAGCGCTCAAGGATCTTGCTAAATAAGTTATAGGTAGGTGTGAGGGCTAATCCTAGGGCAATCAATAAGCCAGAAAAAATCATGACGCCGGTGACGAGGTAGCCTAAATCCTGGCCCCATGCAGCCAAGGTGGTGCCCCCAATAATTAAGCCAATACCGCCTAGTAGATTGTTGCCAGCCAGTCCAAGCAAGCGATCTACAAAGACCATTGAAAAACTTAAGCGTAAGCGTGGTGTAGCGTGCTCAAGGTCAACAGAATGATGTAACTCTTGATCTAAATCTTTTTTACCTGTTAGAGATCCAGCATTATTTAAATGGGTTGCGGCAATAGCACGATAGCTATCGCCACCTAATGTGCTGGGTAAACCTTGGTTTACTAGAGCGCCGCTAAAGTAGAGCAAGATGTAATTTCTGATGCGACCTTGAAAGCCTGATTTGCGCATCAGGATCGCCCAGCGTAATCCGCCACAAAGACATGCTGTAGTGGCGCTGATCAGGGCAGCTAAAAACCACCATGGCTCCATCTGAATTTCAGATTCAAAAATAGCATGCCAGTCAATTCCGCTGGTCGCTTTCCATAAAAGACCAATGGAAAGCAGAATCCGTATAGTCGGCCAAGCGCGTTTGAGGGCTGATTTCCACCCAGAAGTGGGTTTTGGAGTTGATTCTGAATGTAAGCTCATAGGCATAAGGATAATGCCTAGCGTATATAAGCCCTTGAATTTGTGGAATTAGTCGGCTAAACCAGCGTCTTGCCAGTTAGTGCAAAGACTAAATTCAAATTTAGATAAAGATTGACCAAAATGCCTAATTTCGAGGCTATCTATGGGCTG
>JBILYO010000047.1:0-11666 GCA_044377685.1 Polynucleobacter sp. | reverse complement strand
CAGCTGATGATCAAGTCTGATTTGGTAGGCGCTGATGGGCACGGTATTTTTCGTTTACCTGCTTACCTGAAAAGAATTCGTGCGGGTGGAGTGAATCTCAATCCCAATATTCGTATTGAACGTGAGCAAGGGGCCACCGCACTGATTAATGGTGACAATGGATTAGGCCACCTAGTAATGAATAGGGCTGTCGAAGTAGCCATTGAAAAAGTCAAAGAGCACAGCGTGTGTTGGGTGGGCAGTCACTATGGAAATCACTCAGGAGCAGCATCTGTTTATGTCCGTAAATTGGCCGAACAGGGTTACATTGGGATTTACATGGCGGTAGGAAATGCCAACCACATGGCTCCTTGGGGTGGAATCGACTTACTCTTATCAACCAATCCGATTGCGATTGCAGTACCAGCTGGTGATAGCCCTATGGTGTTGCTTGATATTGCTACCACTGTTGCGGCTTACGGTAAGGTGAAGCTAGCGGCTCAAAAAGGCGAATCGATACCAAATGATTGGATGATTGATCGTCAAGGTCAGCCTATTACTGACCCAAATAGATCTGCTGAGGGCTCACTTTTGCCGATTGGCGGCTACAAAGGGTATGGTTTGGCAGTCATGATTGGCCTACTTGCCGGGGCACTTAACAATGCTGCAGTCGGTAAGGGTACCATTGACTTTAATGCTCGCCATGATCTGATGACGAATACTGGGCAAACTATTATTGCGGTAGATCCCAGTGCATTTGGTGATAAACAGGAGTTTATTAGCAGAGTGATAACCTTAGTAGATGACTTGAAGAGTTCCTCTACTTTGCCGGGTGTAAAAGAAGTTCGAGTACCAGGGGAAGGTGCCGCAGGAGTGATGGCGGAAAGAATGCGTCAAGGCATTCCACTTACTCCAGAGTTATTGGACGCCTTAAATATCTGTGCCAAGGAATGTGGGGTAGCATCATTAAGTATTTAAATTTTATGGAGGAGACGATATGTTTCAGAAAATAATAAAGAACATGGTATTCAGCGTAGTGGTATTACCAGCACTCATAGGTTCTGCAGTAGCCGCCTATCCAGATAAACCCATCAAGATGATGGTTGGCTATGCCCCAGGTAGCTCAACTGATATTGTGGGCAGAATGATTGCTAACGATCTGAGTCTTGCTTTGAAGCAACCAGTAATTGTAGAAAATCGTGGTGGTGCAGCTGGTAGTTTGGCTGCTGATGCCGTTGCAAAAAGCGCCCCTGATGGGTACACCATTTTGTTTGCGCAAAACGGTCTGGCAATAAATGTAGCAGCCAATCCTAAATTACCGTTTAACGGACAAAAAGATTTATTGCCAGTAGTCGGAGTTGCTGCAACACCCCATATTCTGATTGTGAACAACAACTCTAAGGCAAAAAATGTTGCTGATCTGATGGCGATGCTCAAAGCAGATCCTGGAAAGTTAAGTTTTGGTTCTTCCGGAATTGGAAACTCAGATCATATGGCTGGCGAACTATTTTTGGCGACAACGGGTTTGCAAGCTATTCATATTCCTTACAAAGGCGGCTCACCAGCTGCAACTGATGTAGTTGGGGGACAAATTGATTTTTACTTTGCCGGGATGCCGGTAGGACTTCCTTTATATAAGGGCGATAAGGTCCGGGCCTTAGCAGTGACCAGTAAAAATCGTTTTAGCGGTGCACCTGAGTTAGCAACTATGCAAGAGGCTGGTGTTAAAGCTTATGAAATGGCGCTTTGGCAAGGTGTATTTGTGCCAGCGGGCACACCAACTGCTATCGTGCAAACCCTGAATAATACGATTCTTAAAATTCTCGATACGCCTGAGATGAAAGAACGCTTTATAAAGGCAGGTGTTCAGGTTGCCCCTCTGAACACCCAGCAATTTGCCGACTTGTATAGCTCGGATATCGCACGCTGGAAAGTGGTGATAGAAAAATCAAAGATCAAGTTAGATTGAGCTAGTTAGAGTTTCTCTATGCGCTGAGGTCAAACACTAGTACCTCAGCGTTTTTTCCTTCACTGATTGATATATTGCTTTCATCCTCAATGAGGAGGGCATCTCCTCCTGAAAGTATTTGCCCATTGATTTTGAGCGAGCCACGAATCAAATGCACATAGGCTTTGCGTTTTGGATCTAGGGCAAGTTCTGCAGTTTGTGTTCCCTCAAAGAGGCCCACGTACAAGTTGGCATCTGCATGAATTTTGACGGAGTGAGCTTGTCCATTTGGAGAGGCTATTAAACACAATTTACCCTGCTTATCAGCTAGCGGAATCGTTTTTTGTTCATAACTAGGTTGAACTTCTAAATTATTCGGTTCAATCCAAATCTGTAAGAAATGGGTTGTTTGATCTTTGGCATGGTTGAACTCACTATGTGTTACTCCAGTGCCTGCACTCATGCGTTGCACATCACCCGGTGGAATACCTTTAATGTTGCCTATACTATCTTCATGGGCTAGTTCACCTGACAACACATAGCTGATGATTTCCATATTGCGGTGACCGTGCTTTCCAAATCCCTGTCCAGCAGCAACTTGGTCTTCATTGATGACCCTGAGATTTCCCCATCCCATAAAGCGAGGATCATGATATCCAGCAAAGGAAAAGGAGTGATAGCTTTTGAGCCAGCCGTGGTCGGCATAGCCTCTTGCTTTTGATTGTCTAAGTAATTGCATCGTTTGTCTCAGTATATTTCGCTCAGAGCACAATTAAAAAGAGGCTGATAAGCCTCTTTTTAATTGGAGAGCTTTGTTTAGATTAAGCCAAGCTATCAGCCCAAATATTACGTGCCCAGCCCCAAGCATAAATACCTTCGAGTACTGAAGGTGCTGGAGATAATCCACCAGATCCTGGAACAGTCTTAAAGGTTTTCTCGGCAGCGTTGTATTGATGAACGCTTGCTACGTGAACCACTTCTTTGCTATTGACAAAGCTATAGCAGGTATTTGTCAGTACAGGAGCAGGATTGACTTCCCAGCCACTCAGCTCAGCCACAATTGCTGCTGCTGCGACCTTGGCATGTGAATTTGCCATATGCCCTGACTTGGGCATCGCAGGTGCAATTTGAATAGAATCGCCCAGGACGTGAATATCCTTTTGTGCTGTTGATTCAAAATTCAAGAAGTTCACATTCACCCAGCGTCCATTGGAATTAGCTA
Organism: Polynucleobacter sp.; assembly: GCA_044377685.1. GTDB lineage: Bacteria > Pseudomonadota > Gammaproteobacteria > Burkholderiales > Burkholderiaceae > Polynucleobacter. The sequence continues at coordinate 8,517 of JBILYO010000047.1, read as the reverse complement.
AGCCCGTTTTGACAGCAATTTCTCCGGCACTCATCGCTGGCAAGATGTTTAATACATCGCCTTTGAAATCATCCTGAACTTCTAACTTCACAGTTTTTGTTTTGGCATCGACTGCAATGACATTATGTTTTGGTAAGTACTCAATCATTCCAGGGTACTGTTCAGCCCATACCTTTTTAAACAGTGCGCCTTTAGATGTCACATCTTGATTTGCATCTAAAACGATTACTTTTGATTTGGGTTTATTTTGCTTAAAATAACTGGCTACTTGGCAAGCGCGCTCATAGGGACCAGGAGGGCAGCGATATGGCGCTTCAGGAACACTGAGAATATAGGTTCCACCATCCCGTATAGCAGCCAACTGCTTATGCAGTGCTACCGTTTCAGCGCCAGCCTTCCATGCTTGCAGTGTCACACCAGCCTTGTTTGCCTCTGCTAAACCCTCAACAGTATTCGTCATGAGGGTGACGCCTGGAGAAACGACCACTTTATCGTAGCGCAAGGTTTTTCCTGAAGCGAGTTTTACTGTCTTCTTATCCGCATCGATGCTGGCAACGCTATCTTGAATCATTTTGATGCCATGACGCTTGCTCAGATTGCTATAAGAGGTAGTTAATTCAGATAAGTTGCGTGAGCCGCCAATGACTAAGTTAGACATTGGGCAAGAGATAAACGAGGGATTAGGTTCAATCAGAGTCACTCTGGCAGTATTGTTAGAGAACAAGCGCAAGTATTTAGCGGCTGTAGCTCCACCATAACCTCCGCCAATGACCAAGATTTCTGCTTTTTGCAAATTGGCACGAGCTTGGGTTGAGAAGCCGCTAATTAAACCGAGTGCTGCAGCACTTTGACCTATAAAATGTCGACGATCCATGACGTCTCCTTTATTGTTTTTTGCCAAGTTGATTGGCAATAGTAGTGAGTTGTTCGTCCGTATAGCCTTTAGCGAGTTGCGGCATGATCGTGCCCTCTAAAGCTCCAGATTTATATCCCTTTAACTTCTCCAGTATTTGCCCGCTGGTGAGGTTATTGATGAGGGGCATTCCGCCATCGACCACTCCCTTACCGTCTGTACCATGACAGTTGGCACAAGTAGCTGCCAAACCTCGCTTGTAAAGATCGCTAGCAGCAGCGTTTTGCGCTAAGGCAGCACTACTCCAATGGGCAAGACCAAGGATGGCCGAAGCTAGTAATGATGCTTTGAGGTATTTTGCTCGCATAGGAACAATCTCCATTTTGTTTATTCAAGTTGAATGCCAGTGAATTTCACTCAGTCATATCTTAAACAAGAACTTGAGAGAATGGATCATTACCTCAGATTCATTTCTCATAAGCTCATTTGTAAAAGCATATGAATGGGTTTTTCACAGCCCCCTCCTAAGCCCTATAAACTAGAGCTATGCGAGGTTCATTTTCATCCCGTTCGGCTCTCTTAATACTCCTTTTAGGTGTTTTCACCTATCTTTATGGCTTAGATAGTCGTTTTGCCCCTAAGAATGGCGATGAGTATCCTTATATGCATATTGTTCGGATGACGGCTAATGCAGGGGATTGGCTCCCTTTGCAGTCAGAAATGACGGGATTGAAGAATACTAAGCCGCCATTGATTTTCTGGCAGGGCATCGTGAGTACTGATTGGGCAAATCAATGGACGCTCTTTAATTTACGTTGGCCCAGTCTGTTTTATACAGCTCTTACCGCTTTCTTCTTATTTCTGTCAGTGCGTCGTTTTAGTGGCAGTGCAAAGACTGGCCTGTTAGCAGGATTAGTCTGGCTTTCCTTTTTTGCTACCTATCGTTACGGGCGCCCCTTTTTAACTGATCCTCCTGAAGTATTTTGGATGAGCTTGCCATTTATGGCGCTCTTATATTGGGGGAAGGCCGCTTTTAATTCCCAATTGATTTTCCCAGTCTTTGCAGGACTTTGTTTAGGATTCGCATTACTTGCAAAGTCGTTTGCGTATATTGTCCCTGCGTCGTTGGCTCTGGGATTGTATTACTGGCGCTGGCGAGAGTGGAGCGTATCAACAACACTCATTAGAGATCTGTATAAGCTTTTTTTCATTGCGGCTATTGCATTGGGAATCTTTGCGCTCTGGTTTGCTTTAGATCCTAATCCGCAGGCAGTGTGGAAAGAATTTGTGCTGGGTGAGAACGTAGCTAAGTTTGATGCTCGAAGTACGAACTACTTCTTGGACTTAGTGAGCGGTGGCGATAGTATTTGGATGTTAATCCTGACTTCTTTAGCAAATGCGGGCCTGTTCACCTTTGTTCTATTGTCGACCCTGATTTTATGCTGGCGTAATCGCCGTTTCCTCTCTCTTGAAGAGAGCTTATTGCTCTTACTGGTATTGGCATTTTTTGTGGTCTTTAGTTTGCCAAGTCAACGATCGGGCCGTTATCTATTACCAGTCATGCCTGCTTTGGCCGTATTACTAGCATTGCATTGGGATCGCTTGCCCCTGTGGGGCTTTCGAATTGCATTGTTATTGCAAGCCATTCTTTTCTCAGTATTGATTTGGGCGGGCAGTCAGCTACAGTTATCTGCATTCACAGGCGATACAAGTGAGTGGGTCTATTCATACTGGCACTGGATTTTTATGGTCGTGAGTTTAGACTTGGTGATCTTAGGCTTATTCAAAAAAGATAGCTCTAAGTCAATCGCTCTGGCAGGGTGTTTTTTAACTTACTGTGCATTGACTAGTAGCTTATCTCCCCTAGAGGGTCAGTTGGGGCGCTTTACACCACAGGCAATCGCTCAAGTACAAGATAAGGATCTTTGGGTTCCTTGTGACTATCGCGCTAAAGATGAAGAATATCGCTTACTCTTGCCCGGCGCTCGCTTGCACGGTTATATGGCGGGAGAGGCAGGTGAAGTTGCTCAATTAACCGCTAGCTATCCTTTGGTATTAGTGCAGTCACCATTAGGGGTTAAGCCAGCCATATGTGATGCTTGTCAGATCATTGCCCATAGAATAGAAATGAGAGCACGTCACTCTGATGAGGAAATTATAGAAATGCTAAAAGGCCACCTTGGAAAATATTTATTTGTGAATGAATACCTCGTTGCCACGCCGGTGGCTAATACTGCTCATTTGTTAGATAAAAAGGATGCTTGTAGATGAGTCGTGTAATAGCATTCTGTTTTTTACTGCTTGCAGCAGTGATTGGTGTTTTGCATTTAGATACTCGACCTGCATGGGCGCCTTTTGCTGATAGCTTGGCTGCGGTAGTTGAGGAGGAATTTGATGAAGAGTTGCCTTTATCCGCATCTTCATCAAAAAAAGCAGCGACTAAACCCATCATTGAGTCGAGTATTGCAAAACCTCACGCGACCTGGTTGCCCGATACTGGCGCTCCATCAGTCCACGCTGGATCACTGATTGCCTTAAAAGATGGCGGTATTCGGGCGTTCTGGTTTGCTGGAAGTCGTGAAGGCGCTCGTGATGTGGTGATTAATAGTGCAGTATTTGATCCCAAGGCGGGTTTATGGACTGCAGCAACGGTCGTAATAGATCGGGTGGGTGCTGAAAAAGGTTTAGCTCGCTACATTGCCAAACTAGGCAATCCAGTACCTAGCCGAATGTCAGATGGACGATTGCAATTATTTTTTGTCACCGTTTCGATTGGTGGTTGGGCTGGTAGTTCCATATCCACCATGATTTCTGATGATGAAGGTCTGACATGGAGTCAGCCACAACGCCTTATTAGCTCTCCCTTGTTGAATATCAGCACATTAGTGAAGTCACCGGCACTGCAATTTAGTGATGGACGATTGGGTTTACCTGCCTATCATGAATGGATTGGCCGCTTTGGCGAGTTTTTGAGAGTTGAAGCAGCCCAAGTCATTGATAAGCGCCGCATGAGTTCTGGTCGCGGTGCAATTCAGCCGGTGATCTTTACGAATAGCCCTCAAGACGCTGCTGCTTATTTTCGTCAAGCCAGAAAAGCTGGTCTTCCAAAAGTCATACCAGCCAGCTTGACTAGTGATGCAGGGCAAACGTGGCAAGTCTCTCAGGATTTAGCAATTGCCAATCCAAATGCTGCTGTTGCTGGTTTGACATTAAAGAATGGAATTCGTTTATTAGCGCTTAATAATATTGAAGTGGGGCGCGCCCGTCTCGTGCTGTTAATGAAGCTGCCTCAATCCGACCAATGGCAGATTGTGCAAATACTTGAGGATGATGAGACTCTTCCTAATGATCAGCGTAAAGAGTATTCCTATCCCTATTTGATTAGTGGTGATGGCATCGATGCGCATCTGGTATATACATGGGATCGCAAAAAGATTCGACATGTGTACTATCCATCTGCATGGTTAAAGCGTGAATACCAGCGACTTTCAGCGTCACCTATACAAACACCTGATGCTAATACTAAAGGGGTTAAACCATGATGAATTGGATGCAGACCCTAGCGCTGATTGAGTTATCCATTACCTGTGGTGTTGTGATTGTTTGGTTCATCCATGTGACTATGAGCAAATCTTTACCAATGGCAATGAGATGGATTGTGGTGTTGATCTTGGCCAACGTATTTTTCTGGCCAATCGGTTTATCTCTCGAGCTTCCTCTAGTTGGCTACGTGCGCGGAGTTACTGGTGATTTGAGTGTCGTGTTAACACTCCTACTGTGGAGCGCTGTGATGCTCCCTAGTCGTCCCATACCAGAGGGCTTTCGAGTCGCACTGATATGCATCGCTCTGATGTTCTATCCATTGGCCTTGGGTCTGGGAATGTTTGATCCCTATGTATGGGGTTATGGATCTTTAGGATTCTTGATTGGCGTAGTTCTATTTGCTTTGGTATGTGGTTTATTGGGCTGGACCAAAGGTGTATGGATTTTTGCAATTGCCATCATCGCTTGGGCTGGGCATTGGCATGAGTCAGCGAATCTTTGGGATTACGTCTTAGATCCACTACTGGTATTTTGGGCGCTCATCACATGCATTCGAATCGTTTTTAATAGACGACGTAATAAAGCCCAATCGGGTTATTTATTTAGACCAGGTTAAGCTTGTTTTGAATTAAGCGAAGAATGCATGAAAGGCACAGAGGTATTAAATTTTATTAACACTACATTTAACCCTTCATTACGGAAATAGAGAAATGACATTCAAAACTAAAGCCTTGGTTCTTGCTGCTATAGTGATGGCTACACCCATGATTACCAACGCACAGTCTGGTGAAACGACATATAAACAGTATTGTGTGAGCTGTCATGGTAGTGGCGTTCTGAATGCCCCTAAATTAGGTGATAAAGCAAAGTGGGCGCCTTTGATTGCAGAAGGGCAAGTCGTTCTTACCGCTCATGGTTATGTTGGCGTAAGAGGTATGCCAGCAAAGGGTGGTAGTCCCACTTTATCAGTAGAGGGTTTTGCAGACTCTCTAGTTTATATGGTGAATAACTCAGGGGGCAAATGGACTTCTCCAAATCCCACTACTGTGGCTGCTATCAATAAAGAAATCGAAGCTCGTAAAGCAGGCTTGAATAAGAAGTAAAGTTTTAAATGATCTTATTCTTTTGCAATTCAGAGATTTCATTTTCAGATAAGCCAAGATCTTTATAGAACGATAGGTTATCCTCGCCAGTATTTGGACCTGTCTTAATACTTGCATCCAAAATGCCTGGAACTCTTGGTACCCTGCATGGCGCAGGAATCGTGCCGAGATCAGCATCCAGTAAATCAATGATTCCCTTTCTTGCGATTACCTGCGGATCATTTAATACATCCAATATGTCATAAACTTTTGTATATGGGATTGCAGATTCATCAAAGGTTTTAGAAATGGCCATAAATGTATTACTTGCAAACCATTGTGAGATACCCTGGTCAATCTCAGTTGCGTTAAGACACCTATTGGGATTAGAAGAGTAGTTGGGATTGCTTATCCACTCAGGTCTGTTAATTGCTGTACAAAGACGTTTAAAAATTGCATCTGATGATGCAACTAAAGTAACCCACTTCCCATCTATAGATTTATACATATTTGATGGGGTTGTATAGCTGGCACGGTTCCCCATATGCGTTCTATTGACTCCAAGTAAAGAGTACTCAACTGCTAATGGGTCTAGCAATCTAAAGAGGGCCTCAGTGGCAGAGAGGTCAATTTCAAATCCACCTTGAGAAGGGTCTCTTCTGAGGGATGCTATCGCTGAAGAGATGCTAAAGGCACCAAACAATCCGGCAATTAAATCTCCAATTGGAAGGTTGGGGTGTTGAGGTCCACTTTCAGGTGTTCCAATGAGATTAGTGAGACCGCTCATTGCTTCAAAAATTCTGGCGAATCCAGGACGCTCTGCGTACGGACCAGTTTGGCCAAATCCGGTCAATCTCAAAATGATCAAGTTTGGATTTGCGGTTAATAAAGTGTTTAGGCTAAATCCCCAGCGATCTAGGGTGCCAGTTCTAAAGTTTTCCACTAATACATCCGTTTTTTGGATGGCTTTTAAAAATAACTCTTTTCCTTGCGCCGTTCTTACATCTAATGTGATCCCTTTCTTACCGCGATTAACGGTTTTCCAGTAGAGGGCATGCTCAGGCGTAGTAGGTGCCAACCCCCTAAGTGCATCGGATCCATCTGGTAATTCAATTTTTGTAACCGTGGCCCCTAAGTCAGCGCATAGGGTGGCTGCAAATGGCGCGGCAATAACGGTTGATAAATCTAATATACGCACATCTTGAAGCAGAGGGGGACGATTAGTCATTTGAGTTTGATCTATCAAAACTGTATTGAAGCAAAAATTTTACTATTACGGTTAGTGTTTCGCACAGCGAAACACTCGGTAGAATAGGTTGTATATTGAGTCAGAAAAGAAGAGGATCAAAATATGTTGAATGCACCATCTTTAGCGAATGACCGTCAATTCGCCATAAACCTTAGCAGGGGTTTGGATGTCTTACGAGCATTCACTCCAGCAGATCAGTTATTGGGTAATCGGGAGTTATGCGACAGAACCTCTTTACCTAAGGCTACGATTTCGCGTTTAACTTATACGCTTGAAAAGCTTGGGTACTTATTAAGAGTCGAGCGGCTTCAAAAGTATCGATTAGGTCCAGGCGTTTTAATGTTGGGTTATCCAATGTTAGCGGGAATGGATATTCGCCATCTTGCTAGATCGCATATGGAAAAGCTGGCGTCCAAAACGAGGTGGACTGTAAATTTGGGTATGCTGGGTCGATTGGAGGTAGTTTACGTTGATGCACTGCGATTGGATCGAGGTAATTATCTGAAGCCTGATATTGGAAGTAGTAGACCTCTTTTAACAACCTCTATAGGACGCGCTTTGTTATTTGCATCGTCAATGGCAGATCAAAAGTCAGTCCTCAATAGACTCAAGCTGGCCAACCCGACTCAATTCCGTAAAGATATTGTTCACTTTCAGCGTGACCAGGAGTTTTATGAGCGTCATGGCTATTGTTTGAGTCGTGGTGATTGGGAGTCAGACGTATATGCTTTGGCTGTTCCATTAAGAGTGGGCACTACAGATGATCCGGTGATTGCTTTGAACTGCACCTTAAGTAGCTCAAAGATGTCTCAAAGTGAAATGAATAAAAACATTGCTCCGCACCTGCTTGAGGCAAAACGCAATATTGAGCGAGATGGTGGAGCTAGCTATATGAGCAAGGGGAATTAAGTGATTAGTAATGGTGAAGCCAATGAGAAGCGATTGAGTGAAATACGCTCTTTTGTGCGTGATGTTGCTATTCCCGCTGAAGTTGAGGTGGTAGAAAAAAACTGTATTCCTGAATCTATCGTCGATGTCATGCGAAAGAGTGGATTCTTTGGTTGGAGTATTCCTAGGGAATATGGCGGTGCTGGCTTAAGTACCGAAGAGTTGGCATTGGCTAATATCGAAATTTCTCAGGCGGCAACTGCATTCCGTGCCCGAGCAGGGACTAATACCGGTATTGGTTCTGAAGGTATCGTTCAGGATGGTACTAAGGCGCAAAAAGAAAAATGGTTGCCCAGTCTTGCCTCAGGTGAGATAACGGGCTGTCTCGCATTATCAGAGCCAGATGCTGGATCGGACGCCACCTCTTTGAAAACAACTGCGCTAAAGTTGGATAAATCTCCTGAGCAGTTTTTAATTAATGGAACAAAGCGCTACATTACAAATGCCCCAATTGCAGATTTGTTTACAGTATTTGCTAGAACAAATCCATCGGACTTATCTCATAAAGGTATTAGCGCATTTTTAATCACTAAAGATGCCCCAGGAATCTGGGCAGGTCCTGAGCACAAGAAAATGGGTCAGTCTGGATCACCCGTTTCAGAGGTGTTTTTGAAAGATGTTTTAGCCTCGAGAGATGATGTAATAGGGGGAGAGTTAGGCGTAGGATTTGGGACTGCGATGAAGGCATTAAATAAGCAGCGTATTAATTTGGCCGCTTTATGTATTGGGCCTGCCATTCGTTTATTGGATGAGGCGCTAGTCCATGTGAAAAAACGTCAACAATTTGGTAAACCAATAGCAGAGTTTCAGCTTGTACAGGCGATGCTTGCAGAATGCAAGGT
>JBILYO010000192.1:0-3999 GCA_044377685.1 Polynucleobacter sp. | reverse complement strand
ACTATCGAATGCACCAGCCCGCATCAAGGCTTCAATCGCCCTGCGGTTCACTTGTCGACGATCAACTCTTGCACAGAAATCAAACAAGTCTTTAAATGGACCGCCCGTCTCACGGGCTTTGACAATCGCTTCGATCGCTGCCTCACCAGTTCCACGCACGGCACCAAGACCATAACGAATATGACTTATTGGTGAATCAGGCGCCGCATCCGGAGCGCGTAAAGGGGTGAACTCATAGACGCCTGTATTAATATCGGGTGAGAAAACTCGAATCTGATTTGCTAAGCAATCGTCATACAGAATCTTTACTTTATCGGTGTCATCCATCGCGAGAGATAAGTTAGCTGCCATAAATTCAGCTGGGTAGTACGCTTTTAGCCAAGCAGTCTGATAGGCTAAAAGCGCATAAGCAGCAGCGTGAGATTTATTAAACCCATAGCCCGCAAAACGCTCCATCAAGTCATAAATCTCATTGGCTTTGGCTTCACTAATACCACCCGCTTTAGCACCATCACTAAAGATTTTGCGATGCTGAGCCATTTCTTCTGGCTTTTTCTTACCCATCGCACGGCGCAACATATCAGCACCACCTAATGAGTAGCCGCCGATCATTTGCGCCATCTGCATCACCTGCTCTTGATACACCATGATGCCGTAAGTTTCGCGTAAAACGGACTCAATACGCGGGTCTGGGTACTCTACTTTTTGACGCCCATGCTTACGCTCAATAAAATCGGGTATTAGATCCATTGGGCCAGGACGGTACAAAGCGACTAGAGCAATAATGTCTTCGAAGCGGTCAGGCTTAGCTTCACGCAGCATGCTTTGCATGCCGCGGCTTTCAAGCTGAAATACTGCAACGGTATTTGCTTTCTTTAGGAGTTCAAATGCCTTTTCATCGTCAAGCAGGATTTCACTCATACTCCAATCTTTGCGATCAGTATGCAAAGCCTTGATGCTTCGCTCTGCAGCAGCTAAGATCGTCAGTGTTGTGAGGCCTAAAAAGTCAAACTTCACCAGACCAATCGCTTCAACATCGTCTTTATCAAACTGACTAATCACAGAGCTACTGTCCTGATCTTTAGTTTCTTGGGTGTATAGAGGGCAAAAATCAGTGAGGCGACCTGGGGCAATTAATACGCCACCTGCATGCATACCCACGTTCCGCGTCATCCCCTCTAGCTGTTCAGCTAAAGAGAGGAGTTGACGCACCTCATCTTCATTCTTCTCACGTTCGGCTAATTGCTTTTCTTCTTTCTTCGCCATATCAATCGTCATGTATTGACCTGGCTTATTTGGCACAAGCTTGGCAATTCCATCGACAAAGTTATAACCCTGCTCTAGTACACGCCCAACGTCCCGAATTGCGGCTCTAGCAGCCATCGTTCCAAAGGTAGCAATTTGGCTAACTGCATCTTTGCCGTATTTATCTTTGACATATTGAATGACCCGATCACGCCCATGTTGACAAAAGTCAATATCAAAGTCGGGCATTGAGACCCGCTCAGGATTTAAGAAGCGCTCAAAAAGGAGGTTGTATCGCAAAGGATCCAGATCGGTAATGCCTAATGAATAAGCCACTAAAGATCCAGCGCCCGATCCTCTTCCTGGGCCGACTGGTACACCATTATTTTTAGCCCAGTTAATAAAATCTGCCACGATCAGAAAGTAACCTGGAAAACCCATTTGCGAAATCGTCTTCACCTCAAACACGAGACGATCGTGATAGCGTTTTTGCTCATTAGCGCGCTGCTCTGGATCAGGAAAATTACGCTCCATATGCCGCTCTAAACCCGACTCCGAAAGTGCCATTAAATACTCATCCAAAGTAACGCCTTGCGGTGTCGGAAAATCAGGTAAGCGCGGCTGACCGAGAACTAAAGATAAATTACAACGTTTTGCTATCTCGACCGAGTTAGCTAGAGCAACAGGTATATCTGCAAACCGTTTTTCCATTTCTGCTTGAGTGAGGAAATATTGCTCTTCATTAAATTTCTTTTGGCGACGTGGGTTACCCAATAACTCACCTTCAGCAATACATACACGTGCTTCATGAGCCGTAAAATCTGTCTTTTTCATGAACTGAACTGGGTGTGTAGCAAGGACTGGTAGATCGAGCTCGCTAGCTAAATGACAAGCCAGTTGGACTTGTTTTTCATCCTGAGGGTGACCGCCGCGCTGCACTTCAAGGTAAAAAGAGTTGGGAAAGAGTGCATTTAGACGCAGTGCCGCTTGCTTAGCCTGTTCAGCTTGACCAGCCAATAATGCTGTACCCACTTCCCCACTTCGACCCCCAGATAGTGCAATTAAACCAAACGATAAAGTTCGCTTGGCTGCCTTATCCTCTTCCTTGGCCGCAGGTTCACTAAACCAAGTCATATCGACTTCAGCTCGCCCTCGGGTTTGGTTATCTAAGGACGCTCTACTAAGTAACTGACAGAGGTTTAAGTAGCCAGAATGGTTTTGTACTAACAGTAATAAACGATGGGGTTGATCTGGCTCCAGAGGATTACTAATCCAAACATCTGCGCCGGCAATGGGTTTCACACCACCCGAACGGGCGGCAGTATAAAAACGTACCAAACCAAATAAATTACTCAAATCAGTCAGGGCTAGCGCGCCCATTTCGTCTTTGGCGGCGGCGGCTATTGCATCATCAATACGAACGACCCCATCCGTAATCGAAAACTCGGAATGAAGACGAAGATGAACAAAACGGGGTAAAGCCATGAGATGATTTTAGCTGTGTCTAAGATCAAAAACCCTCCTCCCCAACCAGTAGGCTACCGCGGGCGATTTGCCCCCTCGCCAACCGGTCCACTTCATGCAGGATCGCTGGTTGCAGCCCTCGGCAGCTGGCTTGATGCCCAAAAAAATGGGGGTAAATGGCTACTGAGAATCGAAGATCTAGATACTCCCCGTTGCGTCACAGGGGCTGATCAGCAAATACAAGCTCAGCTGCTGGCTTGTGGTCTATCTTGGGATGAGGAAGTCACCAGGCAATCAGAACGTCAAGCAGGCTATCAAAAAGCCCTCGAAAAGCTTAATTCAATCCAACTAATATATCCCTGCACTTGCTCAAGACAAACCATTGCAAGCACCCTAGCCCAAATGGGAATACAAACACCTCGCAATCAAGAAATGGTTTATCCAGAAATTTGTCGGCCAGATCGATTGATCACATATTTCCTAGAAGACCTCAACAATGCCAAACTTACCTGGAGACTTACTCTCCCGCCTGACTGCAATATTACATTCGTAGATGAGGCCTTAGGAGCGCAAAGTCAGCAGCTCAATACTCAAGTAGGAGATTTTGTGATTCGCCGCAATGATGGTTTATTTACCTATCAACTGGCTGTGGTGGTAGATGATGCCCTTCAAGGGATTACGCATATTGTGCGCGGCCAAGACTTACTGAGTAACACCGGAAGACAAATTCATTTACAACATGTTTTGGGATTGCCGACTCCCCAGTATTTGCATCTACCTTTAGTACTGGATGAGCATGGTGAAAAACTGAGTAAACAAACTTTAGCTACACCCATTCAGACGCAGAGTGCGAAAGAAGTACTTGCCGAATTACGTAAAGCAGCAAAACATTTAGGGTTGAGGCAATTGCCAGATGGTGAAAACATCACGATTGCCGAGTGGCTTCTAGCCGCTACTCATGCATGGAAAGCTTAAATAACTTTCCATACTTTTTCAATACCTCATTTATTTTTTCTTAAAGCCACCAAGCAAGGCACCAACGGTAGGCTTGGCTGGAATGATGCCCACTTTTTTCTCTACTGGCTTGGTACCCTCTGCTGATTGTGGTGCAGCAGTGGGTTCATACGGCTTGTAGAAAAATGGGTCTGACATTTTTGCTGGTACTCCACTATTTAATGATGCGCTGCTTGATGCAGACCTATTTGAAGGTACCCTACTTTGTGAGGGTGCACCTTCTGGTAAAGGCTTGATTTCCAACTTGCGTTTCATCAACCTTTCAATATCGTCTAG
>JBILYO010000191.1:0-4000 GCA_044377685.1 Polynucleobacter sp. | reverse complement strand
GATTGATTTTGGCATTCTGATATCTAATAATCAAGTTGGAAACTTTGCTATCCAACTAAAAACGCTTCAATCCGCTTAATCCAAAAGTATATTTACTAAAACACTATCTATTGATAGGCTAAATTAGCCATTATGAAAAAACTAATGCCTAATGCCTTGGAATATCAAGCGTCGTTACACGTGTTAACTCTCGTTTGTGAGTCTTGTCATCAAAAGGACGGCCGCGATGCATGGTTGTGCGATTATCCCAAATAACCAAATCACCCACAGTCCATTCATGGCTATAAACAAATTGAGGTTTTGTAGCGTGCTCAATCAAGTCGCGAAGTAATAAACGCCCTTCTGGAATTGGCCACTCAACCACATGATCTGCATGAGAGGCAAGATAGAGTGCTTTTCTCGATGAATTTTCTACAGTTCTAACTAGCGGTTGATTTGCACCAGGCAATTTTGCACGCTCCTCGGGTGAAAAATCAAACCCCATAGTATGCCTAGAATACACAATCGAATGATGAACATGTAAATTCTCGATAGTCACTTTCATTTGATCATCTAAAAAGTCATAGGCAGTTCGCATATCAGCAAATTCAGTATCAGCACGAACTGAAGGGATTGTCCGGGCACATAGCATTGAGTAACGGCCTGGAGGATTCTCAAATGAAGCATCTGTATGCCAAATACGATTACTGATGTTATTCATACGCCTTCGATCATCAGCAGCCATGATTTCACCGTCTTGAGCTACGTTTGAAATATCAGTTAAAGCATCATTTCCAAAACGATTTTTACTCAGTACTGAATTTGATGTTTTAGTGTGCAAAACTCCATCCAGGCGCTGTGCAAAGTCAAGTTGATCCTGTAGTGAGAGTTGTTGACCCTTAAAAACTAAAACTCCATATTCAGACATTGCTTTTCGCAGATGAGAAAGTGTCGCCTCATCATTAATTTCACGTAAATCAATAGGATTAATCTCTGCTACAAAAGTCGGATGTAGTTTTTTAAATGAAATATTCATATTCTTACGTAATCAATCAAAGAATTGAGTGGTAGTTAATGAGTTTTATAAAGTTAAAAATTAATCTAGGGTTACCTGATTGTCACGAGCAACTTTCCCCCATTTTGCAATTTCAGACTTAACATATGCATCAAACTGCTGTGGAGATGAGCCCACTATTTCAGCACCTAAGCCATTTAACTTTTCTGCAATATCTGGCATTTTTAGAATATTTAAAATTTCTGTATTTAGGCGATTAATTATTGGCTGTGGAGTACCAGCAGGAACCATTACTCCACCCCATGAGACCGCCTCAAAACCAGGTAAGGTTTCTGCAACAGTAGGCACATCTGGAAATGAGGGTAAGCGCTTGGTGCTGGTAACGGCAAGGGCACGTAGTTTGCCAGAACGAACGTGAGGAGCTGCTGCAATGGCAGTTGGCAAGGCTACGTTCACCTGTCCAGCCATCACATCAACAAGTCCAGGTGCATCACCCTTATAAGGTATGTGCTGCATCTTGATCCCCGCCATAGCATTGAACAATTCACCCGATAAATGATTAGATGCTCCATTTCCAGCAGAGGCAAAAGTCACTTTTCCTGGATTGGCTTTAGCATACGAGATCAGGTCATTTACTGAGTAAATGGGTAATGATGGTGAGACAACAATAAATTGCGGAACAATAGTAGTCAGGGTAATCGCTGAAAAATCTTTAATCGCATCATAAGGAAGTTTCTTATAAATAACAGGATTAATTGCATTAGGACCAAGATTTGCCATCAAGAGTGTATAGCCATCTGGCGGTGATTTAGCAACAAATTCTGTAGCAATAATTCCATTTGCTCCTGGCTTATTCTCCACATTAACAGATTGCCCTATTGATTCAGAAAGCTTTGTGGCAATTAATCGCGCTGTAACATCTGATGCGCCGCCTGGTGGATAGACAACGATGAATTTAATTGGCTGCTTGGTTGGCCAAGTTTGAGCTTGAGCAAAGGCAAAAGAAAAAACAGATATTGAAATAAAAATTAAGGACTGAATCAATTTATTTTTTAACATGGCTGCCTTTATCAATTAAATACATAATGTCTAATGATTAGTATGTCGTATTTTTTGCTAAGGCAATTACTGATTTAGCAAAACTAAGGGTTTTTCCTGATGTAATAGTTTGGGGCTTGCTCAGCAATTTTTTGTAAGCTATGTTTACAGTGTTGCGATTAATATATAAAACATTAATTGACGCTATATGATGACATTTACCTTTACAGAAGAGATCCAGCTAAATCCACATACACCAGCTTTTAAGATGATTAAAACCACTCTTGTAGTGGTGCTAAAAATTAGCTCAGGCCATCCCTGTAATTGCTAAACAAATGGGTTTCAAGCAAAAATTGGGTTTTCCTGATAGCGTTACTATTATTCTAGTAAGGAGCTAGCTGATATGAAACGTATTTTTCTTTTCTTATTGACTAATATCGCCATTATGTTGGTGATTACGATCATCATCAATATTTTTGGATTGGGACAAGTATTAGACGCACAAGGTAGCGATCTTGATCTCACCTCATTACTGATGTTATCGGCCGTTGTTGGAGTCACCGGCTCACTCATCTCTTTGGCAATGTCAAAATCAATGGCTAAGCACTCAACTGGTGCTTATGTCATTACGCAACCCCAAAATGAACAAGAACAGTGGCTGCTTAGTACGGTAGCTCGCCAAGCGCAGTCTGCAGGTATTGGTATGCCTGAAGTGGCGATTTATGACTCCCCTGATATCAATGCATTTGCTACTGGCATGCTACGCAATGATTCCTTGGTAGCGGTCAGTACTGGACTATTACGTGGTATGACTCGTGATGAGGCGGAAGCGGTGCTAGCTCATGAAGTCAGTCATGTTGCCAATGGTGACATGGTGACCCTTGCGCTTATTCAAGGGGTTATTAATACTTTCGTATTCTTCTTATCGAGAGTTGTTGGACACATTATCGATCGCGCAGTTTTTAAGACAGAGCGAGGTCATGGGCCTGCCTATTGGATCATCACAATCATTGCACAATTGGTACTCGGAATCCTAGCCAGTGCAATTGTGATGTGGTTTAGTCGTCATCGCGAGTACCGTGCGGATGCTGGAGCTGCTAGCCTTGAAGGTAAGCATAAAATGATTAAAGCTCTTGAGCGTCTCCAAAAATCATCTAACGAACCACACCTGCCAGAGCAACTAGAGGCTTTTGGTATCTCTGGCAATATGGCAACGGGCATAAAGAGCTTATTTATGAGTCACCCACCATTAAGTGAGCGGATAGAGGCATTACGCCGCATTGCTAGCTAAGAATTTTTCTTGATAAAACATTGGATTGATTTGAGCGAGTCTCATGATTGATAGCTTCGGTCCTATTATCTTGCTTGAAGTAGTGCTGGTCTTCGGTGGGGTTTTACTTTTTGCATGGTGGCAATTACGTGACCTTCGAAAGGAACGAGAGAAAGATCAGATGAAGAAAGAACAGAATAAAAAGCAAGACTAGGTAAAAAACAATCGATAACTAGGAATGGTTTTGTCGTGGAAAATTACTAATTAGCGCGGTCAGGATAGACCCCTCTTAAAAGTATCCCTAGTGAGATCTATACAACCTCCATCCGCATATACTCCCTGAGGATCTCGATATTTCATCATCATATCAATGCAGCCTTGCAATTGCACATCGGAGCTTAGAGTCTGTTCTACCAATTCTTTAACTACATCCTCATTGATTTCTAACCTACCTAATTTATCCTCTCTAACACCATGTCGCCAGTGATAAATTTCAAGACACTTAGTCTCTAATGTATATGGTTTGGATTTATTCCAAAGGTTTGTAAATAGGCCCCCACCCATATAAATTACCCACGAGCCTTCATATCCTTTTACATTGGATGAGAAATCATCAGGGTTTTTGAACCAGACACGATCGCCGGGCACATAACAGCGCATTGGAAATGGAGTCACCGATGAGCCGATTTCTAATAAAA
>JBILYO010000190.1:0-4020 GCA_044377685.1 Polynucleobacter sp. | reverse complement strand
AAACTGCATATTGCAATTGAATTCATATCTTTTGGGCTGTTTAGTAAAAATCATCCGAACCACCATTTCGCAGGAAAAAGTGTGGAGATGTTTAAAAATGTAGAAATCTATTGAAATATGTAATAAAAAGTATGTAAATATGTGTAATTGTAAGAAAAAGCGTGTATATGTAAGAAAAAGTGTGGGAAAATAGCTATTCAAACGAAAAAGTGAGGCTTGAGGGAAACATGAGCGATATAGGCTATTCACAAGTAAAAAGTCAGCTTGATCTCAGTGCTTTTGATCCACTAGTACCTGCACGCCTCGCCTCGGTAACCAGTGTAACGCCCACCCAAGGTGCATTGTTGATACCCGCCAAGGTAGCCCCCAAAGATGATCGCCCACTAATCCATCTTTTATTTGCGCTCAAGCATGAGGGGGTTAATCTCCAGTTGCTGTCGCAGGCCTTAAGAAAAATCCCAGCCCAAGAAATGCTGGCCGCAATTAGCGAATCGCCAACAGGCGTTTACATTCGTACGGCTTGTTTTTTGTGGGAAGCCTTTAATAAGGAAGAGTTAACGGGCGCGCCAGCAATTACAGGGCCAATGGTTAATTTATTTGATCCCAAAAAATACGTTACAGGACCAAGCATACGCAATGCTAAATGGCGGGTTAATTTCAATGGCTTGGGTTGTTTGGATTACTGTGTAACTGTTGAGCGAACTGTGCGCATTAATAGTTTGCTTGAATCTAACATCCTCCAGAAGGCTAATGAATTTCTATCGGAGCTTGGTTCAACCGCATCCGATAGGGCAATGTCTTGGGCTTATTTAAGCGAGACCAAAAGTTCTTTTGAGATTGAGCATGAAACACCAAGCGCTAATAAAGCAGAGGCATTTGTAGAGTTGCTTAAAAAAGCACATCTGACTACTCAATTGAATGAAGAATACTTGGTTGGCTTGCAAAACACTGCCATTACAAACCCGTTAGATAGGGAAGTTCATTATCGGCATGAGCAAAATTGGTTAAGTAGCCCATTACGTGGTGCTGCTGGCGTAACGTATATTCCGCCACCACCTAAAATTGTTAATGACTTGATGAAGGGCTTAGTAGATTTTGCTAATACCTCGCCAAAGCAGATAGACCCTTTGGTTGCGGCTGCGATTATTTCATTCGGGTTTGTTTTCATTCACCCATTTATGGATGGTAATGGGCGTTTATCGCGATTCTTATTTCATCATGCTTTGTGCCAGTCCGGCGCTTTAAAGAACGGCTTGCTATTGCCAGTATCTATTGCAATGAAGCGCAATGAAGATTTATACCTATCTACTCTAAAGAGTTTTTCTGAGCCTGCTCGTAAGCGCTGGGAGGTCATTTGGATTGATGGTGATGACTATCAAATGACATTCAAATCGGATGATTCTTTATATCGCTACTGGAATGCCACTGCATGTGTTGAGTTTGGATTAGAGATGGCTAAGCAAGCATTAGAAAAAGACTTAAGAGAAGAGACTGAGTACTTGGCGAAGTACGACCTCATTTACCGTGCTATTGATGGCGGATACGACATCAGAGGCAAGGATCTCAACACCTTAATTTTGGCATGCATGGAACAAAACGGAAAATTATCTGCTAACCGTCGTAAGAAGTTTGCCTCAACAGTGCGAGAAGAAATATTTGATGCAATTGAAGCTGAATACATGAAGGTAGTAGGCTGATTCAAAAAGCCCTAGACTCATTCTGTCAAGGGCACCCCAAAGGGGTGGCTTGCGTGGTCATTATCAAAATACTCTAGTGACTTGATGAGTTCTGCATTGCTCGAGGCCAATGTAGCACTCATCTGCACTCATTATTTAATTAAACTTAAAGGAACATTGGCTACATAGCCATTTAATGAAAGTGGGCCAGGCGAGAAGGTGCCTAAAAGATTGTTTTGATAAACAGTATTTGAATCCTGAGTCGTGGCGCCAGGAACAGCGACTGACACCCATACTGGTGTACTAGTAAAACCAGTAGGTATTCTTGTAACATTGACAAGAGCACCTAAGGCTGGGCTTCCTGAAGTCACTTCACCAAAGCCCGCCAAATAATATCCTCCAGTGCCATTAGTAGTAATGCCTTCAAAATGGGTTAATACTGAGGCCTGATTATTGAAGGTATAGGCGGTCGTATTAGTGATGACTCCAGTGCTTGAATCATAATCAAGAATATAAGCTTTCTCTATATCAGACACTTCCGTGAAGCCACCGACAATTGTGTAGCTGGTGCTCACTCAAATTAACTGGCAATGCATTACTAGGAGCCAATGTCCGAGCATAGGTACTGATGGTTATGGCGCTCTTGCATTTCTCAAAATTGATTACACGGGTACGCTGTCTCTACAAACACATAAAGACTTTACTTGGATCCCTAATCAGGTGGTTACAGTAGATTCCAATCCATACAATAAGTGGATCAAGTTAAGGTATGAAATTAAATCTACTGACGCCTCTGACGGCTACATTCGGATTTATGCGAATGACAAGTTAGTTATTAATGAAACTAGGGCTACATTACCCATTGCCAATGCTTTTGATACTTTAAGAGTTGGGATCTACAATTCAAACATGTCTGCCGCTGCTCAAGCATGGCAAACCCAAGTGGTGTACTTTGATGGTTTTGGGCTAGGGACTACTAATTTTTAGCATCTCTAGGATGCATCCTATGTTCAAATACTATCTAGTATTTGCTTTAATAAATTTCAGTGCCATTTATATAAAAGAAGGCTGTTGACATGAGTCATTTATCTATTGAGCAAATTCATCGGCAAAAAATGGGAAAAGTGAGTGATAAATGGTCCTCATATCTTCCTTTCTATGATGAGCTCTTTGAAAAATACCGCACACAAAATCTCAATCTTTTAGAAATTGGCGTTCAAAACGGTGGATCCTTGGAGACTTGGAAAACCTTTTTTAGTAATGCCAATTTATTGATTGGTTGCGATATCGATCAGCGATGTGCCAATCTTCATTACGATGACCCCAGGGTTCATGTCGTAGTGGGGGACGCGAATCAGCCAGAAACCCACGAACGAATTACTGCTATATGCAAAGACTTTGACATCGTTATTGATGATGGCTCTCACTTATCCAATGATATTTTAAATAGCTTCATGATCTATTTCCCTCTGGTCAAGCCAGGTGGTTTATTTATAGTAGAAGACGCTCATACCCTGTACTTAAATGATTGGGGTGGTGGAGTGTTAAATGAATTTTCTGCCTATAGCTTCTTTAAGAAGTTGGTCGATGTTATTAGTATTCAGTTTTGGGGCAATGAACTTTCTCTGGACGTTTATTTCAGAACCTTTTTTCCTATAGGGCAAATGCCATCCTTCCTAAAGGAGGGCTGGGTTGAGTCGATTGAGTTTAGAAACTCGATCATCGTCATTCGAAAGTCTTTTAAGGCAACTCACGAAAAACTTGGGGAAAGAATCGTTAGTGGTACTGACGCGATAGTCAATAGCGATATTCTTCAATTCCGTAAATAGCTTAGTCTTATAAAGATTTATTTAGTTCTCTTTTTTGAAAAATAAGATTAGGAAGAATAATGAACATCACTAAATTTATCAGTATCGTGTTTTGCGCAATGCTTACCCAAGGCATTGCTTATGCCCAGCAAAAGCCGACGGTTCAAAGCTAACCCAAGGAGGCACCAAAGTCAGTTGCTTTTATTGGCAATAGCTTTTTCTATTTCAATAACGGCACTATTAGCAATTTAGGGCCAATGATTGCAGAAGGAATGAAGGTCGCAAGCAGTCTATAAGCGAGATGGGCCCTTGATTAAAGGGGGCGGCTGCTTCCCCCAAAGTATTAAGCCTGCCATTAAAGGAGATGGTAATGTGTATGAAGTTTTAGATATTTTATAAATGCAAGTTGGCATTAAAGGTATCTTTTCAGATTGGCCAGCAACTTCTACATTTTATGCAAACTGCATGAGGTTTTAAATAAAAATATGAGCAACTTAAAAAGATCTTTCTCCTTACTAAAAAAGAGCATTTATCTA
>JBILYO010000189.1:0-4033 GCA_044377685.1 Polynucleobacter sp. | reverse complement strand
CATTGGTAATTCCAAGCCAATTACTTCAAGAACAAGAATAATAATCTCTTGTCGATCAACCGAATCGATACCTAATTCACTCATTTGATCATTTAGGTCAATAGGTGCACCAACAAGGTTCGGACAAACAATATAAATTTGCTCAACAATAATCGAAAATATTTTATTTCTATCCAACTAACTCTCCAAAAGTTAAATAATGAATATAGTTACTGGCTATAAAGTTGAGTATAGTCTTCAGGGACTAAAGCCAGCGATATTTTCGATGATAGCTTTCAACTCTATCTAGCACAAATCTTTTAGAATCCTTAAAAGAAGACCATGCATTAGAAATAATATCATAGTCGAGCTTGATATCTTTAACACCAAATCGAATTGCGTTTCCGCCACGTAAAATTAATTCATACTCAGGCATCGTGAGACGATATCTCTGTTTTAAGCCAGCAGCAATTGACATGCTACGTAATTTTTCTTGTGCACCAACTGCGACTACTCCACTAAAAAATTCAGAGCAACATCCTGAACCATACGAAAAAAGACCGACGCGCTTTGGAGTAGTAAAGATTCCGGTTTCAATAATTCCAGCTAGCGCAAGCAAAACTGATGCTCCAGCAGTATTTCCGACTTGCTGTCCAAATATCATGCTCCCGCTAACTCTTTTTATGAAATCTGTTTCAATCTCTGATGGAGATGCTCGACATATTTTTCTCATTAACTGGCGATGCGCACCTTTGACCATACCCCCAAATGGAGTATGAAAACATAAGTAAGAGAAAGATTCTTTCAAATCCGCGCCCTCTACTCGCATAGCATAATCTTTATAAGCATGCTCGCAACAATCAAGATATGCCATTAAAGATAAATCTGCATCCCCTGATTCTGTATCAGGACCCGGCCTACAAGTATCCATAACCTCAAATGCATGATTACCATAAGCACCTGGATCAATTCGAAAAATATCTGGTTTATCGCTCAGCAAGATCGCAACAGCTCCCGCTCCTGAGGTTGGCTCTGAGTATGCCCACTCTTGAATTGCATTAGCATCTGCAAGCGCAAAACGAGATACATCAGTAGCAATAACAAGTGCTTTTGCCCCTGGTGAAGTTCCTGATAAAAGAAAGTTAATAGCCATTTGCATCCCAGCTGTCCCGGAATAACAAGCTTGCTTGATTTCAAACAATCTACAACTAGGTTTCAATCCTAAATAATGATGGATATAAGTACTAATTGATTTACCGAAATCTATTCCCGATTCAGTGCAAGTAATAACCATCTCAATTCTTCCAAAATCCTCTTCAGATAGCTGACTGACTATAGGAAATGCAGCATTAACTGCAAAGCTAACTGGATCCTCATATGGCATTGCAACAGTCTTCTCTTTGATCATTAAATTTTCAAACCTACTGGGCTCAAGGCCACGATAAGCACAGAGTTCCAAAGCATCTACATAGGCACCACCTCCATAAACATTCATAGCTTCAATACCGACAGCCGAATTAGAGCTATTCATCAATTTATCCTTAAGCGCACCGGTAGTGTTTCTAGTCCACGAGCATTTAGACGATCAAGGCGCCAAACAGGCTCCCCTGATAACTCAATTTGAGGAAATTGTTTAAGAATTTTATTAAAAGCAATTTCACTTTCAAGGTGTGCAAGAGGTGCCCCGATACAAATATGGATTCCTGCCCCATAAGTAAAATGTGGATTTGGTTTCCGTTGAATATCTAATATATCTGCTTGGTTAAATCGTAGGGGGTCTCGATTAATTGCCCCAACCATTCCAATTGCCATAGAACCAGCAGGAATAGTGATGCCATCCAATTCAAAATCTTCAATAGCTATACGTAAAATCATATTCCCTCCAGGCTCATAACGAAGGAACTCATCAATAGCAGTTTCAATTAGTATTGGGTCAGATATTAATAAATTACGTTGATCTGAATGACGTAATAGAGATAACATACCATTTCCAATGAGTGTTACTGTAGTTTCATGCCCCGCAACAAGCATTGACATCAAATTTGTCAAAGTTTCCTGTTCATTCATAAATCCATTTTCAAACGCTGAAATGACTGAATTCATTAGAGTATTCTGATGACTAGAACGATAGTATTTAATATGGTCACGCAAATAATATTTGAACTCCCTCAATGCAAGCAAGGCTTCAACTTTTTGTTCTTGCGTCATCATAACATCGCCAATTTTGATCAATGAAGCGCTCCAACGCTGCATATCTTGATCCATATCAGCAGGAATTTCTAAGAGATTACGCAACACTCTTAAAGGTAAAGGTGCTGCAAAATTCTCAATTAAATCAACATCATTTGTTGCAGCAAGTTGCTCTAATAATAGATCTGTCTCACGCTCAATCATAGGTCTGATGGTTGCAACTGCGCTTGGTTTAAAAGCCTGTTGATATACTGAGCGCATTCTGCCATGATCAGGCTCATTCATCATAATCATTTGCGATTGAAATTCGCTAAATAATTCATATGACGTTGGATCTGATACTTTATTATCAGGATTAAACCAGCCTTCGCGCCATAGTCGAGTATCCCGCCCCATCTTTGATGAACGTGCAATCAATCCAAATTCATGATGACCCAGCACGAAGTAAATCCCAGTCTTTTTATCTAAATGTATAGGGCCTAACTTTTGTAATTCTTTAAGCTGTGGATATGGATTTTCCAAATATTTTTTATTTGAAATCAGACTCCACCAATCAATATCTTCACTCTCTAAAGGACTGGACATCACTTACCCCATTCATTATGAAAACAGGATTTATCTACCACCATGAAAGTTTGAGAGAGCACTCGTTGATTTAATCTAGAACGTATCATTATTATTTACTTCCATTTATCAATAGAAAAGTCAACTGTTAATAAATCGGCACTTAAAAGTGCGACTATAAAATCTAAGTGAATTGCTTCTAACATTGAATAGTGATGACCAGGTAAGGCATGCATAGTCAAGCCAGAGCGAATTAATTCACCCCAACCTAGTGTTAAGTCTTGGGGCTGGTGGTCGCTTGCATAAAATAATGTTACTTGACCGTGATATGGCTTTGGATGATAGCGTCGTAAATGATCGCTTAGGGTCACTTCATATTTAGACCGAGGATGCTCTAGATAAAAATGTTTATTTGAATTTATAAGGATCTGGCCAGATACATCATCTTTAAATTCCAACTCTAATTTTTCTATTAATGAAGGTGTATAGCTGTCAATTAATGCGAGCATTTGAACCTGTTGTCCAGCAGCCTTTAATTGTTGCGCAATTTCATATACGATTACACCACCCAAGGACCAGCCACCTAATTGATAGGGCCCACTTGGCTGAACCTGGCGAATCAATGCAACGTAGCTTTCAGCTATGTGTTCAATATTAATAAAACGAGGGCTTTCGTTAAGCTCAATATAGCGCAATCCATAAATAGAACGTTTACCCCCAAGTGCGCGTGCTAAGGGAACATAGCAAAGTACATCGCCACCAACAGGATGTATTAAGAATAAGGGGACCATATTAGGCTCCCCTTCTGCCAATAAGACCAGTGGTGAATCTAAATCATAATTCGATACTCGACCTTGTCGTAGTAATTGAGCCTGAGCAAGAAAAGTTGATGCACGCAATAGTGCACTTGTCTCAAGCGTTTGGTCAAATTCAGAGGAAATAGCTGCTAAAAGTCTAATGGCCATTAAAGAATTGCCACCTTCAACAAAAAAATCAGAATGAACATCCAATACTTCTTTACCAAGTATTTCAAACCATAGTTTTGCTAGCCGTATTTCTGTTTCATCGCTTGGTTGATAAATTTCATTTTTTAATTCCTGAGCTTCACTAGTTTTACTCAGAATAAAATCACGATCAAGCTTACCACTGTTAGTCAACGGTAATGCGTCACATACCACATAGGAAGCGGGACACATAATTACGGGCAAACGTTCAGACATAAAAATATCAAGCTCTTCTCGAGCAAATTTTTCTACGCCCGGCACAATACAAGCATGGAGAATTTGTTCGCCATGTTCCG
>JBILYO010000188.1:0-4097 GCA_044377685.1 Polynucleobacter sp. | reverse complement strand
GATTTTGGAGCGCAAGCTGTCGGGATTGAATTCAACCCGGATATGGCGGCCCTGGGACAAAGAAATGCAGAACGGGCAGGCGTTACTAATAAAGTCAAAATTATTCAGGGCGATATCTTCAAAGAGGATTTCTCCAAGGCAACTGTGGTCACTCTCTATTTGCTTCCAGAGCTTAATCAGCAATTAAGACCCACTATTCTGAAAATGAAGCCTGGGACGCGCGTGGTCTCTCATGCATTTGACATGGGCGACTGGCAGCCAGATGCAGAGATTGATAGTCCTCCCAAGGGTTATTTTTGGATTGTGCCTGCCAATGTTTCTGGAGAGTGGGTGCTAGATAGTTTTGACTCAAAAAGTAGCACCATACTGAATCTGTCCCAAAAGTTTCAGTATGTAGGAGGCAACATTACTTTAGGTAAGAAAACTCAGCCCATTCTCAATGCAGATCTGAAAGGCGATAAATTGCAATTTAGTTATATCGATGACATGAATAATTTGAGAACAGTTCGCCTAAGCTTCAATGGATCGAATATCAAAGGTGAAGAAAATTCAAACTACATGATTCGAGAATTTTCCGGTTTTAAACGGTAAGTTTTCATCTAACAACACTTCCTGAATTAGTTTATGAATAATGACGCTCATCAAACTCCAGGGCGCCTTTTATCTCGAATAGGCGCAATAGCAATTATTGTTGGTATTGTCATTGGAGCGGGAATCTTTAAGACGCCATCAATGGTCGCCGGTATTACTGGTGATATTGGTTGGATGATGGCGGTATGGGTTGCTGGCTCTATTATCTCTCTGGCTGGAGCGCTTTGTTATGCCGAGCTAGCTACTATGTATCCCCATGCAGGCGGAGATTATCATTTTCTCAATAAAGCCTACGGAAAAAATATTTCTTTTTTGTATGGCTGGGCTAAAGCCACTGTTATCAATACTGGATCTATAGCCTTACTTGCTTTTGTCTTTGGTGATTACATGACGAAGGTTCTTCCTCTTGGCGCTTACTCTACAGTGATATGGGCGATCACGATCATCATCGTGCTAACCGTAGTTAATTTAATTGGCATCCACTTAAGCTCCGGTATTCAAAGTGTGCTGACATTATTTGAGGTAGCAGGCTTAGTCGTCATTATTGCCGTGGGTTTTGGATTCATTGGATCACCTTTACCCTCAGTCGAGCATGCGCCAGCTTTTTCAAATGCTCCTTCTATAGGTCTTTTGGGTCTAGCTCTGGTGTTTGTTTTGCTTACTTTTGGTGGATGGAATGAGTCAGCCTATATTTCGGCAGAAGTAAAAGGGGGTAGCAAGGCCATAGTCTCAGTTATTGTCCTTAGTATTATTCTCATCACCGTTATCTATCTATTGGTTAACTGGGCCCTGATCGCTGGATTGGGGATGGAAAAGCTCGCCAGTAGTAAGGCTGCTCCGGCCGATCTTTTAGCAATGGCTTTTGGGCCTTTAGGTGAAAAATTACTTGGGCTTTTTGTTGCTGTTGCAGCATTAACTAGTATCAATGCAACCATGATTGTGGGAGCCCGAACTAACTATGCAATTGGGGATGACTGGGATGGCCTGCGGTTTATGGGGCGGTGGGAGAGCAAGCGTGGTTCACCTACTTTAGCCCTCCTTGTCCAGTCTGCTATTTGTCTGGCTTTAGTTGGCTTTGGAGCTTTTCAGGCTGACGGCTTTGATGCGATGGTGGAATTTACAGCGCCAGTCTTTTGGCTTTTTCTATTTTTAATTGGTATTGCTGTTTTTATATTGCGCGCTAAAGATCGTGGCGTTAAAAGAGATTTTAGTATTCCACTGTATCCAATAACGCCTCTATTATTTTGTGCGTCTTGTGCTTACTTAAGTTATTCAAGCTTTGCTTATGCTCATAGCAAGGGGGCTGTATATATTTCAATATACGTCATGTTATTGGGCATTGTTGCACTGATTTTTTTAAGAGCAAAGAGCGCACGTCAGCTGTCTAAATAATCCCTAAGCCCCACCACCTGCAGCTTTTGATTTATTTAAATCGAGTAATGTATTGATTTAACTCCGCGGGAGATAGCGCACCAGAAAATCTCTCAACTTCAGAGCCATTTTTAAAGATGACCAAAGTTGGAATAGAGCGAATGTTATATTCTTGGCCAATAGCGGGATTAGCTTCAGTATCAACTTTGACATGAAGTATTTCTTCCCCATATTTTCCTGCACTAGAAAGAAAAGTTGGAGCAAACATTTTGCATGGACCGCACCATGGCGCCCAAAAATCAACAATGATGGGTAGGGTAGTTGATTTCAGGATTTCTTGAAAACTAGTCTGATCGGCATCAAGCGGTCCTAAGAGCAAACTGGATTTACAGGCGCCACAGATCGGTTTTTCATCAATTCGACTCGGCGGGAGGCGATTCAATTTATTGCAATTGGGGCATTGAATGAGCATAGGCTTTTCCCTTTGTAGACGGCAAGATGAGTGGCTTCATGAATCCATTATCTCAGTTAAGCTAGTAATCTTAAGTTTCTTTTGGGGTATGCTAATGTCAATTACCGCTAATAAATGATTTGAAATTTTTTAATACTGAATGATATGAGTACTCTAGACAGCTTTTGGATGCCCTTTACCCCTAATCGGGAGTTCAAGAATGCTCCTCGTATTGTTCACTCGGCATCGGGGGTTACCTATCAGACGGATGATGGGAGAAGCATTCTAGACGGCATATCAGGATTATGGTGTGTTAGTGCAGGACATCGGCACCCGAAGATTTCTGAGGCAATGAAATCTCAAATTGATGTGCTTGATTTTGCCTCTAGTTTTCAGGTTGGCCATCCTGGCGCCTTTCAACTCGCAGATCGTATTGCATCGATTGCACCACCAGGTTTAGACAGAGTCTTTTTGGTAAATAGTGGTTCTGAGGCGTGTGATACCGCTATGAAGCTGGCTTTGGCCTATTGGCGTGTTCGCGGTGAGGGGCAGCGTAATTTATTTATTGGTCGTGAACGTGGCTTTCATGGTGTTGGTTTTGGTGGAATATCAGTCGGGGGCATGGTGAATAATCGCAATGCTTTCGGAACATCATTATTGCGTACTGACCATTTGCGCTCTACTTGGGATGCTGAAAATCAAGCATTCATTAGAGGGCAACCAGAGTTTGGTGTAGAAATGGCAGATGAGCTCGAAAGCAGAATCATTGCTCTGCATGGGGCTAGTAATATTGCCGCTGTCATTATTGAACCTATTGCGTGCTCTACTGGAGTTTTGGTGCCACCCAAAGGATATTTAAAGCGCATTCGAGAAATTTGCGACCGTCATCAACTCTTGTTAATTTTTGATGAAGTAATCACAGGGTTTGGTCGAACTGGAAATATGTTTGCCTCGACTACTTTTGACGTTATTCCAGATATGATTTTGTTTGCTAAAACAGTCACTAATGGCGCCGCACCCTTAGGAGGGGTCATTGTGAAGCGTTCTATTCATGATGCTCTAATGAATGGCCCCCCTCATCTAGCTGAATTGATGCATGGCTACACATACTCTGGACATCCTTTATCATGCGCCGCAGCGCTTGCAATGATTGATGTCATCGAGCAAGAGGGTCTCATTGAGCAAGTCAATGCCTTGTCTCCTTATTTTGAAGATGCTGTTCATTCTTTGGCTGAGCTTAATAAGGTAGTCAGTGTTCGCAATTTTGGATTAGCAGCAGGTATTGAGTTGAAGGCAAAGGAAGGCGCTCCTGGCCAACGTGGTTTTCAGGCTCAAGCTCTAGCATTCAAGCACGGTGTTTTAACACGGGCTCCTGGTGATACTCTTGTATTGGCGCCACCCTTTATTAGTACGCGAACACAAATTGATCAAATGGTTGATGCATTTAGAAAAGCAATTGTCGAAACAGATTAAAACCAGTATAGGGTGATGAATTGTCATAGCAATTCATTTTTTAAACAAAGAATAATAAAACCATGAAGAATTTTCCAGTGCGACCCACCTTATTAGTATTACTTTTTTGTTTGATGGGGGTATTACCTTCGCTTGCAAAGGCAGAAACATCTGCTCAGGCAGGCCAATATTTGGCTACGGCTGGCGATTGTATTTCTTGTCATACCGCACC
>JBILYO010000187.1:0-4120 GCA_044377685.1 Polynucleobacter sp. | reverse complement strand
TATTCAGATAATCCTCGATTAATGAGTAGATTGGCTAATACCATCAGAGCAATACTAACAATCGTACTTAAAAGGGCTTCGACCTTAAAAATACTGCCGGCTACCATTCCAGCTACCTGACGATCCGTTAGGGTATTGAAAATGGTTGGAGCTACTAAATATCCAGCGGTTAAGATACTGCCTACCCAAAGACCAGCAACTAAAATAAAGAGTCTTTGCGCGACAGCATGCTTGGAAGAGCCACTGATATTCATGAGATCGAGCTAAACAGAGACTTAGATATAACGCACTGCCAGGATTTCGACTTCACGATTACCACCAGGGGCTTGGACTGCTACAACGTCCCCCTCTTCTTTGCCAATCAAGGCGCGAGCAATTGGCGAGCTAATAGAAATTTTATTTGAAGCAATATCGGCCTCATCATCGCCGACAATTTGATAAGTTACTTTGCTGCCGTCTTGCAAATACTCTAAATCTACTGTGGCGCCAAATACGACTCTCCCAGTCACATCTAAAGTTGCAGGATCAATGATTTGAGCTCCAGATAACTTGCTTTCAAGCTCCTGGATGCGCCCTTCAATAAAGCCTTGTTTTTCCTTAGCTGCATCGTATTCAGCATTTTCGGAAAGATCTCCTTGAGCGCGAGCTTCAGAAATAGAATTAATCACCGACGGACGATCAATATGTTTGAGGCGGTGCAGCTCTTCTTTTAGAAGCTCCGCACCGCGTTTGGTAATCGGAATTGTGCTCATGCTGCTAACCTAACTTAAATTCTGGCGCTCCATTGCGCATACAAAAGTTAATTTTAGATTAAATGAGTAACAGATGTAAGTTTTGTAAGGAATAAACCTCTAAAGATTCCTTGTTTCCATTTTGTGAGGCCATTAAGCCATCCATGACAGCCCTAGCAGCACTAATCGTCGTGTAATACGTAACGCCATTAGCCTGAGCGCTGGTTCGGATTGAGCGGGAATCCGCTATTGCAGTCCTAGTTTCATCAACTGTAGTAAATACAAGAGAAATTTCACCATTTTTAATCAGATCCACAATGTGAGGACGTCCATCCTTCACTTTATTGACGATTCGCACTGGCAAACCTGCCGCCTCAATAGCTGCAGCAGTTCCTTTAGTGGCAACCATCGGAAATCCAAGCTGATGTAGCAACTTAGCGACTTCAACGGCCTTTGGTTTATCGCTATCTTTTACTGTCAGCACCACAGTACCACTTTTAGGAAGCTTAATGCCAGCCCCTAATTGTGATTTAAACAAAGCTTCGCCAAAGGTATTGCCGACCCCCATGACTTCGCCTGTAGAACGCATTTCTGGCCCAAGGATTGGGTCTATTCCTGGAAATTTATTAAAAGGAAACACCGCTTCTTTAACCGAGAAATAAGGAGGCTTCACTTCTGCCTTAATCCCTTGCTGATCCAAGGACTGACCGACCATGCAGCGCGCAGCAATCTTCGCTAACTGTAAGCCAGTAGCCTTAGAGACAAATGGCACTGTACGTGAAGCGCGGGGATTGACTTCTAAAACGTAAATGACATCTTTACCATCAACATGCTGGATCGCAAATTGCACGTTCATCAAACCAATAACATTCAAACCCTTAGCCATAGCGGCAGTTTGACGTTTGATTTCTGCTACCGTCTCATCAGTAAGTGAATAAGGAGGCAAAGAACAAGCAGAGTCTCCAGAATGAACGCCAGCCTGTTCAATATGCTCCATTACACCACCAATAAAAACCCGATGACCATCGCTAATGCAATCGACATCACACTCAATCGCATCATTTAAGAAGCGGTCTAGTAATACCGGTGAATCATGCGAAACCTTAACCGCTTCACGCATATAACGCTCTAGATCGCGACCATCATGGACAATTTCCATGGCGCGTCCACCTAGAACATAAGACGGACGTACAACTAATGGATAGCCAATTTCTTCAGCAAGCTTAAGAGCTTCATCTTCGGTGCGCGCTGTACGATTTGGCGGTTGACGCAAACCAAGATTCTGCAATAGTTTTTGGAATCGTTCGCGATCTTCCGCTGCATCGATCATATCGGGCGAGGTGCCGATGATGGGTACGCCGTTGCGCTCTAGATCTAGGGCCAACTTTAATGGAGTTTGTCCACCGTATTGAACAATCACCCCTTTTGGTTTTTCCTTAGCAACAATCTCTAAAACATCTTCCAGTGTTAGAGGCTCAAAATAAAGCCGATCTGAAGTGTCGTAGTCGGTAGAAACAGTTTCCGGATTGCAGTTCACCATGATGGTTTCATACCCGTCATCACGCATTGCTAGAGCGGCATGGACGCAGCAGTAATCAAATTCAATGCCTTGGCCAATGCGATTAGGACCTCCACCCAAGACCATGATTTTGTCTCTATTCGTAGGCTGGGATTCGCACTCACCATGCTCAGCCTCATAGGTTGAATATAAGTAGGCCGTATTTGTAGAGAACTCAGCAGCACAGGTATCGACACGTTTATAGACTGGTACTACTTTTAAGCGATGCCGTGCTGAACGAACCGATGCAGCATCCACACCAAGTAATTTAGCTAAGCGGCGGTCTGAAAAACCTTTTTGTTTTACAAAGCGAAGTTCTTGAGCAGATAGGCCATCAATCTTACGAAGCTTAAGCTCATTTTCAATCGTGACTAGCTCTTGAATCTGCTCTAAAAACCAAGGATCCACTTTGGTTTCGTTATAGACATCATCTAGCCCCATCCCCATACGGAATGCATCTGCTAAATACCAAATACGATCTGGGCCTGGCTCGCCTATCTCTTGAATAATGTCATCTAAATCAGTAGAGAATTCGTCTAAGCCATCAACCCCAACCTCAAGGCCTCGCAGCGCTTTCTGAAAGGATTCTTGGAAAGTACGGCCGATTGCCATTACCTCCCCGACTGATTTCATTTGCGTTGTTAAACGGGAGTCAGCTTGTGGAAATTTTTCAAAAGCAAAACGGGGAATTTTAGTCACAACATAATCAATTGATGGCTCAAAAGATGCTGGGGTTGCGCCGCCAGTAATATCATTCTTCAGCTCATCTAAAGTGTACCCAACGGCTAGTTTTGCTGCTATTTTGGCAATGGGAAAACCAGTTGCTTTAGATGCCAAGGCAGAGGAACGTGAGACGCGTGGATTCATCTCAATCACAATCATGCGCCCATCTTCTGGATTAATGGAAAATTGTACGTTGGAGCCACCAGTATCAACACCAATTTCACGCAAAACTGCAATAGATGCATTGCGCATCAATTGATATTCTTTATCGGTTAATGTTTGTGCAGGAGCTACAGTAATTGAGTCACCGGTATGAATACCCATCGGATCTAAGTTCTCAATCGAACAAACAATAATGCAGTTATCGTTACGATCACGCACTACTTCCATTTCAAACTCTTTCCAGCCCAGCAATGACTCTTCGATTAAGAGTTCATGGGTAGGAGATAGATCAAGACCTCGTTTACAGATCTCTTCAAACTCTTCACGGTTATATGCAATTCCTCCACCAGACCCGCCCATAGTGAATGACGGACGAATCACTACTGGAAAACCTGGGCTACCAGTCTCCTGCGCAATTCGTTGTTGCACGATATGGGCTTCATCCATTGAATGCGCAATACCAGATTTGGCAGAGCCCAATCCAATTTTCGTCATTGCATCTTTAAATTTCTGTCGATCCTCGGCTTTATCAATCGCCTCGGGAGACGCCCCTATCAATTCACAGCCATACTTTTGCAAGATGCCATGACGATGCAAATCTAATGCGCAGTTCAATGCGGTTTGACCACCCATGGTTGGCAAGATAGCATCTGGTTTTTCAATTGCAATGATTCGCTCAACCACTTCCCATGTAATTGGCTCGATATAAGTCACATCAGCCATTTCTGGGTCAGTCATAATTGTTGCGGGGTTGCTATTGACTAAAATAACTTTATAGCCTTCGTCTCGTAATGCCTTGCAAGCCTGAGCACCTGAATAATCAAACTCACAAGCTTGGCCAATCACAATGGGGCCAGCACCAATAATGAGAATGCTCTGAATATCGCTACGCTTAGGCATTATTTGCCCCCTTTTTTGCCAGCTTTCGTAGCATTCATTAGCTCCA
>JBILYO010000186.1:0-4195 GCA_044377685.1 Polynucleobacter sp. | reverse complement strand
TGAAGGTAAAAACCGGATGTCTGTATGTAGAATCGCCCGATTTTTTTGATAGGGGATGGCGGCAAGTATATTTTTTGCATCCTGAGGTATGCCATGAACTAGCTCGAGAGATTGGTCGCTATGACAGGCCATCACCACTTCATCAAACCAAGCTGATCCTGACTCTGTGATGACTTCAGATTGCACAGTACTGTCATTGCTAGCATTGACTCGTAAAACAGCCTTACGATGAATGGTGACTTGGTGTTTTTCTAGGGCGGCTACAAGGCGTTTTACATACTCACGTGACCCACCTTGAACAGTTAGCCATTGAGGGCGATTTTGGATTTGTAGCAAGCCATGGTTATGGCAAAACCGCACCATTGTCTGAATTGGAAATTCCAGCATTTGCTCGACAGAGCAAGACCAGATTGCACCAATCATCGGTAAAAAATAGTTTTCTCTAAAGCTTTGGCTAAACTGGTTGCGATCTAGAAAGTTGGCAATGGATTCATCTGGTTCGGCGTACAGGTGGCCAGCTTCAATTTGGTCATTTGCTAATTGAGTGGCTAGACGATTGAAGCGCAGAATGTCATAGGCCATCCTCCAAAAGGAAAAAGATAAGAGGTTCGATCTTTGACCAAAGAAGGAGTTGAGATCATTGCCAGCCCATTCAATCGTTTTGGGTTTTTGAGATTTTTCAGAGCTATCTATCGAGACTGAGAATGACATTTCTGAGAGTGCAATGGGCACTTGAATTTCTTCAAAAAGCCTTACTAGCCGTGGATATGTTTTGCGATTAAATACTAAGAAGCCTGTATCAACCCCATGTGAAATTTCTTGCTTGCCGACCTTATACTTGAAATTGACTGTATTACTATGGCCGCCGATGTGGGCGCCACCTTCATAAACCGTGATGTCTAAATCACGATGTTGCCTTAGGGCATAAGCGCATCCTAGGCCGGAAATGCCAGCACCAATAATGGCAATTCTTTTTTTACTCACTACACCTTTTCCTTCAGAAGTTTCTCAATCTCATTGGTGATGCTATTGCTGGTAGGTTTAGTCATACTATTGAAGGAGTCCACTACATTGCCATTTCTATCAATTAAATACTTGTAGAAATTCCATTTTGGAGTAGTTCCTGTTTTGGCAATCAATGCCTTAAAGAGGGGGTTAGGAGTGCTGCCAGAAACTGCGCTCTTGGCAAACATTGGGAATTTGACGTCATAAGTATTTTTGCAAAAGTCAGCAATTTCTTTATTGCTTCCAGGTTCTTGCTGGCCAAAGTCGTTTGAAGGAAAGCCCAACACTACCAATCCTTTATCTTTATATTTGGCATAAACCTTTTCAAGGCCATCATATTGGCTAGTAAACCCACAATAGCTGGCTGTATTCACTACCAAAATGACCTTTCCTTGATACTGGCATAGGCTTTGTGGCGCTTCGTCTTGCAGGCGCGGAAAGGTTTGTGACAGCAAAGGGCTACAACTAGTGGCGGCATTGACAGTGTGAGCGCCCATTACAAAAGCAAATAGGGTTAAAAGCCATGCAAACAACAAGCGGATCATTTTGCGCCTTATTTAATGGGAAAACAGTACACAAGTTTAAGACATTCTGGGCAATATCACAGGCTCCGATCCATTGCTATTAAGATTGAGCTATGACATCTTTTCTACCCCCTTCTTTTGAGTCCAAGGTCTGCTCCCCCGAACAGTTGGTAGCTCGAATTGCCAATCTTCCAAGACCACTCGTTTTTACCAATGGCGTCTTCGATATTCTTCATCGGGGCCATGCCAGTTATTTGGCTCAGGCCCGCGCCTTAGGTGCAAGCTTGGTTATTGGCGTGAATTCGGATACCTCAGTCAAGATGCTGGGTAAGGGTGATGACAGGCCAATTAATTCTGAAGCAGATCGACAGGCTTTATTAGCTGCTTTAGAAAGTGTTGATATGACGATCTTGTTTACTGAGCAAACCCCAGTAAGTCTGATTGAAAAAATCCGACCAGATATTTACGTTAAGGGTGGCGATTATGAAATTGATGCTTTGGCAGAAACCAAGGCAGTCAAGAGTTGGGGCGGTAAAGCGATTGCGATCCCATTTTTATTCGAGTGCTCAACAACAAGCCTGCTGGGAAAAATTCGTTCTTAGAGATTCTCTAGTAACCACGCCCATGAGCCTCGTAGCACAAGCCCTTCGATCGTTTCAACTGACACGGTAGATTGAATATCAAATTGCGCCATGATATGGGCTAAGACTTTGGCATTCCCGCCATCAAGCCAAATTTTTTCTACAGGGCTATTCATCTTTTTTGCGAGTTGAATAGCTTGTGTGATTGCACCGATTTGTGCGGCATCACATCCATTAATGATTGCATCATTCGTATTCATACCAAAGCCCAGCGGAGCATCTTGACGGTCTGCTAAAGGCAGTTGTGCAGTATGGCTTTGAAGGCTTTGCTGCATCAGGCTAAGGCCCGGCAAAATCCAGCCACCATAATGCACACCGTTTGCGCCTAACAGATCAATCGTGGTGGCAGTGCCAGCATTGACAATCAAAGTATTGGTTTTGGATAGAGCGCGAGCACCAATGACTGCTGCCCAGCGATCTGCGCCTAGCTTACTGGGATCTTGATACAAGGTGCGAACACCCTTGTATGAACTATCTCCACTCAGTTGTTTCCAAGTGAGATCACTCCATTGCGGAAAAAGGGATTGAACATTACTCATGGCCTGTGAGCCAGCAACACAGGTAAAAGCAATAGCATCAGGTTTTGGTAAAGTTTTAGCGATGTAATCTGCTAGCTCGGTTCGCGCCTCTGCAGACTCCAAAGCTTTACTGCTGATAGATCCTGAATAAGCCCACAATTTTTTCTGGCGATCGGATGGGTGCCCAGAGGAATCAACCGCGGCCCATTTAAGTCGAGTATTGCCTACGTCAAAGAGCAGATAAAGACTCATGATTGAATCCGTAAAGAAACATCGCCCGCATGAATGGCAATGGTTTGATGATCTTGTTGTAAAAGTAAGGCGCCATACTCATCAATTCCTTTTGCGATTCCATCAATAGGATCTTTGTTTGCACCACTAATGCATACACGCTGTTCGCTATACGCATCCCAACGCTCCCACTGGTGTTGGTAGCCGGAAAATCCATGCTGGTCAAAGTCAGCAAGATAACGCTCTAAGGATTCAATCAGTTTGAGCCAAATAAACTCCATATCTGGCAGCGAGGATGATGGAGGAATGAGTTGGTCTAGCGAGCCTACTTTTTGCGTAGCTTGATTGCCCAAATCTATTTCAAATGATTTGGCATTGCACAAGTTGATGCCAATGCCAATAACCATCCACGTTGGCTCACCCACTTTTGTTTGCCCCCCTTCAATCAAAATGCCGCCCAATTTAGCGTTATTGAGCAATAAGTCATTAGGCCATTTGAGTCGCAAGCCGAGTGAGTGAAGACTAGCCTCATCGAGATTGCAGGCCTGTGCAATGCCAGAAATAACGGCTAGACCAACTAGCAAGCTAAGGCCGCTTAATTCGGCAGGGCTTCTGCGAAATGGAAAGGCGAGGGAAAAACAGATCGAATCTTTAGGTTTGGCTAACCATTTTCTACCTGAGCGACCCTTGCCAGCCGTTTGATTGTGGGCGATTCGCGAGACAGGATCAATTAGTTCACCTGCTCTCCAGCGAGCTAAAAGGTCATCATTGGTCGATTTGGTTTCGGTAACCCGTTCAAGGATGCAGTTGGCAGTCATTTCACCATTGTAGAAAGGTCTGACCTAGAATTGTGGAATGTATCAAGAAGAACTGCGCCCCCGTAAATTAGTTTGGCCACTACAGGCCATGCCATTGGCAAGAGCCATGGGCTTAAGTTATGCCCTTCTGATTGTCTATGTCAGCCTAAATCCCTTTGATTTTGACTTTCATAATGGAATTGCTCTATGGGCCTGGTTAGGTGCGCCGACTCCCCGTTTTATTACGTTGTTTGATGTATTAGTCAATATTCTGGCTTATATTCCCTTCGGATTTTTGATTGTGTTTGCTGCCTATCCTCGATGGCGAAATTTTGTAGCCTTGGGAATTGCTCTCGCTTTATGTGGCCTTCTGGCATTCAGCGTCGAGACCCTGCAATCATGGCTGCCTACCAGAATTCCAAGTCAAATAGACTGGTGGGCCAATGTTCTAGGTGGCTTGCTAGGCGGGCTCTTGGCCA
>JBILYO010000185.1:0-4268 GCA_044377685.1 Polynucleobacter sp. | reverse complement strand
CAATATTGGCAACGGCCAGGGTATAGCCATCGGGTGCTGCGCGAGTTAACTCATTTAGCGCAATGACTCCAGCAGCGCCTGGTTTATTTTCGACAATGATTTGCTGACCAAGTGCCTCAGCAAGCTGGGGTGCAATAAGACGTGCAGTAAAGTCTACGCCTCCGCCGGGAGGAAAGCCCACAACGAGCTTAATCGGTTTATTAGGATAGTTTGATTGCGCATAACTCGGTAATATCTGAGTGAATAACGCAGTAGCTATTAAGAACAAATATTTCCAATGTTTGTACATTGCTTCTCCTATTTTTATGGTTACCCTAATACGCAATGATTCTAGGGTTAATTGCTAGTTTGATTCTAAGGTCTTCTTTAAATTGATGACAGAATCTCGTAAAAAGGCCACATCACTACCTGCCACAATCATCTGAAAGCCCAGTTGCTTCAGATCAGGAATTGCTCTTCCTGCAAATGGAATGATGCCCACAGGAATCTTAGCTGCTTTACATTTCGCTACAACCCCATCAATGATTTGATTTAAAGCAGCAAAATGATCTGGCCCTTCGATGCCCATATTGGCTGATAAGTCAGTTGGCCCTATAAATACTAAATCGACCTCTGGCAGCTTACCATTTTCTAGAGCTAAATTCATTGCATTCGATGATTCCAATTGAATAATCATCAAGGTATCTGCATTGGAATTGCTACGGTATTCAGGATTGGTGCCATAGCTAGATGCCCTGAGAGCAGGGAGTGCTAAACCACGGTCACCTTGAGGAGGAAATTTAGCGGCACGTGATACCTCTAGAGCAGTTTCAACACTCTCAACTCGTGGCACCATCACACCATGCGCGCCACGATCCAACACTCGGGCAATTAAACTAGGATCGGCAGATGGTACGCGCACAATTGCACTTGTCTCTCGACTAAAACCACGCAAGATCCCAGGCAAATCGGCTAAAGCTATGGCGCCATGCTCCATATCAATCACTACAAAATCTAATCCAATGACGGAAGCAAGTTCGGCATAGGCTGGATTGACGGTCATCATCCATGCACCACCAATCATTTTTCCTTGCTGTAATTTTGATTTAAGTGATGTAGTAATTGAATGCATGATGTTCCTGATAAATGAATGAATACAAAAAAGAAATGCCTCTACAGAAAAATAATTTTAAGTATTTTCTGTTGTTAGATCTTGAGCGCTCAGTTTACTAACGAGTTTATTCCAACTGCACATTAGCATTGCGCGCAATGGTGCCCCACTTTGTAGTCTCTTTAGCAATGAATTGAGAAAATTCCTCAGGGCTTTTAGGGGACGGATCATCACCATTCGCGATCATTTTGCTCACAAAGGTTGGGTCGGCGAGTGCTTGGCGAGTTGCTTCATTGAGCGATGCAACAATATTATTTGGAATATTTTTGGGGCCAAATAAACCCACCCAGACAGTAGAATCAAAATTTGGAAAGCCATTCTCAGCAATTGTGGGGATATCGGCTAAACCACTTGGTCTTTTACTGCCGGATGTAGCTAAGGCCTTCAGTTTGCCGCTGCCTAATAAGGGCATTGCATTTGAGATATTGGTAATCGTATATAAAGCATCTTTTGATGCAACGGCCAGAACGGACTCTGGACCGCCTTTGTAGCTAATATGAGTTGCATTGGCTCCAGAAGCTTGACTAAACATTTCGCCAGTGAGGTGGACTAAGGTTCCATTTCCTGTGGAGGTGTAGTTATATTTTTTTGGATTTGCTTTCAGTTCAGCAGCTAAATCCTTTGCTGTTTTACCAGGAAAGTCACTGCTGACCACCAATATAAAAGGTGCCGAAGTCAATTGACTGATCGGCTTTAAATCAGTTGCTGGGTCATATGGAAGATTTTTATAAATTGCTGGCTGTAATGATAGTTGACCGGTTGACGCAACTAATAGGGTATATCCATCTGGCTTTGACTTTACAACGTAGTTAGTGCCGACTGTGCCTCCAGCCCCAACCAAATTTTCAACAACAAAACTTTGGTTATATTTAGTTGATAAGCGTTTTGCAAGCTCTCTGGCAGTGAGATCAAGCGCTCCACCAGGACTAAAAGGCACCACAATTTTGACTGGTTTATTGGGCCAGTCTGAAGTTTGGGCAAAGACATTTGAGAATGAAAATAAAACAATCAATGGGAGTAAGAATATTTTTTTCATCGGTGCTCTTTCTTAAATGAGATTTAATGTATGTCTAATGTTTTTTTGATGGATTCGCTCAATATTTCCCAATTGAATCCAGGTTTTTTCGCGGCACCAATAATCACTTCTTCTTTTCTAGCAATTAATTCAATCTTTTCTTTAATCTTCATTGCGGCATCATGAGGAATCATGACAGCACCATGACGATCTGCGTGAATCAAATCACCTGATTGAACGCTAAGTCCGGCAACAGTAACATCGCAAGCAATATCTACGATATGGACGTGTGCATGACTAGGCATCACACTTCCAGCAAGCATTTGAAAGCCAGTTGCATTCATTTGGATATCTCTGATAGAGCCATTGGTGATGACGCCTTTTGCGCCTAATCCACGATGCACATGGGAGTTGACCTCCCCCCAGAATGCGCCAAAACCAGCCCTTTCCCCATCAATATCTTGCAAAACAACAATGCTTGGCTTGGGATTTTGGTCGACATATTTATACCAATTAATACGGTTTTCTAATTGCTCTGCAGCATTCTTCTTTGATGGCGCAATGGCACTAACAGTGCCAGTCTTGGCATAGCCCACGATTGAAGGCAAGTCAGGATAGATGCATTTCAAAGGCTCAGTAGTAAATCCATTTGTTCTATAGGATGGATCAATTAATTCAAGGGCATTACAGATGGTGGGGGTATCAAATTGAGCTAGATAATTGAGCAATGCATCATCATGATTCATAGCAGCGTGATTCCTTAGTAAAAATATAGTGACAGAGAAGATGCCAGTTGCCTATAGAGTATTGATTGACTATAGCAAAAATGAGACTTTATGAATAATAATATTTTATTAATATAAGCATAAGCAGCGTTAATATATTAAAAGGCGCTGTATTCCATTGAGTGATTTTTTATTAGCTTCAAAGCTAACTAAACTTAGCGCTTCCTTTGCTTGATTTCAGACTCTAGTGAACTCGAGATTTCTTGAGCTTTTTCTTGAAAAGCAATCATTGCGCTATTAACAAATTTAGTTTTTCTCCAGCACACTGCAGCAGTTCTGATTAAGAGTTCACCCTTGATCTCTTTTGATCTTAATTGTTTTTCCTTTAATAAAGCAATTGAGCTTCCGAGCGCTAAAAGCTTTCCAGATTTAGCTATCTCCAAAAGATCTCCCATGCTTGAAGCTTCCATGCGAATCTCTAGGGAAGCCCCTTCTTTTCGAGCCTGCGCATCAATTTTTTGGCGCATTAAAAATTGCCGATTCAGAGCAGCAAGTTCATACTTGGCTAAATATTTAAGGGTAATCGTATTCGGCAGCTTCTCGATCATTTTGATATTACCGATGACTGAAAATTGCTCTGTAATGAGGCTGCTCCACTCAAGATCAGGGAATTGATAATCTTGAGGAATGATGGCGACGTCAACAGTGCCCTCCATTAATTCGGTTAAGACCTTCTGGGCTGGTAGCTCTTGAAGTTCTATTTTGAGGCTAGGATATTCTTTTAGTAACTCTATGCAGGCTGGAAGTGCAATCGTTTTTGAATAAGTATTGGTAGCGCCAACACGTAAAGTGCCGATGATATTTCTGCTATCGTCCACGCTTTGCATCAGGGCTTCTTCGATTTGTCCAAGTAAGGGCTCAATTTTTTGGAGCAGTCCATTTCCAAATTTTGTCAAAATTAAGCTGCGCCCTCTTTTTTCAAATAGAGCTTGGTCCAGATGCCCAGCCAATTCTTTCATTTGCTGCGAAAGAGCTGATTGAGTAATGCTTAAAGCTTCAGAAGCCCTCACAAAGTTGCCGGTTCGGGCAACTGTAAGAAAGCTACGCAGTAATCTCAAGTCAATCTGTTTGATATTCATAACAATGGCTTATATTTAAATTAAATTAATATAAATATACATTATATGTTTGTTGATTTAGAGTAATACATAACCCTGAAATGTGAGGCAAATTGATATGAATTTTCTCAATCGTAAAAACAGTCAATATTTATTAATGTTGATCAGTGCATTTCTGCTCTCTGGTAATGCCATTTCTCAAAATTATCCGACTAAGCCCATTCGATTAGTCGTTCCATTTCCTCCTGGGGGTCCAACAG
>JBILYO010000184.1:0-4294 GCA_044377685.1 Polynucleobacter sp. | reverse complement strand
CTGGCCAAATCACAATGATGACCTCTGGTCATGCTGATGCATATCAAAAAGCAGAAAATATCTTAGAGGCCATGGCAAGTAATATTTACAAATTAGGCGATCGTGCAGGATTTGGTAGTAAGGTAAAAATTATCAACCAGCTATTGGCCGGTGTTCATATTGCTGTAGCAGCTGAAGCAATGGCCCTGGGTATTCGTGAAGGGGTAGATCCTAATGCTCTCTATGAGGTTATTACGCATAGCGCTGGTAATAGTTGGATGTTTGAAAACCGAATGGCACATGTCCTGCAGGCAGACTACACCGCTCTATCCGCAGTCGATATCTTTATAAAAGACCTAGGTCTTGTTCTCGATACCGCTCGCGCAAGCAAGTTTCCGCTGCCCTTGGCGGCGACAGCCCATCAAATGTTTATGCAAGCCTCTGCGGCGGGATATGGTCGCGAGGACGATGCAGCTGTTATTAAGATATTTCCGGGTATTAAATTACCAGATGCAAAATAATTTATAAAAAAATCATATGCATATACTAATTACTGGGGGTAGTGGTTTTTTGGGTTCGAGTCTAGCCCGAGAGCTTTTAAAAAAACCGCTCATTCAGATTGAAGGCAGAACACCTGCTCCACTCTCCACGCTCTTTTTAACTGATTTACATAAGCTACCTGATGATCTCGCTGCGGAGAGCCGCGTTATCTCATTTATTGGCGACTTAAATGATTTGATTACCTCTAAAACTCTCCCGCTAAATAAGATTGATGCAGTCATTCATTTATCTGCTGCTGTCAGTGCAGAGTGTGAGGCTAACCTAGACCTAGGCTTGCAGAGTAATTTACAGGTGAGTTTAAATTTACTGCAAGCAATTCGTCACCAAGCACAACGCCCTGTTTTTGTATTTCCTAGTTCTGTTGCAGTTTTTGGAGCGCCTCCTGGCCATGTATTACCAAGCAGCATCTCAGATATCGACCAACCAACACCACAAAGTAGTTATGGAATCCAAAAATTTATGGTTGAGCAGTTAGTTGCTGACTTCACACGAAAGGGTTTAATTTATGGGCGCAATATTCGTCTAATGACCGTTTCCATTCGTCCTGGAAAACCAAATGGGGCTGCATCAAGCTTTCTAAGTGGAATGTTGAGAGAGCCTTTATCAGGACAGAACAGCGTTGTTCCAGTTCCTCCAGAAACGCGAGTGGCTCTCTCCTCTCTGGATAAAACGCTTGAAGGCTTACTATGTGCCCTTGAATCTCCGTCCTCAATATGGGGTGCACCCATAGCAGTTAACCTCCCTGCCCTAAGCACTACTGTTGGCGAGATGGCAAACGCATTACAAGAAGTTGCTGGAAAGGACGTAGCTAATTTAATTCAATGGAAAGTAGATCCTCAGGTTTATGCAATTGTAAGTTCATGGCCAAGTCAATTTAGTCATCTGCGCGCTACCCAGCTAGGATTAAATCCAGATTCTTCTATTGTGAGTTTAATTCGGGCATATATTTTGAGATACCCACAAGCAGTATCCTGTGTCATAAAAGGATAATTCTGTTGGAAAAACGGATCCATCGACCACTTCTAGGTTGCATAGCAGATGATTTCACGGGAGCAAGTGATTTAGCGAACAACTTAGTTCGTGCAGGAATGCGAACCATTCAATCTATTGGTGTGCCAGCCGATTCACAAACGCTAAATACGGATGCTATCGTCATTTCCCTCAAGTCGCGAACCATTTCTTCACATGAAGCTATCAAGCAGTCTTTACAGGCTTATGAATGGTTAAAAGCCCAGGGCGTTGAACAGTTTTATTTTAAATATTGCTCAACCTTTGATTCAACACCGCAGGGTAATATTGGCCCAGTTACAGAAGCCCTAATGGATGCAATGTATGGAGAAGGTAAAGGCTTCACAATTGTCTGCCCTGCTTTTCCAGAGGCTAAACGAACCATATTTAATGGTCATCTTTTTGTTGGGAATGAACTTCTTTCAGAGAGTGGAATGCGCAATCATCCGCTTACTCCCATGACTGACGCAAATTTAGTTCGGGTCATGCAAGCACAAACTCAACGCATCGTGGGCCTAGTAAATTATGCCTCTGTACGTGCTGGACCTGCTGAAATTCGAGCTCGTTTCCATGCGCTTCAAAAAGAAGGTATTTCAATTGCAGTTGTTGATGTTACTTGTAATCAAGATCTAGAATCTATTGCTTCGGCTATTGCGGATATACCTCTTGTTACCGGAGGCTCAGGTCTAGCAATTGGTTTGCCGAATAACTGGCGGATTCGTGGTTTATTAGATTTAAATGAGAGTGCCGATATACTGCCTCCTGCTTCAGGCCATCAAGCAGTGATCTCAGGCAGTTGTTCACAAGCCTCCAATGCGCAGGTCCTAGACTTTTGTCAAAGGGGATTGCCTGCTTTTGCAATCGATCCGCTTGCAGATATATCTCAAGTAAATATGGTACAGCAAGCAATTATGTGGGCAGAAATTCATCTTAAGAATGGTCCGATTCTTGTTTATGCCACTACACAGCCGGATAATGTGAGATTAATACAAGAAAAATTGGGAGCAATTCAGGCAAGTGAGTATATTGAAAAAATACTCGCAGAGATCGCTAGGGGTTTAGTTCAAATTGGTGTTCGCCAATTAGTGATTGCTGGTGGAGAAACCTCGGGTGCTATTGTGCAAGCATTAGGAATTAAACAGATGACCATTGGTCCACAAATTGATCCGGGGGTACCGTGGATGTCAGCAAGCTCTCCATGCTGTCAAGATGAGACTATCCACGTAGCCTTAAAATCAGGGAACTTTGGTTCCATCGATTTTTTTACAAAATCATTTACACAGATATCGAACTTACATCATGATTGAATCACAAGCTCGCGCAGAAATATGTAGGGTTGGCGCATCTCTTTATCTACGTGGCTATGTGCACGCAAGTGCAGGTAATATCAGTATTCGATTAGATGATGGAAACATTTTAATTACTCCAACGGATGCTTGTCTTGGTAATTTAGTCCCCCATGAGCTTGCGCTCGTTAATCCCAATGGTGAGCAAATCAGTGGATCCCCCGCCTCAAAAACGGTATTACTACACCGTAGTATTTATTTAGCAAATACTCAAGCGTCTTGCATCATTCATACTCATGCCAGCCATCTAGTGAGTTTGAGCATCAGAGGGGTCTGGAATGAAGCAGATATCTTGCCTCCGATTACTCCTTATTACGTCATGAAGGTTGGTCATATCCCTTTTATTAAATATCGACG
The DNA here is from genome assembly GCA_044377685.1 of Polynucleobacter sp. Lineage (GTDB taxonomy): Bacteria > Pseudomonadota > Gammaproteobacteria > Burkholderiales > Burkholderiaceae > Polynucleobacter. The sequence goes on along the minus strand of JBILYO010000184.1, from coordinate 1,043 downwards.
CCCTGGTGATGCCGAAGTAGCTACTATGGTGGTTGAATTAATTACAGAGAGCATTAAAACATCTAAGCCGATCCGGGGCGTCATGCTTGACCGACTTGGACCAGTGGTATGGCATCAATCACCCTCAACTGCTAGCGCTGTTCTTGAGGAGTTAGAGGAAACTGCTAAGCTCTGGTTGATGTCAAACTATCAGGCAACGCCCCTAAGTGATGTGCAGATTGAAGATTTACGTCGCACATTTGGCGCAATTTGGTAAGTCGATTGTAATAAATTAAGGTAAACACCTAGCTGGTAGAGGTCTATTTAGTGATAAAAAGAAATATAAATCAAAATTAAGGAATAACTAATGCATCGCTTACTGCTTAATGTTTTTGTTCTCCTGTTCGTTTTCGCTCCCTATTCCGCAGTCAATGCGCAGGGCTATCCCAATCGTGTTATTAAGTTGGTAGTGCCATTCCCTCCAGGTGGCTTAATTGATAATGCTGCGCGCCTGATTGGTCCAGAGCTCTCCAAAGAACTCGGTCAGCCCGTGGTTATTGAAAATAAACCAGGAGCAGGTGGTAATGTAGCGGCGGCCGATGTTGCTAAAGCAAGTCCAGATGGCTATACCCTTTTAATGGCCTCCGCTCCACTGAGTATTAGCCCTGCTCTATATAAGAGTCTGCCTTACAACCCAGCCAACATTGAACCTATTGCTGTTCTAGGACAACTTCCCAATGTCTTGTTAGTCAACCCAGAATCTGGGATTAATACTGTTGCCGATTTAGTCAAACGAGCAAAGGCGAATCCCGGAAAACTCAATTACGCCTCTAATGGTAATGGCACATCACTGCACCTCAGTGCCGAGATGCTCAAGAATCAAGCGGGTATCTTTGTGGTTCATATTCCTTATCGTGGCTCGACATTTGCAAATGTTGGGCTGGTCGCAAAAGAAGTGGATTTTATGTTTGATAACCTACCGCCTGCGCTAGGTCTCATTAATGGTAACAAGTTAAAGCCCCTGGCGGTTACTACTGCTACACGCAATCCTGCCCTTCCCAATG
>JBILYO010000183.1:0-4297 GCA_044377685.1 Polynucleobacter sp. | reverse complement strand
CGGCTTTACCAAAGGTCTCCCCACTGGCGATGTAGGCATTAATTTGATCGGTACTTAAGTTGGCAAATTGAACTTCAGAGACTTGTACTAGAGATATAGGTTGATCGCTCGGGTTCATTGTAAGAGTTACCGCAGTTAATACTTCATGGGTCTTGCCGCTGAGCATTGCCAAAATGCGGGCAGCATCCGCAGCATCCGTTGGCTTACCCAAAATTTCTCCAGTAGCGCTATTGGGAAGACTGACAGTGGTATCGGCACACAGGATCGGAGCCCATGGTAATTGTTGTTTTTTCCAACGTGCCAGAGCAGTAACACTTTTGGCAATAGTGACACGCTCTACATAGGCCCGTGCTTTTTCATTGGGCAGAGGAATCTCAATGCTCTCACTATCTTCGCTAGGATCTGGAGCTAGCATTTCAAAGCGTACACCAATCTGCTTTAACAATTCTTGTCGACGGGGGCTCTGGGAGGCCAAATAGATAAATGAATTACTCACGGTGGTAAGGGTGCCCTTGCAAAATAGTCCAAGCACGATACAGTTGCTCCACAAGTAAAACTCTGGCCATGGCATGTGGCAGTGTTAGGCTTGAGAGTCGCCATATAGCTTGAGCATCTTCTTTCAAGCTAAGATCCAATCCGTCGGCACCTCCAATTAAAAAGGTGATATCGAAACCTTCTTGACGCCAGTTGGCTAGTTGAGTCGCTAGATTTTGGGTAGTCTGATCTTTGCCGCGTTCATCTAGGGCAATCACTCTCGAGCCTTTTGGAATGGCAGCGGTAATTTTGAGAGCCTCTTTGGCTGGTGTGAGATCAGGCTTGATCTCTTTGATTTCAATACTGCAATCTGCAGGCAAACGCTTGATGTAATCTTGGGTTGCAGAGGTCACCCAGTCTGGCATCTTGTGACCAACCGAAACAATGGTTAAGCGCATAGATCCATATTGTAATAGAGAGGACGACTTATTCGTCGTCGTCAGATTCGCTAGCCTTGACTAGACCTTTTTCACTTGCCAACTTGACGCGCACAGGTTTAGCTCCCCACATGCCTTCAAGCTGATAGTAGGAGCGGAGCATTGGTTGCAAAATATGGACAACGATGTCGCCGCAATCTACCAAAACCCATTCTCCGGTTTCTAAACCCTCAATCGATATCACTTCGCCACCTTTGGCATTGACATCTTCCTTAACTGACATTGCTAATGAGCGGGTTTGACGATTGCTAGAGCCGGTTGCAATAATCACGCGATCAAATAATTCACTTAATTTAGTAGTGTCGTAAACGCGAATATCTTGCGCCTTCACATCTTCTAGGGCATCAATAATGACGCGTTGCAGTTTTCGTAAGTCCATAGTTTCTGAGTAATTTATTTTGTATTTAGAAAGATCTTAATCTGATTATTGGTACAGGCCTAGATTTGTAATGATTTGTAGGGTGTGTGATGGGATCTGATCAGGTTCAATCAAATTTCGGTCAGATGTTTTTAGGCGATTTCTAAGGTCTGTTGAGGAAAGGTCAACAGATAAGCTCTCATCAATATAGATGAGGCCATAAGGTGTAGTTTCAAGGGCAATGAGGTCTTGGGTTTGATGTTCTTGTAAAGCCTTCCTGATTTCAGGGCTCATCTCAGCTGCAAGGTCATAATTTGGTCTACTAGCTACCGCAAAGTTCATGTATTTGAATAAATCTTGCCAAGAATTCCATGTGGGCAGATTAATCAGGGAATCCACTCCAGTTAACCAAATTAAATTGGCTTCAGATCCATAGCGTTCACGTAGAGATTTAGCAGTATTAATACTGTAACTAGGCCCAGCACGTTCAATCTCGAGACGATCAATGCTAATTTTCGTTGGAATCTGCAAGTACAAGAGCGCTCTTGCTAAGTCGATACCAGCTGCTTCAGTCAGTTGAAAACGAATTTCTGCAGATGTAATGTCAGAACCTTTTTGCCATGGCTCACCGCTGGGAATTAGTAGAAGTTCATCTAAATGCAATATTTTTGCAAAATGAATCGCTAGCTTGAGATGGCCAATATGCGGGGGATCAAAAGTTCCCCCTAGGATGCCGATTTTCTTGAGAGTGCTCAAGCTAACCAATCTCGTGGCTTGAGGTAATAATCATATAGCTTGGCCTCAGGTGTTCCAGGTTCAGGCACATAGTTGTACCACCATTGCACCACTGGTGGCATCGACATCAAAATGGACTCTGTGCGACCGCCAGAGTGCAGGCCAAAAATTGTCCCTCTATCGAAGATGAGGTTGTATTCCACATAACGACCACGACGATATTCTTGGAAGGATTTTTCTGCAGGGGTAAAGGGATCTTGATAGCGGCGCTGCACAATGGGTAAATAGGCATTGATAAACGAGTCCCCAAGCGCGCGTGTCATAGCAAAACTTTTTTCAAAGCCAAGTTCGTTAAAGTCATCAAAGAAAACTCCACCAATACCTCGAGGTTCATCACGATGTTTTAAGTAAAAATATTCATCACACCATTTTTTAAAACGCGGATACAACTCCTCTCCAAAAGGATCTAAAGCATCTTTAGCGGTTTGATGAAAGTGCTTACAGTCTTCATCTACACCATAGTAGGGGGTAAGATCAAAGCCACCCCCAAACCACCAGATTGGCTCTTTATCTTTTGCTTGCGCAATAAAACAGCGCACATTCATATGGGTAGTTGGTACTTTAGGGTTATGTGGATGAAAGACTAGTGATACTCCTAGGGCCTCAAAGTTGCGACCAGCCAGCTCTGGTCGGTGGTGAGAAGCAGAAGGCGGCATTTGATCGCCACGTACATGGGAAAAGCCCACCCCGCCTTTTTCTAAAATATTGCCAGCAGTCAAGGTGCACGTGCGACCATATCCTTTGAGTTTGCTATCCTCGGGTTTATGCCATTCATCAGGGATAAAGGCGGCACCATCAAGCCCGCTCATAGCATGAGTGATGCGATCTTGTAACCCTAAAAAATAGTCCTTCAGGGTTGTAATATCGATTTGAGTCTGTTGATCTGTCAAGTTCATTTAACCTTTGAGTGAGAGCTTTGATTATTTAATCGCGCGATAGCCAATATCTTTGCGATATTGCATGCCGTCAAACTTTATTTTCTCGATTGCTTCATAAGCCTTTTGTTGTGCACCCCTTACTGTATCGGATAGGCCCACCACACACATCACTCGACCGCCAGAAGTCACTAATTTTCCATCCAGTAATTTAGTACCTGCATGAAAGGTGATCTGATCTTCAGTGTCCATCGGAACCCCACTAATGAGATCACCATTGCGCGGGGTATCTGGGTAATTATGCGCTGCGAGTACAACGCCTAAGGCGGTGCGACGATCCCATTCCAAATCTATTTCATTGAGCTTGCCATCGACTGCATGATCTAAAGCATTGACTAAATCACTTCGTAGGCGCGCCATGATGGGCTGAGTTTCAGGGTCACCCATCCGACAGTTAAATTCGAGAGTCTTGATTTTGCCATCGGGAGAAATCATCAATCCTGCGTATAAGAATCCAGTGTAAGGAATGCCATCTGATTCCATTCCCTTAACGGTAGGCATGATCACTTCACGTAAAGCGCGCGCATGAACTTCTGGAGTGACAACAGGGGCAGGAGAGTAGGCACCCATACCACCAGTATTTGGCCCTTGATCGGCATCTAATAAACGTTTGTGATCTTGACTGGTAGCTAAAGCAAGAACATGTTTACCATCGACAAGCACGATAAAGCTAGCCTCTTCACCGGTTAAGAATTCTTCGATGACGACTCGCGCACCAGCATTACCCAATTTATTATCGGCCAGCATCATATCAACAGCGGCATGAGCTTCTTCTAGACTCATCGCCACTACAACACCTTTGCCAGCAGCTAAGCCATCTGCCTTAACCACAATGGGTGCACCATGAGTATCAATATAGGCATGCGCCTCAAGTGCACTAGAAAAGGTTTGATAGTTGGCAGTTGGAATGCCATGACGTTTCATAAAGGCTTTAGAAAAATCTTTGGAGGATTCTAGTTGTGCCGCCAATTGTGTTGGCCCAAAGATGCGCAGGCCATTATTTCGAAAGACATCCACGATGCCTGCAGCTAATGGTGCTTCAGGCCCTACAACAGTCAAGTGAATTTTTTCTCGTTTAGCAAAATCAACTAGCTCTTGTAAGTCAGTAATGAGAAGATTTTCAATACCCGCTGTTGATTGTTTGGCTGTAGCAGTACCGCCATTGCCTGGGGCCACAAATACAGTTTGTACTTGAGAAGATTGGGCAAGCTTCCAGGCAAGAGCGTGTTCCCGTCCGC
>JBILYO010000182.1:0-4316 GCA_044377685.1 Polynucleobacter sp. | reverse complement strand
CACCAAAAAGACTAAGAGGCTCATCGGAGCAATGTTTTGGCTAAAAGAATGGCCAATTAAATTAGTAAGAGCATGCATCATTTTTCACCTTTTTAAGCCTACTGATGGGTGGTTCCTTAACCAACCTGTAGGCAATTCACAACTAGATTGTACGATTGCGGTATGACTAAACATAGACTCTTGTTGGTAGACGGCTCAAGTTACCTCTACCGCGCCTTCCACGCGATGCCAGACCTCAGAAATGGGGCTGGAGACCCTACTGGCGCCATTTATGGGATGGTCAATATGATGCGTCGGGCCCGCTCCGAGATTCAGGCTGACCATATTGCCTGCGTTTTTGATGCCAAGGGCAAGACTTTTCGAGACGAAATGTACTCTGAGTACAAAGCACATCGCTCCCCAATGCCTGAAGATTTGGTGAGGCAAATTGAGCCGATTCATGCCATGGTGAAGGCGATGGGTTGGCCCGTATTAATGGTTTCTGGTGTTGAAGCAGATGATGTGATTGGTACTTTGGCTTGTCAAGCTACTGAGGCAGGTTGGGACACCATCATCTCAACCGGCGATAAAGATTTGGCGCAATTAGTCAATTCATCTGTCACCTTGATAAACACGATGACCAATGAAAAGTTAGATATTGATGGCGTCATTGAAAAATTTGGCGTACCACCAAAATTAATCGTGGATTATCTCTCCATCATTGGCGATACAGTAGATAACGTTCCCGGCGTTCCTAAAGCAGGCCCCAAAACTGCTAACAAATGGTTGGCCGAATTTGGAGATCTTGATAACTTGATGGCAAATGCTGACCAGGTTAAAGGAGTGGTTGGTGAAAACTTACGCGCCTCTTTGGAGTGGTTACCACAAGCACGTCAACTGATCACAGTCAAAACGGATTGTGATTTATCGCCCCATCTACCGGGTTTGGATGATTTACATGCCAAGTCAGAAGATGCACAGTTGCTACGAGATTTGTTTGAGCGGTACGCATTTAAATCATGGCTACGAGATGTCGAAAAACGCTTGGAGAGGACAGAAAATAGGGCTGTAGAGCTAGAGGGAAAGTTTGATCTAGCGGGCTCTCCGATCGCCAGTAGCGGTCCTGTGGAGTTGGATACTGCGGATCAGAAAGTGCGCATGATTGCATCGGCACCTACTAGAGCTTTATCTCAAGACACAACAGATTTACAAGATGCCATTGAACGTCAATATGAATGTGTGGTGGATGAAGTGGGTTTAGAGAAATGGTTACAAAAGATTGAATCTGCAGCGCTAACTGCCTTAGACACTGAGACAACGAGCTTAGATGCTTTAGCGGCTGAGTTAGTAGGGATCTCTTTATCAGTTCAGTCTGGCCAAGCTTGTTACATTCCAGTAGCGCATCGTAATGGCGAGACACAATTGAATCGAGACTATGTACTGTCTCGCATGAAGTCATGGTTAGAGAGTGCTAGTCACTTGAAAGTGGGCCAACACTTAAAGTATGACATGCATATTTTTGCAAACTATGGCATCACACTTCAGGGTGTTGCGTTTGATACTTTGCTTGAATCTTATGTGCTCGAGTCACACATGCCACACAATATGGATAGCTTGGCTGAACGCCACCTTGGCTTAAAAACGATTCGCTATGAAGAGGTCTGCGGTAAAGGTGTTCATCAAATTGGCTTTGATCAGGTAGACCTTCAGGTGGCAACAAACTATGCCGCCGAGGACGCAGACATTACTCTGCGTTTACATAATGAGTTGTGGCCGCAAATACAAGAAAACCCTGGCTTGCTCTATGTATATGAGCAGATTGAAATGCCTGCCATGCGGGTATTGGGGATCATGGAGCGTAATGGTATTCGGATTGACTCTGTCTTACTGGCTAAGCAGGGCCAACAAGTGGGTAAGCGCTTATTAGAGTTGGAGGGTGAGATTCATCAGCTGGCTGGCCAGCCTTTTAATATTCAGTCCCCGAAACAAATTGCTGAGATCTTGTTTGGCCAGTTAGAGTTGCCGGTCATTAAAAAGACACCTTCGGGCGCACCCTCTACTGATGAAGAGGTCTTACAAAAGCTGGCAGAAGACTATCCCTTGCCAGCGCGGATCTTAGATTACCGTAGTTTGGCAAAGCTGATGTCGACCTATATTGAAAAACTACCTCGGATGGCTGATCCAAAGACGGGGCGCGTTCATACGAATTTTTCTCAAGCAACAGCAGTCACAGGGCGCCTAGCTTCTAGTGATCCTAATTTACAAAATATTCCAGTGCGCACTGAAGAGGGTCGCCGAATTCGTGAGGCATTTATTCCGGCAGATGGTTGCAAGCTTCTTTCTGCCGACTATTCACAAATTGAGTTACGCATCATGGCGCATATTGCTGAAGATGAAAACTTGCTAGAAGCCTTTAGGACCGGCAAGGATGTCCACCAAGCCACTGCTGCTGAAATCTTTGGCGTCCCCTTAGGTGATGTGAACTCTGAGCAAAGGCGCTATGCCAAGGTGATTAACTTCGGACTGATCTATGGCATGAGTGCTTTTGGCCTAGCAGGCAATTTAGGGATTGAACGCTCTGCAGCGCAAAACTATATTGCTAAGTACTTCGATCGCTATCCAGGCGTTGCACAGTATATGGAGCGGACCCGTATAGAGGCGCGCGAGAATGGCTATGTTGAAACGGTATTTGGAAGGCGCCTTTGGCTGCCTGAGATCAAGGGTTCTAATGGCCCACGTCGCCAAGGTGCAGAGCGAGCTGCTATTAATGCCCCTATGCAAGGAACGGCAGCAGATTTAATCAAATTGGCGATGATTGCTGCTCAGAATTGGCTTGAACAGGAGCAGTTAAAGACGAAAATGCTATTACAAGTTCATGATGAATTGGTGTTTGATGTGCCATTCGATGAGCTTGAGATTTTGCAAGCGAAGTTGCCGGATTTAATGTGCAATGTAGCTGTACTGAAAGTGCCTTTGGTGGTTAGTATTGGCATTGGCGATAATTGGGAAGAAGCTCATTAAGAGGGAGACAAAATGAAGAATCAAAGAAGAACGTTTATGAAAGCATCCGCTATTGGCGCAACCGGAATCGGAATCGGATTTGTAGCTGCTTCTGAGCCTGTGATGGCAGCTGTCATTGAGACCGATTTCAAGGGCATTAAAGCAGGCGAGCAAATGATCCCAGTGGGCAGTTTTCAGATGCCTGTTTATGTTTCTCGTCCTGAGAATGCTAAGGGAGCACTACCAATCATCATTGTTGTCAGTGAAATTTTTGGCGTTCATGAACATATTGCTGATATCACAAGACGTTTTGCCAAGCTGGGCTATCTTGCGATTGCGCCTGAGAAATTTGTTCGTGCTGGCGATCCTAATTCTTTTGGAACAGTGGCAGAGATTCAGAAGAATATTGTGGCTAAAACACCGGACGCACAAGTGCTGATTGATTTGCAGGCTACTTTGGTATGGGCCGGTAAAAATGGTGGCGACCTCAAAAGGGTTGGTGTTACTGGCTTCTGTTGGGGTGGCCGCATTACTTGGCTTGCTGCTACCTTGCCACAAGTGCGCTCAGGCGTTGCTTGGTATGGCCGTTTAATTGGTGATAAAACAGAAGGCAACCCACGTCATCCAGTCGATATTGCTGCTGACCTAAAGGCGCCTGTACTGGGTTTGTATGGCGGCGCTGATACGGGGATCTCCTTAGAGAGCGTGGAGCAAATGCGTTCTGCTTTGGCGCAAGCGGCAGCTAAAAATCCTGCTGCCAAAGCATCGATGATTGAGGTGTATCCAGATGCTCCTCATGCCTTTCATGCTGACTATCGCGCCACCTATCGTGAAGGTCCTGCAAAAGACGGTTGGGAAAAGTGTATTGCTTGGTTTAAGAAAACAGGAGTGGCATAAGCCCCATGTCAGTTTTACAAACCATTATCTTGGTCACGGCGCTAGCTGGTGCAGCTAGCGTTTTAGTAGCGGCGAGTTTTTCAGTCGCTTTGCTTTCCAAGATGGTAAACAATATGGTGAGTTTGTCGGTCGGGGTTCTATTAGCTACCGCCTTACTCCATTCATTGCCTGAGGCATTTAGCATGGAGGACACCAATCCTCAACTCTTGTTTACTACTTTGCTGGCAGGCTTACTAGGATTTTTCTTGCTTGAGAAAATTGCCCTTCTTCGCCATGACCATCATCATGAAGGGGATGGACATCACCATCATCATGGCCATGATGCAGAAAATGCAGGGCGCAGTGGCTGGATGATTTTAGTCGGGGATGGCATTCATAATTTTGTCGATGGGATTTTGATTGCCGCTGCATTTATGGCTGACTATCAAGTAGGTGTCTTT
>JBILYO010000180.1:0-4324 GCA_044377685.1 Polynucleobacter sp. | reverse complement strand
TGGTGAGGATTTGAAGAAAAAAATTCGGCAGTTTGGCTTGAGAAATAGCCACCTGTTGTCGATAGCGCCTACTGGAACAGTGAGTCTTGCATTCGCAGACAATGCATCAAATGGTATTGAACCGCCTTTCTCATGGACTTACACCAGAAAGAAAAGGGAGGCTGACGGCTCAACGAAAGAGTATGCGGTCGAGGACCATGCCTGGAGGTTATTCAAAGAGTTGGGTGGAGATGTAAATGCGCTACCAGAATATTTTGTGACCGCACTTGAAATGTCTGCTGAGGATCATATCGCTATGATGGCGGCAGTTCAGCCATTCATTGATACTGCTATTTCGAAAACAGTGAATGTTCCCGCAGATTATCCGTATGAGAAATTTAAAGATTTATATTTAATAGCATGGAAATCTAAACTCAAGGGGATGGCCACCTATCGACCCAATAGTATTTTGGGTTCGGTATTGCAGGTAACTCCTAGTCCAAACGAGAATCCCTTAAGCGCAGATCTAGATGGCGAGGATTGGAGAAATAGCCCGTCAAAAAAAGTGGTGGATCGTCGTCCTAATGGCGAATTACCTGCGGTGGCTGAGAAAATTAATTACTGGACTCAGGATGGGCAAAAAACGCTGTATTTAATTATTTCCTTTTTGACTGTTGAGGGGGTGGTTGCTGGCAAGAAAGCAAGTGTTGAGAGGGCAATTGAATTTTTTATGCCTGTGGGGCAAAGCGGAGAGTCTCAGCAGTGGATTACTTCGAGTATGCGAATGCTCTCTCTTGCAGCACGCGGAGGCTTCCTTGCAAGAGCTCTCAGTGATATGAGGAAGGTTGCTTGGGATAGAGGGGCTGTTCGATTAGGAACGAAGAAAAAGCAAGATGGTGCTGTAGCCCCAATGTGGCATGACTCTGAAGTGGCTGCTGTGGCTTTTGCTATTGAGAATATCCTAGCCAAAAGGGGAATTGCAGAATTTAAAGCTGCAGAGGAGTTTACGATTGGTGAGCTTGATTCTCAAAAAAGCACGGGTGGGGGCCTAATGGCTGGGAAAAAATGTCCGGACTGTGGCGCTCATGCGATGATAAAAAAAGATGGCTGTGATTACTGCACAAGTTGTGGTTACGTCGGAGCGTGTGGCTAATCATCTGTGGATGCAGTGAGTTCAATATAGTTTTTGTTGAATCAACAAGATTATTGTTCGGGCTAGCAAAAATAGGACAAGCGCAGTAGAAATAGCAATTGCAATCGTCGCAGCTTGATGGGGCCAGCCTCCTCGTATAACCGCCTCAATGACGCAAGAGGTGGTTGCAGCAGCAGGGAATGCAAATGACCAAAATCCAAATGAAAAGGGGACCGCCGTCCAAGACCGCCATCTCGTGAGTACTGCAAAAATAGGGCCTGATGCAATACCCAAACCTACCAAGATGGCATCAACTGGAAGGTTTGGCCAAATCGTAATGGCGGTGATGGTGCTAACTGCTGCTGGACCCATTTCAATTCCAATAGTTGGGCGAAATTGCGGTGGCAGAGGACCTGCAAACAAGCGATGCAAAATTCGCATTTCTAATAAAGCCCATCCCCCAAGACCCATTCCCCAAACTAAGCACCCAAAACCAGGATATCCAATGGCATTCAAGGCAGCGCCTCCAACAAGGCCACCTGGAACAATAGGTAGATACAGGGCTGGTGTTACTTGGTCAGCGGGCATATTACCCATGGATAAAAGATGTACTACGCGCCAAGCGATGACGACTTGAAGTAGGAGGGCTAGGATGGTTAATCCGTAACCAAGGATTTCATGCTCCGGAAACTTGGGAATAATTAATGCAATAGCTAAAAGAGTGCTGATGGGAAGGTAGGCCATCATGGGGCCTAAAACAGGGTTTAAGAACTGTTCTTTTATTGCCCTTGGATGCAAAATCGCCTTAATACTCCAGAGTGCAGTTAGAAGGCATAGAATAAACACACCAAGACCAAGAAAGATCATCTCCACCAATTGAGTGGAGGTGTTTGTTACATATGAGTACTTTCGCCAAGCGAATGAAATGCTAAGCAAGCCAAGTGACATGCCAAATAGACCTGGATGTAGGCGCTTAAGCCAGTTTGCCTCTTCGTCTTTTTGCATGATTGCTTTTATGGTTATTTGTTAAAAATGAAGAATACTCAATTTACCTTAAAAAAGAAATTAATGATCATTGGCACGACACTTTTGGTGTTGGCGATGATTTCTATTAGCTTTACTTTATGGGTTACTTGGAAGCTTGAGGGTGGCGCGGCAGCAATCAATGAGGCTGGCCGCATGAGAATGCAAACTTATCAGTTAGCCCTTCTGGTAAATGAGGGTGATGCTGCGGCAACAACTAAGCTAATAACTAAGTTTGACAACAGCATCATTACCCTTAAATATGGAGATCCAGCTCGGCCGCTATTTGTGCCCTGGAATCAATTAAATAAACAATTGTTTCTAAATATTTCTGGTCAATGGAGCAGCATCAAAGATGATCTACAGACGAGGAAGGCTACCAGTATTTCTGTATCGCGCATAGATAATTTTGTTGCGAATATTGATCGGTTTGTCGGGTCAATAGAAGTCGAGGTTGATTACTGGACAAATATGCTCCATCTATTCCAGTTTGCTATGTTGGCTATCTCTCTTTTTGCCACATTAGTCATCATGTATGTGGGGTATTTCGTTATTTTAGATCCAGTAGAGAAGCTGCGCATTGGTTTTGATGGTGTGAGATCCGGAAAATTAAATACACGAGTTCAAATCGAGGCAAAAGATGAATTTGGTGATTTGGCAATCGGCTTTAATTCAATGACTGAAACTATTAGTGACTTATATAGCGGGTTAGAGGCAAAGGTCCGGGAAAAGACATTCCATTTACAAGAGCGACAAAATCGTTTGCAAGCGCTATATGATTTGAGTTCATTCGTTTCAACAGAAGATAATCTGGAAAGATTGGCTCAAGGATTTTCAAAGCGAATTTTGTCTATAACGGACGCTTCTGCCATCGCGATACGTTGGACAGATCAGGCAAATAAGAGATATTTTTTATTATCTGGCGCAAATTTACCCTCATCCATTACCGAGGAAGAGCAATGTTTGGTTGCTGGAGACTGTTACTGTGGACAGTCTAGTGGTAATGCAGAAATTCAGGTAATTACATTTGATCCAAAGATAGAGGCGGATCGGCATTGCGTAAAGGCAGGTTATAACGCCCTTATTTCGGTTCCGATCCTATTTCAGCAAGATTTACTTGGCGAAATTGATATTTTTTATATTAAGGAGCAGTCGATAGATTCAGATCAGAGGGCCTTGCTAGGGACCTTGGCACATCATTTGGCTGGGGCAATGGAAGCTTTGCGTATTAAAGCTTTGGAGAAAGAGGCGGCAATTTCTGAGGAGCGCAGTTTATTAGCAAGAGAGTTGCATGATTCAATTGCGCAGTCACTAGCGTTTTTAAAATTACAGGTTGGCATGCTCAGAGATGAGATCAGAGAGCCCGCTACGGAAAAAGCCAAAACTATCCTAGGTGAGCTGGATGAAGGCTTGAGAGAAAGTTATAGTGACGTGCGCGAGCTTTTGTTGCATTTTAGAACGCGTACTAATACCGAGGATATTGAACCTGCGATAAAGACGACTTTACAAAAATTCGAGCACCAATCCGGTATTCATACTGAGTTATCTGTTGAGGGGCAAGGACTTCCTTTAGCGCCAGATGTTCAGATTCAGGTAATGCATGTCATTCAAGAAGCCTTATCAAATATCAGAAAGCATTCGAAAGCGAGCATTGTAAGAGTCGAAGTAGCGCAATCGCCAAAATGGATGTTTAGAGTAATTGATGATGGGATTGGTTTTTCAACAGAGCTAAATACGGTTGATAGCACGCATGTGGGGATGAGTATCATGCAGGAACGTGCCAATAAAATTGGAGCCAAGCTGGAGTTGAGCTCGGAGGCATTGGCAGGAACCTGCATATCGTTAACTTTACCTACGTAGGTGATATTCTGTTATCTCAATATTGAAGGTGTGGAAAAAATTGGAAAAAATCCGGATTCTAGTTGTTGACGACCACACCTTATTTAGGCGAGGTTTGATCGCTTTAATTTCGCAGGCCAGTGACTTTGATGTTGTCGGCGAAGCTGGGGACGCTATTGAGGCGTTGCGCTTATGTAAATCTCTAAAGCCGGATGTAATCTTGCTTGACAATCATTTGCCTGGCGCTAGCGGCATTCAATCACTGCCTGATATTTTTCATGCCTCCCCAGACTCGACAGTCATCATGCTTACGGTTAGCGAGGATGAAGCGGATTTGATTCAGGCTCTGCA
>JBILYO010000181.1:0-4324 GCA_044377685.1 Polynucleobacter sp. | reverse complement strand
GGATTAATGGGATCTAGCCCTGAGGCTGCAGCTGCATCCTTTGCGTCCTTATATCAAGAAACGCTTGCGCCTCGTATTCAGCTTGAGTGGGCTAGAAGCTTGTTCTTGGCTGGTCGCTTAGCAGAAGCTAAGGTCCAATTCATTGATGTGATCAATAAAGAGATTCCCATTACCGTTCGAGACAAGATTGAATGGTACTTAAGCGAGATTCAAAAAAGACAATCAGCTAAGTTCTATGTTGGAATCTATCAAGACTCTAATCCTGGGTACATTACTAGTGCTCGTACAGTAAGTATTTTTGGGCAAACACTGTCTTATCAGCCTGCTGTGAATACTAATTCTGAAACGGGCTTAGCAGTGGGAGTTGAGGCTGAGCGAGAGCTAGTTCCTCAGTCAGGTTATTTTGCGCAAGCTAATGTGAATACTGCTACCTACCAGACAAGTGCTTTTAATAAACAAGATCTGGATGTTAGTTTTGTAAAGCGTTGGCAAGACTATAACTATAAAGATTTGCGAGTAGGTTATGAGCGTATGCTTTACGGTGGATCTACTTTATTTGACTATGCTTATGTCTCTTCAAGATGGATTTTTAATTTACCTAGTCAGGATTACTATGGGTTTTTTATTAAAGGCGGACCTTTAACTTACCCTAATTACACTTATTTGTCTGGTTCCCAGACACAAGCAAACCTTTTTTATAATCACAACATCACCCGAAACCTAACGCTATATCTTGAGGCAGGAGGAGATAAAACTTTTGCTAGTCAGCCGGCCTATACATCGAATGGTTTTTATGGAACGCTGGGCTCCCAAGTTGCTTGGGATGCTACTAATATTCAGGCGAATTTGAAGGCCTCAGTATTGCAGCGTAATTACTCTGACTCAGACCCTTTATGGGGGGAGGTAAGAAGGGATTCTGGGCAGCTTTACTGGTTGTCTATTACCAAAAGAGACCTCTATATTCTGGGGTTAAGACCAAGTATTGATATCACTTATCAATCCAACAACTCAAACATCCCATTTTTTAGCTATAACAAGCTCTTTGGCGGAATTTTCTTCAAGAATGTTTATTAGTAATCACAATACTTTACGATTTTAATTATTAGGTTTATAAATAATGCGTACGATGGTAAAAACATTCTAATTCGCTTGTAATCAAGTAAATTAAAAATATAAAGGGGGGGTGGATTATGCAAAAGATTGCTCTAGTATTCGTACCTATTTTCATTAGTGCTTGCGCTGGAGGTGGCAGTAGCTCTTCAAGTGGCTCAGCCTCTACCACTGCTTTTACTTCTTGGTCAGCTACTATTTCTGCTAATACTCCCGCTAGTTTCACTGGTGGGTCTACTTCAACGATGGCGTTGGACGGCACATCAGTTCAGACTGACGCTGATGGTACAGCTACTCTTGCATTGGGTGGAAATGGTAATTTTTCATCTATTAGTGCAAGCACCCCTACAAGCTCTGTATCGTTTAGTGCCGCAAATGGAGATACCTTACAAAGTGGTTTTTATCAGACATCTACCATTGCATTGAATAAGTCAGAGTCAACCATTGGAGTTTTTACAAATCCTACCTATTATGGATTTGAGTATCAGACCTTTGGTGCATGGGGGTCTTATGGAAATGCAACCACCTCAGCTAATGCAATCAGCGTTGGAAGTGCCACTCCAGTAACAGGTCTTCCAGCAACTGGCTCGTATACCTTTACTGGTGGCGCATCTGGTTATTACACCGATCCTAGTAAATTTGCCTATGTAAGCAATGCCAATATGACGGCTACAGCCTCCTTTGATGCTCGAACAGTTGCTTTTAGTACCTCAGGAACTTATATAAGCGGGTCTCCTTCAGGGTCTGCGATTCCAGCGCCCGATTTGAATCTTGCTGGTACCTTAACCATTGCTGCTGGGGCAAATAAGGTATCAGGCACCGTGACAACTGTTAACGGGATGTCTGGTAATGCTAATGGTAAGTTTTATGGCCCGACTGCAAATGAGGTGGGTGGAACGTATGCAGTGTCAGGATCTAATTTAGGCTCCTTCGTTGGTGGATTTGGAGGAAAGAGATAGATTCTCGTTTACAACTAAAGTGGATTTGGGCGCTAGTGCTAGCGCCCTTTTTCTTATTCATAAAGCCAATAAGCGCTCAAGAATCAAATGGCTGGATTGAGATCATTGATCCGAAATCTAAAAATGAAGTGTGGGTCAATCCAGGCATGTATTCCTATCACTTTCAGAAAGATCAAAATCTTAATAATAATAATTGGGGAATAGGGCTGGAGTATCGTTTTAATTCAGTTGCATCAGCAACAATAGGTAATTTTAAAAACAGTGATAACGATCGATCTAGTTATGCGGGCATCTATTACCAGCCTATTGCCATAGGACCAATAAAGCTAGGCGTAGTAGCTGGTGGGTTTAATGGATACCAGTCTACTAATAATGGAGGATGGTTTCCGGCGGTACTACCTGCAATAACTATTGAAGAAGGTAGAATTGGCGCCAATGTCTTCTTTATTCCAACCGTGGGAGATAAAGTGCATGGAGCGATATCTTTTCAGCTTAAGGTAAAGCTATATGATTAATAATAATTTTTTTCTGGAGTGCTCAGTAACCTTCTGTTTTCTATTTTTCACTAAGAGCCCGAGATTACCCATATCTTTGGCATGGTCTGTTACTTGGTATAGACCGATGATGGTTAGCTAGGCTGGCTCGGACTTCGGTAAGGTTTCCGTTCCTTTTGGGGCATTTACAAATTTAACATTTTAGTATATTTTAATTTTATATCTACCTCTGGTCTTCTGGGTTCTATGAAAAATATTGCATATATCTGCTTACCTTTATTTTTGGGGGCCTGTGCTGGAGGAGGCAGCAGTGGAGGTGGAAGTACTGCATCAACTACTCCCTTCACAACATTCTCAGCCATAGCGCCAAACACCACCATACAGTCTTCTGGCGGGTCGACTCAATTCACCTATTCCCCCTCTGCGGTTACCTCTAATGGCCAGAGCATATCTGGGGCTACGTTAACTACAAAATATGATGCGGGTACAAATCCGACTGCAATTTCTATACAGTCAGCTCAGGGCGCCTCTGTCTCACTCAATACAGCAATTGGAGATACTATTACAACCACTGGCGGCATAATATTGGGCACTAGTAAGGATGCCAATACAAACTTGTTGGTATCAACAGGATTTGAATACCAATCTTTTGGTGTATGGGCTGCCGGGGCTGGCTCTGGAACTGCAGGTGCTTTTGCTGTCGGTAGTCCAACTGCTGTAGCTAATATTCCCACTTCTGGTTCAGCTTCATTCACAGGGAAATCATTTGGGGTCTACGGATCCAGCGCTGGTGTTTATTCAACGGTTTCTGATATGACGGCAACTGCTAATTTTACTAATAGATCTATTATGTTCACCACCTCCAACACCATTAACAACGATACTAAGGCAGCCGCTTCTGGACTTAATCTTATTGGTTCATTTGCTTATAACTCAGGATCAGCAACATTTGCCGGTGGAGTCGTTTCAGCAGGGGGGATGTCAGGAGTTGGAACTGGTCAGTTTTATGGCCCAGCTGCAAATGAAGTAGGAGGTACTGTTTCCTTATCTGGTAGCGGTGGGGTATTCACAGGGTCTTTTGGTGGCAAACGTTGATTTAATTTGGTCTAACTCAAAGTATTTCAATCTTCAGCCATTACTTTTTTAGACTCTTACCCGCCTTCCACTCCCCACTCTTGCCACCACTCTTTTCTAAGAGTTTTATCTCACCCATTGCCATGCCACGGTCTACTGCTTTACACATATCGTAGATGGTGAGAAGGGCGATCTGGACTGCGGTGAGGGCTTCCATTTCAACACCGGTTGGGCCAGAAGTTTCTGCTTTGACTTGGCAGGTGATACTGTTTTCGGCCTTATTTAATTGAAACTCTAGACTGACATGGCTTAGGGCCAAGGGGTGGCATAGGGGGATCAGATCTGATGTTTTCTTGGATGCCTGAATACCCGCAATTCGGGCGATTCCTAAAACATCCCCCTTTTTATGGCTTCCAGCCTCTACCATTTCAAACGTCTGGGGAAGCATGGTGATCTTGCCAGTAGCCACAGCCACCCTATGGGTATTGGGCTTATCGCCTACATTGACCATATGAGCTTGGCCGCTGGCATCAAAATGAGTTAGTTTGTTCATGGGATAAGTTTTACCATATAGGGATGCAAGTGATAAAGCCAGCAGGCAAAATTTCCTTTATTCGACGTTTATTAGCCATCCAATTGATGCTGGCGCTAGCTTGTTCTGGCGTTTCCCCAGCTTTTGCCGCCCCT
>JBILYO010000179.1:0-4347 GCA_044377685.1 Polynucleobacter sp. | reverse complement strand
TAGCCCTTGCTTGAGTTATTCAGTGATGCCAGAAGCAATAACCCGTTTTACAAGACGCTATCCCGGAATTCAGGTGAATTATCACACCACTATGCTTAATAGCATGGCCCAGGAAATTTTAAGTAATAAAGTTGATCTGGCTGTTTCAGTACTTCCTTTGGAGCATATTAATTTAGAGGTACAAGCATTTCGGACTGGCAGAATGGTTTGCGTGATTCCAGATTTGCATCCGCTTGCACCTAAGCAAAAAATTTCATTGCAAGATTTATCGCAATACGAATTGATTTCTCACCATCCATCGATCCAGTTTGGAAAATTGGTACGAACAGCATTTGAGTCTGCGGGCTTAGCCTTTAATTCACGTATTCATATTCACCAAACTGAGGTGGCTTGTTCACTGGTTCGTGCGGGCATGGGGGTGGCAATCGTGGATGAGTTTACGGTTTCCAACGGTGCCTGGATTGGCTTGCAAGTTCGACCACTAGAGCAAGATATTTTGCTCAAACCATCTATTGCGCGTTCGGTTTTCGATCGCCAGGGAACTCATGCTGAAAAATTCATAGAGATACTGCTTTCCCCAAGCCCATAACTCGAAGTTATGGGCTGATAAATAAATGACATATAGAACCCCTAATTTAGCCTAAATCCATTAACACTAATGGTATGTACGGGTTAGCTTTCCAACTCACTTCAAGTATTGTTTTCTAAAAATATAAGAATGGTTGGAGGAGATATGAAGATTGGCCTTATTGGGGTTGGCAATATTGGGTTTCATTTTGCTAATCGCCTGATTGCAGCAGGATACGAGCTCTATATCTATGACAAGAGTCAGAAGGCATTGGAGCGACTTTCTCAATCAGGTGCAAAGATTTGTGCCTCTGCTAAGGATTTGGCATCTGAGGTAGAAACAGTATTGCTGTGTCTGCCAATGCCTCAAATCGTTGCGGATGTCGCAGCAGAGCTGGTCCATGGCAGTAAGGTAAAAGTCGTAGTCGATTTATCAACCACTGGCCCATCCGTTACCAAGCAAGTAGCAGCCATGCTGGAGAAGCACAATATCCCAATGATTGGCTCGCCGGTGAGTGGTGGCATTGTCGCTGCAGAAAAAGGCACCTTAGCCGTGATGGCTTCTGGTCCAAAAGATATTTTTGAAAATATTAAGCCGATTCTGTCGGCTCTAGGAAAAAATATTTTCTATCTTGGCGCTGATCCGACATTAGGTCAGACAGTAAAAATTATTAATAACACCTTATATGCCACTAGCATGATCGCTAGTTGTGAGGCTTTGGTTTACGGAGTGAAGGCTGGCTTAGATGCAAAGACAATGCTCGATGTCATCAATGTATCTAGTGGTCGTTCCTTCGCAACGCTGGAGCGAATTCCTCAGTGCGTGTTAGATCGCAGCTTCCCAGTACGCTTTACTACAGAGCTGTTACATAAAGATGTGAAGATGTGTATCGATGAGGCAGAAAAGTTAGGTGTGCCGATGCAAGTCAATCCTGCAGCCCGTCAATTCTTGGCATTTGCTTTATCACAGGGTGATGGAGATAAAGACAATGTATTTCCAATTCACCATATTGAAGAATGGGCCGGTGTTCAGTTTGGTGAGAAGCCAATTTAATTTCATTTATAGGAGACAAAGATGTCATTAATTCAGATTAGAAAAAAATTACTCTCGATTGAAACCGTATATCACGAGAGAGGTCCTGTAGCTAAGGTACCACTAAAGATTGGGGTAATTGCTTGTGTGATTAAAAATCCTTATGCAGGTCGTTATGTTGAAGATCTTTCAGGTTTAGTAAAAGATGCTCGCGAAATGGCAAATGAAATGGTGATCGAGTTGATTGACGCCTTAGGTGGCAAAGACAAGATTGAAACTTATGGAAAAGGGGCAATCGTTGGTCTTGATGGGGAATTAGAGCATGGTGCTATTTGGCATGAGGCTGGTGGTTGGGCAATGCGAGCAGTATTAACTAATGCGAAGTCGATTGTTCCTGCTTCAAAAGTAGTTGCAGCCGCAGGATATCGTTTGCAAATTCCACTCCACCATATTGAGGCCTGCTATATACGTAGTCACTTTAATACGATTGACGTTGGCATGGTGGACTCTCCACGTCCCGACGAATTAGTCTATACCTTAGCAATGTCTACTGGTTCAAGGGTGCACGAGCGTTTAGGTGGTCTACGCGTCGAGCAAATTTCTGTTGGTGATGGTCAGCGCTAATTTAGCGCTATGTCAAAAGAGAAGGAGTCATTTCATGAATAAATTAATCGCGATTTTCGTTTCTAGTCTTTGGATTGGTAGTGCTTTTGCCCAAAGTGATTGGCCACAAAAACCGATCACTTTAGTTGTTCCTTTTGCTCCAGGTGGTAGCACTGATATTACTGCGCGTCTAGTTGCGCAAAAACTGAAAGCGCAATTAGGACAAAACGTGGTAGTTGACAATAAACCTGGGGCTGGAGGCAATACTGGAGCTCAGTTTGTTGTGAATGCGCCCTCAGACGGGTATACCTTGCTGATGGCAACCAGTACCTTAGCAACCAATATGTCTTTGTTTAAGAATTTAACCTTTGATTTGCAAAAAGATTTGGTGCCTATCTCACAAGTCGCACTGATTCCCAATGTATTAATGGTGAATAACGATTTGCCTGCTAATAATATGGTTGAATTTATTGCTCTAGCAAAGCAAAAAGAATTATTTTATGGATCTGCTGGGAATGGATCTTCGCAACATTTATCTGGTGCGCTTTTAAATAGCATGATTAGCGGCAAAATGACTCATGTGCCATATAAAGGCGGTGCACCAGCTAACGTGGATTTATTATCAGGTCAAATCCAGGTAGTTTTATCTCCCTTGGTTGAGGTTCTTCCCTTTATTGATAGTGGAAAGTTGAAGCCATTAGGAGTAACGACTAAAGCTCGGACAGCAAGATTGCCAAATGTGCCAGCCATCGATGAAGTGCTACCTGGGTATGAGGTAGCGCTTTGGAATGGCATTTTGGCACCAGCCAAGACTCCGGCACCGATTGTTAATAAATTGGGCGCGGCTATTAAGAAAGTCATGATGGATCCTGAAGTTCAAAAGACACTTGCTGATCAAGGGTCTAGGGCAGTTGGAAGCACACCAGGTGAATTCAAAGATTTCATCGCACTAGAAGTTCCAAAATGGGCGCGGATTGTGCAGATTTCTGGTGCAAAGGTTGAATAATCATGAAAATTAAATACGTAGTCGCGCCGCTTTCTCTTATTTCCGTCTTAACTTTATCGGCCTGTGCCGGAATTGGAGGTTCTGACTCTTCTAAATTTCTTTCCATTCAGGATGGCAGGGCGTTATTAGTGGATGGAGTTGGTAAGGTTGGTAAGGTTCCAGATACTCTTGCCTTAGTAGAGTTAAAGGACGATAAATTAAGACTTCACTTTGATTTGGTGATGCCTACTTCTTTAGTGGGCCCACCAGCTTCGATTGCGATATTGCCTGATAAAAAATACGCTTTAGTCACGGCTGCAACAAAGTTAGATCCAAAAGATCCTAATAAAGTAATTCCATCAGACCTCATTTCTCTAGTGGCATTAGGCAGTGGCAAGGATCCATTAAAAGTAGTGGACACGATTTCTTTGGGTGCAGGGCCTTCGGGTCTAGCAGTGAATCGGGCCGGTGATCTTGCATTGGTTCCAAATCGCGCAGGTGGCACAGTATCTATTGTAGAAATCAAAGGCCAAAAGCTCACTGAGAAACAAAAAATTACTATTGGTGATAAAACTGGACCAAGTCAGATTGTGATTACGCCTGACGGTCGTCGTGCCTTGTTAACGCGTGATGGAGATAACCAAATTTCTATTCTTGATATTAATGGTAGCAATATCACGCTCAATAAGAAAACGATCTTTGCTGGACTAAAGCCCTACAGCATTGATATCGACTCTAGCGGAAAGTATGCAGTAGTAGGCAATCTTGGCGGAGGCCAAGGCGATGCTGACACCATGAGCTTGATCGATCTAAGTATGGATCCTCCCAGGGTGGTAGACACAGTGACGGTAGGTCAAACTCCCGAGGGTGTTTCCTTCTCTCCAAATGGCAAGCTGATTGGCGTAACCGTCATTAATGGCAGCAATAAACCTAGAGCCTCCTCTTATTATGGTGAGGCTGTTTATAAGCTATTTGCAATACATGATGGAAAGTTAGAGTATCTATCGGAGGTGAAGGGCGGTCATTGGTTACAGGGTCAAGCATTTACCCCCGATGGTCGTAATGTATTAGTGCAAGATGCCCATAACCAGGAGATTCGTCTTTACAAGATTGACGGCAAAAAAGTCAGCGATACTGGTGAAAGATTGAAGATGAAGGC